>JBDTMF010000057.1:0-21901 GCA_039934455.1 Solirubrobacteraceae bacterium
CTCGCCGACGTCGAGCAGCTGCTCGGCCTGCTCGACCGGCTCGTCGACTCCGGCAGGTCGGTCATCGTCATCGCGCACCACCAGGCGGTCATGGCGCACGCCGACTGGATCATCGACCTCGGCCCCGGCGCCGGCCACGACGGCGGCCGGATCGTCTTCGAGGGCACGCCCGCCGACCTCGTCGCCGGCCGCTCCACCCTCACCGGCGAACACCTCGCGGCCTACGTCGGCAGCTGACTCGCGGACACATCCAGCCGTGTGTGGCACGATCTCGCGGTGACCAGCAGACCCGCGGCGGCCCAGCACCTGCGCGACCTCGCGTGGCTGCGTCGCGTCCGCGACCGGATCGACCGGGAGTACGCGCAACCGCTGGACGTCGAGGCGCTCGCCCGCGGCGCGCACAAGCGAGCTCCGCTGAGCCCACGGTCGGCGGTCAGCGCCGCAGCCGCTCGCGCATCGACCCGAGCGCGTCGCGGCACAGCTCGAGCGCCTCGCGCGCCGCGGTCAGCTGGTGCTCCGCGCCCGCGGCCGTCCAGATGACCACCGCGCGCTGGTGCGCGGCCTGCGCGCGCAGGAAGTCGGCCCGCGCCGAGATCGGCACCCGCCCCGACCCGGTCGCCCCGGCGGCCTGGTCCAGCTCGACGCCGAGGCGGTCGATCTCGTGGACCAGATCCTCCTTGGGCGAAGGGGCGAAACGGCGTGTGCTGGGGGCGTCGCTGCTCATGGCATCCCGGCCCCCATACCCAATTTTCCGGCAAATGGCATCGTCCGGGCAATTGTGCCCGTCTGGTCCTCCCATGACCATCTAGGCGTTCGCGCCCTGCGTGCCGGCGCGCGCCGCCACCGAGGCCTCGAGGGCGTCCCTTGAAGCATCGATCTGCGTGACGATCAGGGGCAGATCGGCGGGCCCGTGCGCCTCCAGCCAGGTTCGCTCGCCCGCGCGCAGGCGGGTGAACGCGAGGTCGAGCGCGACGCGGGCGGAGGCTGGCGCCGGAGCCGCCCGGAGGGCCTCGTCGAGAAGCTCGAGCTCGTAGCGCAGCGCGAGCAGCTCAGCGCGCGCGCCACGCCGCGTCTGGACGAATCGATGGGTGCGCTCGAAGCGCCCTGTCTTGGTCTTCATGCCACCAGCGTCGGCGCGGATGCGCCCCGGGCGCATCGGGTCAGCGCCCGATCTCCACTGCCGCGCCCCGGGGGCTCGTCACCGGCTTCGCCCCGGCGCGCGGTTTCCGTCCTCCCGCGGCCCTAGCGTCACGGCCGTGCGCCGCCAGGATGCCCGCTTCGAGATCGCCCCCTACGACTTCGCCGCGGCCGAGCATCTCGGCCGCGAGCTGGGGATCTCGCACGTGCTCGCCCAGGTGCTCGTGCGCCGCGGCCTGGGCGATCCTGCGGCGGCGGAGCGCTTCCTCGCCGCCGAGGACGCGCATCCGCTCGATGCTTTCGGTGGCCTGCGCGACGGCGCGGGCGTGATCATCGGGCACATCGCGCGGCGCTCGCGGATCACGGTCCACGGCGACTACGACGTGGACGGGATCTGCTCGACCGCGATCCTCGTCCGCGCCCTGCGGACGCTCGGCGCCGACGTGGACTGGTACCTGCCCAGCCGTATCGACGACGGGTACGGCCTCGCCGCCACGACGGTCGAGCGGCTCGCCGCGCGCGGGACCGACCTGCTGGTGACCGTCGACTGCGCGATCACGGCGGTGGCCGAGGTCGCCGCGGCGAAGGCGGCCGGGATGGACGTCGTGGTGACCGACCACCACACGCCGCGCGCCGACGGCTCGCTGCCCGATGCGACGATCGTGCACCCGCGCCTCGGCGGCTACCCGTGCCCGGACCTGTGCGCGGCAGGCGTCGCCTACAAGCTCGCCCAGGCGCTGCTCCAGGCGGCGGGAGAGGATCCGGTGGCCGCCGACGAGGACCTCGACCTCGTCGCGCTCGCCACCGTGGCCGACGTCGTCTCGCTCACCGGTGAGAACCGCCGGCTCGTTCGCGCGGGCCTGCGCAAGCTCGCGGGCACCCGCAAGCCGGGGCTGCGCGCGCTGATGGACGTGGCCCGCGTCGACCCGAGCGCCGTCGACGAGAGCGCGATCGGCTTCCGCCTCGGGCCGCGGCTGAACGCCGCCGGCCGCCTCGGCCGCGCCGACGCCGGCCTCGAGCTGCTGCTGACCGCCGACCCCGAGCGGGCGCGCGCGATCGCCGCCGAGCTCGACGCCATCAACTCCGAGCGCCGCGACGTCGAGACCCGGATCCGCTTCGAGGCCGAGGCACTGCTGGCCGAGCAGAGCAGCCCCGGCGCGCCCGCCCACGTGCTCGCGGGCGAGGGCTGGCACCCGGGCGTGATAGGCATCGTCGCCGCCCGCATCGCCGAGCGCCACTACCGCCCGACGGTGCTGATCGCGCTCGACGGGGACGAGGGGAGCGGGTCGGGCCGCTCGATCCCCGGCTTCGACCTGCTCGCCGGGCTCGAGGCCGGCGCCGACGAGCTGCTTCGCCACGGCGGCCACCGCGCCGCCGCCGGCCTGACGATCGCCCGCAACCGCGTCGACCGCTTCCGCGAGGCGTTCGTCGCCCACGCCGCCCGCACACTCACCCCGGCCGACCTCGTGGTGACCGAGCGCGTCGACGCGGTCGCTCCGGGTGACACCCTCCGCCTCGAGCTCGCGGAGGAGCTCGAGCGCCTCAAGCCGTTCGGCTCGGGCAACCCCGCCGTCTCCCTGCTCGTTCCCGCCGCGCTGCTCGACGATCCGCGGCCGATGGGGGAGGGTCGCCACGTCGCCTTCTCGCTCGCAGCCGGCGGCGCCCGCTCGCGTTGCGTGCTCTTCGGCGCCGGCAGCTCGCTCCCGGCCGCCCCCGGCGAGCCCGTCGACGCCGCCGTCCGCCTCGAGGCCAACCGCTACAACGGCACCACCGAGCCCCGACTCATCCTCCGCTGCGCCCAGGCCGCCGCCCCCAAGCCGATCGAGATCATCGGGGAGCCCGCCTGGCGAGAGGGTGTGCTCCGGGAACTCGGTCGCGATCTAGGGGCGCCCAGGGCGGACTCGACCATGCGGGTCCCTGCCACGGCGATACGGCGCTTGAGGGAGAACCACGGCATCGGCATGGCGGGTCTCATCGGTGATCTCGTCGCGAGCGGGGAGGCGGTGCTTGTGGTCGCCGCCCACGCGCCGCACCGCGCGCGGGCGCTCAGCGGCCGGGTCGGGGGCTTCGCGCTGACGTCGTGGACCGCGCTGGAGGACGACCCCGGCCTGGCCCGGGCGTTCCCGCATGTCGTCGCGCTGGACCCGCCCGCGCACGCCCAGCGGCGCGCGCTGCTCGAACATCTGCCTGGAGCGGGCTGGACCCACCTGGCGTGGGGCGCCGCTGAGCTAGGCTTTGCCCGACGAATACATGAATGGGACTACGCCCTGCGCGCCCCACTCGCCGCCGTCTACCGCGCTCTGCGCGAGGCAGGCGGAGCGAGCGGGGAGGTCTGCGAGGCGATGCTCTCCGGAGACGGCGCCCAGCCTCGGTCCGCGGGACTCGCGGGACGGCTGGTACGGGTCCTCGCCGAGCTGGACCTCGTGGTCCTCGAGCGAGAGGGGCCGGCTCTCACGGTGGCCGAAGCGCCCGAGCGCACCGAGCTCGAGCGGTCGGCGGCCTACCGGGCCTACCAGCAGCGACTTGAGGACGGACTCCGATACCTGGCGAGCAGCACACTGAGAGCAGCAGCCTGACCGGCAGCCAGACGCCCCCCGCGGGGGCGAATGCCCACCTGATGACTCCGTCGTCGTCGGGCACAGGGGGCCAGCCCGGCGTCAGCGTTGCCTCTCACCGCCCGGTCGACCGGGCGGAGGCCACGGTCGCCGCGCTCCAGGCGCCGTCGGACCTGACCGCGCTCGAGCGCGAGCTGCTCGGCGACCTGTTCGCGATCGTCGAGGAGCACGCCGACGAGGTCGCCCAGACCGTGGACCGCGACGCCGTCGTCCGCGCGTTCGTGTTCGCGTGCGAGCACCACGCCGACCAGCGCCGGCAGTCCGGCGAGGACTTCATCACCCATCCGGTCGGCGTCGCCAAGATCTGCGCGGGCATGCGCCTCGACACCGAGACGCTGTGCGCCGCCCTGCTGCACGACACCGTCGAGGACACGAGCGCCTCGCTGGAGGAGGTCCACGCAGCCTTCGGCGAGGAGGTCTCCGGCCTCGTCGACGGCGTGACCAAGCTGACCGGGATCACGTTCCAGTCGCGCGACGAGGCGCAGGCCGAGAACTACCGCAAGATGATGGTCGCGATGGCCACGGACATCCGGGTCATCCTGATCAAGCTCGCCGACCGCCTGCACAACATGCGCACCCTCGAGGCGATGCCGAAGCAGAAGCAGATCGACAAGGCCAAGGAGACCCTGGAGATCTACGCGCCGCTCGCCCACCGCCTCGGCATCCACGCCATCAAGTGGGAGCTCGAGGACCTCGCGTTCTCGACCCTGCACCCGCGCAAGTACACGGAGATCAAGGGCCTCGTCAACCAGCAGCGCGAGGAGCGCGAACGGTACGTCGCCAAGGCCGGCGGCTACCTCGCCAAGGAGCTGGAGGCGCTCGGCATCCACGCCGAGATCTCCGGCCGCGCCAAGCACTTCTACTCGATCTACTCGAAGATGACCCGCAAGGGCCGCGAGTTCAACGAGATCTACGACCTCACGGCGATGCGCGTGATCGTCGAGTCCGTGAAGGACTGCTACGGCGCCGTCGGCGTCATCCACTCGCTCTGGAAGCCGCTTCCCGGCCGCTTCAAGGACATGGTGGCGATGCCGAAGTTCAACATGTACCAGGCGCTCCACACCACGGTGATCGGGCCCGAGGGGCGGCCGCTGGAGATCCAGATCCGCACCGGCGACATGCATGAGACGGCCGAGTACGGCGTCGCCGCGCACTGGAGCTACAAGGAGGGCAAGCGCAGCAAGAACGGCATGCTCGAGCCGACCGACACGAAGCTCAAGTGGCTCAAGGGCCTGCTCGACTGGCAGCAGGACGTCGAGGACCCGAAGGAGTTCACCGACTCGCTGCGCGGCGAGCTGGTCGAGGACGAGGTCTTCGTGTTCACGCCGAAGGGCGAGGTCAAGTCGCTCGCCGCGGGCGCGACGCCGCTGGACTTCGCCTACGAGGTCCACACCGACGTCGGCCACCGCTGCGTCGGCGCGAAGGTCAACGGCAAGATCGTGCCGCTGCACTACGAGCTGCAGTCGGGCGACATCGTCGAGGTCCTGACCTCCAAGCGCGAGCGCGGCCCGTCGCGCGACTGGCTCGCGGTCGTCAAGACCACCCGCGCCCGCAACAAGATCCGCGCCTGGTTCAAGGCCGAGTCGCGCGAGGACTCCGAGCACACCGGCCGCCAGCTGCTCCAGGAGCACCTCCACAAGGCCGGGCTGCCGGCGCAGAAGCTGACCGGCTCGCCGCTGCTCGCGGACGTGATCCGCGAGATGGGCTTCAAGAAGGCCGACGACTTCTACATCGCCCTCGGCGGGGCCAAGATCTCGCCCAAGGTCGTCGTCAACAAGGTCATGCAGCGCCTCAAGCAGGGGGAGTCCGGTGTCGAGGAGCCGTCCGCCGCCGACACCCTGCTCGACCAGCGCCGCACCGCCCACCGCCGCCCGGAGTCGAGCTCCTCGAAGTACGGGATCCAGGTCGAGGGCGTCGCCGACGTCCCGCTGCGCCTGGCCAAGTGCTGCCGCCCCGTCTCGGGCGATCCGATCCTCGGCTACGTCTCGCTCGGCCGCGGGATCACGATCCACCGCGAGGACTGCCCCAACGTCGCCGCCCTGCGCAAGGACCCGGAGCGCTTCGTGCCCGTCTCATGGGACGGGGAGAACGAGACGTCCTTCAAGGTCGAGCTCCAGGTCGACGCCTGGGACCGCCACCGCCTGCTCGAGGATCTCTCGCGCACGTTCGCGGAGGCCGGCATCAACATCGTCGAGGCCCGCTGCATCGTCTCGCACCCGATGGTCAAGAACCGCTTCGTCGTCGAGGTCGGCGACACGCAGGCGCTCAAGGGCGCCATCAACCGGCTGCGCTCGATCGACGCGGTCTTCGACGCCTACCGCGTCACGCCGACCGGCGGCTAACGGACCTTCAGCTTCGCCTTCAGCGTCCGCGTCGCGCCGCCGCCGGTGAGCTTCATCGTCAGCTGGTAGCTGCCCTTGGCCAGCCGCTTGCGCGGCTTGATCGACACGAGCCCCTTGCCGCTCGGCCTGCCCGACCCGCGCGCGACGACGCGGCCCTTGCGGGTCACCTTGACGCTCACCTTCGTGATGGCGCCGAAGCGCTTGAAGCTGCACTTCAGGCGCGCACGCCGGCCCTTGCCGCTGAGCCGGCAGGAGCCGAGCTTGACGCTCTTCAGGTTGGGCACGGTGGTGCTGCCACCGGTGGTGCTGCCGAGCGTTCCGCCGCCGGGCGAGCCGCCGCCGCCGGGCGAGCCACCGCCGCCTGTCGTGCTGCCACCGCCGCCGTTGCCAGGCGCAGCGGGCGGGCAGCCGTTCGGGGTCGTCGCCGGCACGGAGGGACAGGCATCGCTCGCGTCGGGCACGCCGTCGCCGTCGGCGTCGGGCGGCGGAGGCGGCGAGCAGGTGTAGACGCGCACGTCATCCACGAACCAGCCGTAATCGGCACCGGAGGAGTCCTTGGCGATGCGGAAGCGGAAGCGCACGCTCTTGCCGGCGAGCGAGCTCAACGTGGCCCGGCTCGCGCCGTAGCCGTTGCTCCGCCCCGCGAACGCGGCGCGTCCTGCCTGCGGGTTGCCTGAGACGAGCACGCCGTTGTAGCCGCCGCTGGTCAGGAGCGACCCGATGTCGTTGTAGGTCGCGCCGTTGTTCACGCTGTACTCGAGCATGCCGCCGTCGTAGGCGAAGCTCGCGCTGCCCTCGAAGAAGTAGGCGTGGTTGAAGCGCAGGTACGCCGGGGCTCCGCCGGGGATCGCCACGCTGTGGTTCATCGCGATCGAGATGTCGCTCCCCGCCGCGCCGTAGCCCCAGAAGTTCGTCGACCCGCTCGTCGCGTAGGTCGCGTCGAAGCCGTACGGGTTGGGGTTCTGCGGGTTGTACCAGCCGTTCTGCGCGGTCCAGTTCCCGCTCGCGGGGTTCTCGAGATCGTCGGCGAAGAGGTCGGTCGGGATCAGCCCGCTGGCGCACACCGGCGCCTCGCGGGTCGGCGCGGCGGGTGGCGGGGTGCCCATCTCGACCGCCGCCACGGCATCCGCCACCTCGGCGCAGTCGGCCGTCGTGATGCCGGCCGTGCCGACTAGGTCCGCGCAGGCCTGCTGCAGCGCGCTGCCGAGGTCGGCGTAGTCGCTCGCCGACGTCAGCAGCGACGCGTCGACCCGGTAGTAGATCCGGGCGACCTTGGCGGTGCCGAGGCCCGTCACCGTGCGGCCGTTGAACGTCCCGCCGTCGGTCATGAGGAACGCGGCCTTGTTGTTGACGCCGCTGTTGTCGTGGACGCCGCCGTTGTCGGCCGTGGAGGTCGCGTACTCGGGGCTCGTCATCGAGTCGGGGTTGCCGAAGGCGGGCGGGTCCGCCATGTCGCGGATCGCGCCCCCGCCGGGCAGGTCCTCGCCCAGCTTCCACTTCGCCCCGGCGCTGTCGTCGCCGGCGCCGTTGGTCTGGTCGATCAGCTCACCCATCACGTCGGAGAGCGATTCGTTGATCGCGCCCGACTGGTAGAAGTAGAAGAGGTGGCTCGTGAAGTCGGTGACGCCGTGGGTCAGCTCGTGGCCGACCACGTCGTCGGCTGTCGCGTAGCCGGCTCCGTAGACCATCTGCTGCTCGCCCGAGCTCCAGAACGCGTTCGCGTAGGGGCAGGCGTAGCTCGGGTGGCAATAGCGGACGGTCGACTTCAACGGCAGGCCCTCGTCGTCGAGGCTGTCGCGGCCCAGGCCGGCGTAGAAGTCGTAGGTGTCGCCCGCGTAGTCATAGGCGAGGTTGACGTCCGTGAGCGCGACGGCGGGATCGCCCTCGCTGCGTGCCGGAGCGGTGCACGGCACGTCCGATGTCGCGTTCCCGGCGTCGCAGACGGAGCGGGTCTTCGCATGCTCGACCTGGTCGATCTGCAGCGCCACCGCGCCGAGCCGGGCGTCGATGAGCACGAGGTCGTCGATCGGCAGGGCAGAGCGGCCCTTGACCTCGACGCGCCACACCAGCACCGGCCCTGACGGTCCGGGGCCGCCGAGGATCCCGGCGTCGTAGATCCAGAGGCTGGGGATGTCGGCGCTCAGGCGGGCGGCGAGCACGCCGTGCTGCTTGGCCGTCGCCGCGAGTGCGGCGTCGCGGGCGGCGCCCGATCCGAGCTGAGGCGTCGTGGCCACGCCGCCGGCCAGCGCCTCGCCGCTCGCCGAGCGCACGTTGCGATCGCCGTCGAGGTTCACGACCAGCTCGCCGCCCAGCACGGGCACGTCGTCGTGAAGCTGCTGGAAGCGGACGGTCGAGCCCCGGGCGCCGCGGTCGCTCGCCGTCACGCGAAGGTCGCGGGCCTGGTCGCGGATCCCGAAGGCGTCGCCGTGCCGGCCGAGGAACGCGCGCGCCGCGACGCTCGGCGCGGCGGAGGCGCTGACCCCGCGGGGCCGCGCGATCGGCCGGCCGGCGGCGGTGCCGACAAAGCGCACGAGGCCCGTGTCGCGGTGCTCGGCCACCCGCACGCCCGGACCGAGCTCGCGCTTGAGGGCGGTGGCCCGGTCGGCGGCCGCGGCCGGCGCGGCGGCACCGAGGAGCAGCACGGCCATCACTGTGAACTTCCATGTTCTGGTCAGCATCGAGCGATCCTCGCCGACCGCGCCACCCGAACGCAACCGGTCTTTCGTCCCTTGCCCCGGAGGCAGCGCTCAGCTGATGATGCCCAGCGCCCTCGGCTCGACCGTGAAGCACACGTCGACCTCGTCGGCGACGTGGTCGCCGTCGACCTGCACCGGGACGGGCCGGCCGTCGAGCGAGCGCACCCGCACCTCGTGCACGCCGCTGAACGGCGTCACGCGGCGGTGGCGGCCGACCTCCGCGCGCTGGGACAGCGCGCGGAACATGACCGTGGGGAGGTCGATCGCGCTCGCGCGGGTGAGCACGGCGCCGGAAAAGTCACCCGAGTCGAGCTGCGAGTCGCCCGCGATGTGGATCGGAGTGCTCTGGAAGTACGTGTAAAGGTCGCCGTTCTGGACGAAGGCGCTGACCCCGCGGATCTTCCTGCCGTCGACCTCGACCTCGAGCCGCGGCGGGCGCACGATGTAGCGCTCGAGGAAGGTGCGGATCGCAGACTGCGCGAAGTACCACGGCCCGAAGCGCGCCTTCAGGCGCGGGTTGCGGTCGACCCGCTCGACCACGCTGGCATCGAGGCCCATGCCGGCCGAGAAGGTGAAGCGGCGGTCATCGAGCCGGCCGAGGTCGACCCGCCGCTCGCGCCAGTCGTCGGCGAGCCCGAGCAGGTGCTCGGTGGCGTCGACCACGTCCGCGGGGATGCCGAGCATGCGGCAGTAGACGTTGGTGGCCCCGCCGGGCAGGACCGTGAGCGGGGTGGGGGAGCCGGCGAGGCCGTTGGCGGCCTCGTTGACCGTCCCGTCGCCGCCGAAGGCGACGACGACGTCGTAGCCCTCGTGCGCGGCCTCGCGGCACAGCTCGATCGCGTGGCCCTTTGCCTTGGTGTCGACCGCGTGGACGTCGTAGCGGCCCTGCAGGGCGTAGACGACGAGGCTCTTGATGCGGTCCGACATCGTCGTCGCGTACGGGTTGACGATCACCAGCATGCGCCGAGCCCGCGGCGAGCGCTCGAGCGCGGCCACCTCGGCGAGGCGCTCCAATGCCGCGCCCGTCTCGATCACTTAGTGGGCCTTCCCGCAACGGTCCACCCGAGAGACCGGCGTCACGAGAAGACCCACTAGAGAAATCCGCGCTTGCGGAAGTAGGCGATCATGCCGCCGAGGACGACGACCATGAACGCGAGCACCACGTAGAAGGCCGTCGTGTCCTGCTCGCCGGGGACGTGGACGTTCATCCCCCAGATCGAGGCGATCAGCGTCAGCGGCAGGAACATCACCGAGAAGGCGGTGAGGATGCGGAAGATCTCGTTGGAGCGGTGGGAGATCGCCGACTCGTTGGTCTCCTCGAGCGCCTCCACCACCTCCTTGTAGTTCTCGAGCATGTCCCAGATGCGCTCGGAGGCGTCGACGATGTCGTCGAAGTAGATGTCGAGGTCGTCGGCGATGTAGCGGGTCTTCGTGCGCTCGAGGTCGCGGAAGGCGGCGCGCTGCGGGCGGATGACCTTGCGGAAGTTGATGATCTCCTGCTTGACGTTGGAGATGTCGCGCACGACCTCGGCCTGCTCGTCCTCGAAGATGTCCTGCTCGATGCGCTCGAGCTTGTTGCCCATCTTGCGCAGCATCGGGAACGAGGCGTCGACCGCGTCGTCGACGATCTTGTAGAGCAGGTAGCCGGCGCCCTTGGAGAACAGGCTCTCGCGCAGCTCCTCGCTCGCCCGCACGCGGTCGAACAGATAGGAGATCGGCTGCAGGTGCTCGTTGGGCAGCGTGATCAGGTAGTCGGGGCCAACGAAGATGTCGACCTCGGCCGCGTTCAGCCGCGCGACGGCCTTGTCGTAGCGCGGGAAGTGGAGCACGATGAACATGTAGTCGTCGTACTCGTCGACCTTCGGGCGCTGGTTGCGCGAGAAGACGTCCTCGTAGTCGAGCGCGTGGAAGTCGAAGCGCTCCTCGAGCCACGCCTGGTCGGCCGGCCGCGGGCGCTCGATGTTGATCCAGCGCAGCCCGGGCGCCTCGACGATCTCGGCGCGGGCCTCCTCGCGCTCAGGCGGGGTGGGGACCGACTGCCCGCGTGAACGCGCGCTGCGACGACCGATCCTGGGCTTGGGCAGGTTGGGCATAGCGCGGACTGAGCGGATCGTCGGTCGCCGGCATCGTCCGCAAGATCTTACGATAGGCTTCAGCGGCACATAGCAGTACGCATCCAGAGGGGGGGAGGGACTGGCCCTATGAGCCCCCGCCAACCATTCCACTGTCCGCAGTGGAAACGGTGGCAATTCCAATCAGGCCCCAAGACGATGGCCTGGGAGATGCGGTGAAGGGCACGCTCCCCGGGCAACGCCTCCACCGCCTCAACCCGGGCGGAGGTTCACCCAATGCCGGCAGATGCCCTGAAGTGCAAGGAGTGCCAGACCACCTATCCCCTCGAGGCGCGCTACGTCTGTGAACGTTGCTTCGGGCCGCTGGAGGTCGCCTACTCGCCGCCCACCTCGAGCCCCGAGGAGCTCAAGCGCCGCATCCAGGCAGGCCCGCACACGCTCTGGCGCTACGCGGACTTCCTGCCCCTGGAGGGCACCGCGCGCTCCGCCCTCCCGACCGGGTGGACGCCGCTGGTGAGGGCCGACCGCCTCGCCGAGCGGCTCGGCCTCGGCGAGGTCTGGGTGAAGAACGAGACCGCCAACCCGACGCACTCCTTCAAGGACCGCGTCGTCTCCGTCGCGCTGGCTCGCGCCCAGGAGCTCGGCTTCGAGACGATCGCGTGTGCGTCGACCGGCAACCTCGCCAACGCGGTCGCCGCGCATGCCGCCGCCGCCGGGCTGCCGGCTTACGTGCTGATCCCGGCCGATCTCGAGGAGGCGAAGATCCTCGCCACCGGCGCCTACGGGGCGACCGTGGTCGCGGTCAAAGGCAACTACGACGCCGTCAACCGGCTCTGCACGGAGCTCGCCGGCGACCGCGCCGACTGGGCCTTCGTCAACGTCAACGTCCGGCCCTACTACGCCGAGGGCTCGAAGACCCTGGGGTTCGAGGTCGCCGAGCAGCTGGGCTGGGAGCTCCCCGACCGTGTCGTCGCGCCCGTCGCGTCGGGCTCGCTGTTCACCAAGATCGCGCGGGCGTTCGAGGAGTGGATCGACTGCGGGCTGCTCGAGGGCGAGCTGCCGAAGATGAACGGCGCCCAGGCCGAAGGCTGCTCGCCGGTCGCCCAGGCGTACGCCGCCGGCACCGCCGTCTGCCGCCCGGTCAAGCCCGACACGATCGCGAAGTCGCTGGCGATCGGCAACCCCGCCGACGGCCCGTACGCGGTCGAGCTCGCCCAGAAGACCGGCGGCGGCGTCGACTCGGTCAGCGACGACGAGATCCGCGCCGGCATCCGCCTGCTGGCCGAGACGACCGGCATCTTCACCGAGACCGCCGGCGGCGTCACCACCGCGACGCTGGCGAAGCTCGCCGCGCGCGGCGACATCGACCCCTCCGAGCGCGTCGTGCTCGCCATCACCGGCGACGGCCTGAAGACGATCGACGCGGTCCGCGGAACGTTCGCGGTCAACGAGATCGAGCCGAACGTCGAGGCGTTCGACGAGAGGTTCCTGGTCGAGGCGGTCGCGTGATGGCGAAGGTCAAGCTCCCCACGCAGCTGCGCGACGCCGCCGGCGGCGCCACGGAGGCGCAGGCCTCCGGGGCGACGGTCGGCGAGGTGCTGGAGGCGCTCTACGCCGAGCACGGCGAGCTGCGCGAGCGGCTCTCCGACTCCGACGGCGGCCTGCGGCGCTTCGTCAACGTCTACCTGCGCGGCGAGGACATCCGCTTCCTCGACGGCCTTGACACCGAGGTGGGCGAGAGCGACGAGGTGACGATCCTGCCGGCGGTCGCGGGCGGCGCCTAAGCGGCCCGCGGCAGCTTGCGCAGCGGGCGCGGCGCGAAGTCGTCGGGCCCGACGAGGTCGAGCGCGAGCGCGGCCTGGAGGCAGGCGATCAGCGCCTCCATCGCCTCGGCGACCTGGACCTCGTAGGCGCTCTGGATCTCCTCCCGCCCGGCGGTCTGGAGGCGGTCGAGCTCCTTCATGTCGGCTTGGGAGAAGCAGCCCTGCATCCAGGTCAGGCACTCCGGGCACCGCAGGTCGACCGTCACCTCCTCGTCGCCTTTGGGCTCCCAGCGCAACGGCTGGAGGAGATGCGATCCACAGCTCGGGCACAGGCTGAGGACGGCCACGCCGGCGACGCTACGTCGGTAGTCGGACGGAACGCACGCGCCCGGCAGGATTCGAACCTGCGACTTCTGCCTCCGGAGGGCAGCGCTCTATCCACTGAGCTACGGGCGCCTGAGCTCACGGCAGCTTACCGTTGGGCTCGTGCGCCTCGCGATCATCTCCGACACCCACATGCCCCGCGGGTCGCGCGGGCTGCCGGCCGCCTGCGTGGCCGAGCTGCGCGCGGCCGACGCGATCCTCCACGCCGGCGACTTCATGCGCGTGGAGGTCCTGCGGATGCTCGAGGCGCTCGGGCCGCCGCTGCACGGGATCCACGGCAACGTCGATGACGACGAGCTGCGGCGGATGCTCCCGGCGGCGCGCGTGGTCGAGTGCGCGGGCGCGCGGATCGCGATGATCCACGACGCTGGGCAGCGCACCGGGCGGCTCAACCGGATGCGGGCGCGCTTCAAGGACGCCGACGCGGTGGTGTTCGGCCACTCGCACCTGCCGCTGCACGAGCAAGCGGACGACGGCTTCCAGCTCTTCAACCCGGGCTCGCCGACCGAGCGCCGCGGCGCGCCGGCGCACACGATGGGGATCGCCACGATCGTGGGCGGCCGCCCGCGCTTCGAGCTGCTGTCGCTCTAGGCTCGGCCGACCCATGGACCTCTCGCTCTTCTTCGCCGGCACCGCGGGCTCCGTCCCGACCGCGCGGCGCGGCCTCCCGGCGCTGCTGCTGCGCGCGGGCGGCGACCGGCTGCTGTTCGACTGCGGCGAGGGCACCCAGCGGCAGCTGCTGCGCTCGATCGGCCTGCCCGAGCTCGACGCGATCTTCATCACCCACTACCACCTCGACCACTGGCTCGGACTGCTCGGGACGCTCAAGACGTTCGACCTGCGCGGACGCGAGCGGCCGCTGACCATCTACGGCCCGCCCGGCCTGAGGCCGCTGATGAACGCGATGCGCCCCGCGTGGGGGAGGGTGAGCTACCCGCTCGCGCTCGAGGAGCTCGACCCGCATGAGGAGGTCGCCTTCGACGGCTACGTCGTCGCGCCGTTCCCGGTCGAGCACCGCCTCCCCGCCTACGGCTACGCCTTCGTCGAGCACGACCGCCCCGGCCGCTTCGACGCCGAGGCCGCCGCGCGGCTCGGGGTCCGGCCAGGCCCCGACTTCGGCCGCCTCCAGCACGGCGAGACCGTCGACGGCGTCGGCCCTGAGCAGGTCGTGGGCGAGCCGCGCCCGGGCCGCCGCATCGTGATCTCCGGTGACACCGCTCCCTGCCAGGCGACCGAGGTCTTCGCCCACCGCGCCGACGTGCTCGTGCACGAGGCGACGTTCCTCGAGGACGAGCGCGAGCGCGCGCGCGAGACCGGCCACTCGACCGCCCGCCAGGCGGCCGAGATCGCGAGCACCGCGGAGGTCCGCCTGCTCGCGCTGACCCACCTCTCCACGCGCTACTTCCCGCGCGACGTCCGCGACGAGGCGCGCGCGGTCTTCGCCGACACGATCGTTCCCCGCGACTTCGACTCGATCGAGGTCCCGTTCCCCGAGCGCGGCGAGCCGCATCTCGTCAAGGAGGATGCTCCGGCACCGTCATGAGCACGATCGCGTTCTTCCCAGAGGGAGCTTACGGGCCGACCAACAACTGCGTCGGGATCGGCGACGTCCTGCGCCGCCGCGGCCACCGCGTCGTGTTCATCATCGAGGAGTCGTTCGCCGGCACGCTCGAGGCCCAGGGCTTCGAGGAGCGCCTGATGCGGCTCGCGCCGCCGCCCGAGACGCCCGAGGTGCCAGGGCAGTTCTGGAAGGAGTTCATCCGCGACACCGCGCCGGTGTTCCGCACGCGCACGATCGAGCAGCTCGGCGCCTTCATCGCCCCGACCTTCCAGGCGCTGATCGACGGCGCCGCCTACGTCGACGATCGCCTGCGCGAGATCATCGACGAGCTGCGGCCGGACGTGATCGTCGAGGACAACGTCGTCGCCTTCCCCGCGCTGCCCGCCTGCGGGCGGCCGTGGGTGCGGATCGTGTCCTGCAACCCGACCGAGGTCCGCGACCCCGACGTGCCGCCGCCGTTCTGCGGCTACGCGATCGACGACCGCTCGCAGTGGGAGGCCTACTGGGAGGAATACCGGCGCACGCACGGCGAGATGCACGCGGCCTTCTCCGCGCTGTGCGAGGAGCGCGGCGCCGGCCCGCTGCCCGACCTCGAGTTCATGTACGAGTCCCCCTGGCTGAACCTCACGCTGTATCCCGACGAGGCCGACTACCCCCGCCGCCGCCCGCTCGGCGACCATTGGCTCAACCTGCAGTCGAGCGTGCGCGCGACCGACGCGCCGTGGGAGCTGGCGCCCGTCCTGGCCGAGCGCGAGGGGCCGCTCGTCTACCTCTCGCTCGGCTCGCTGGGCTCGGCCGACGTCGAGCTGATGCAGCGGCTCGTCGACACGCTTGCAGAGGCGCCCTACCGCGTGATCGTCTCCAAGGGCCCGCAGCACGAGCTGCTGCGGATACCCGAGACGATGGCGGGCGAGGAGTTCCTGCCGCAGACCTCGATCCTCCCGCAGGTCGACGCCGTCATCACCCACGGCGGCAACAACACGGTCACGGAGTGCCTGCACTTCGGCCGCCCGATGGTCGTGCTACCGCTGTTCTGGGACCAATACGACAACGCCCAGCGCGTCCAGGAGACGGGCTTCGGGCGGCGTCTGGACACCTACGGCCACGCACCCGCGGAGCTGCTCGGCGCGGTCGACGGCGTGCTCGCCGACACCGCGATGCGCGAGCGCCTCGCCGCGACCTCGAAACGGCTCCAGGCCCACAGCGGCACCGCGCGCGCCGCCGAGCGCATCGAGGCCGTCGCCGGCTAGCGGCTGCGCAGGATGTGGCGGAGCCGCTGCGCTTCCTTATGGCGTTCTGTTTGAGGCGTTGGTCGGTGATGCGGAGCGCGTTGAGGAGGCCGGCGTCGCGGTTGAGCCCGGCGGCCAGCAACTGCAGCCGCGTGACCACCCCGTGCTGCTCAGCGGCCACTCGGGCGATGATCGTCGGGTGTGCTGAGTTCGCGGGAACTATTGCCATGAACTTCGTACACCCGGTGGACGCCATCTTCATCGCCGGGCCGGCCTGGCCGATCCTCGCGCTGGGCCTCGACCCGTGTCCGGGCGACGCGCTGCCGGCGGACATTGCGCAAGAACCAACTCCTGCCGTCCAAGCCCGCTGCTAGGTTCGTCACCGCATCCCCTTTAACCCGGTCCCGAGAGGCCAGGAAGGACGCGAATGGCCCAGGAGAAGGTCGTCCTCGATGAGGACGACATCCGCCGCACCCTCGTGCGCATCGCGCATGAGATCGTGGAAAAGAACGCCGACGGCGACGTCGCACTGGTGGGCATCCACCGCCGGGGCGCGCATCTCGCCACGCGCCTGCACCGGCTCGTGAGCGACCTGCTCGACATCGAGGTCGCCCGCGGCGACATCGACATCGCCTTCTACCGCGACGATCTCGCGACCCGCAGCGACGCCGGCCCGGTCGTGCACGCCTCCGACCTGCCCTTCCGGCTCGAAGACCACACCGTCGTCCTCGTCGACGACGTGCTCTTCACCGGCCGCACCGCGCGCGCCGGCATCGACGCGCTGTTCGACTACGGCCGGCCCGCGCGCGTCCAGCTCGCCGTGCTGGCCGACCGCGGCCACCGCGAGCTCCCGATTCGCCCCGACTACGTCGGCAAGAACCTCCCGACCGCCCGCTCCGAGCGCGTCAACGTGCGCGTCGAGGAGATCGACGGCCGCGACGAAGTGACGATCACGACCCTCCAGGAGGCCATCGCCTGATGCGGCACCTGCTCTCCATCGAGGACCTCGACCGCCCCGGCATCGAGCGCATCCTCGACCGCGCCAAGTCCTTCACCGAGGTCTCCGAGCGCGAGGTCAAGAAGGTCCCCGCGCTGCGCGGCCGGCGCGTGCTGAACCTCTTCTACGAGGCGTCCACGCGCACCCGCTCGTCCTTCGAGCTGGCCGCCAAGACGCTGTCGGCCGAGGTCATCAACTTCGTCTCCAGCGGATCGAGCGTCGAGAAGGGCGAGTCGCTCAAGGACACCGTGCAGACGCTCTCGGCCTACCGGCCCGACCTGATCGTCGTGCGCACCCCGCACGTCGGCGCCGCCGGCCTGATCGCCGGCTGGACCGACGCCGCCGTCGTCAACGCCGGCGACGGCAAGCACGAGCACCCGACGCAGGCGCTGCTCGACGTCTACACGCTGCGCGAGCGCCTGGGCGCGCTCGACGGCCTCTCGATCTGGATCGTCGGCGACGTCCTCCACTCACGCGTAGCGCGCTCGAACATCCTCGCCTTCACGAAGCTGGGGGCGAAGGTGACCGTCTGCGGTCCGCCGACGCTGATCCCGCGCGGGGTCGAGGCGCTCGGCTGCGAGGTCGAGTACCGGCTCGACCGGCTGCCCGAGGCCGACGTCGTCTACGCCCTGCGCATGCAGCGCGAGCGCATGACCGACTCCTACGTGCCCTCGCTGCGCGAGTACGCCGCCGTCTACCAGATCGACGGCCGCCGCCTGAGCGCCCGCCAGGTGCTCATGCACCCGGGCCCGGTCAACCGCGGCGTCGAGCTCTCGGCCGAGGTGATCGACTCGCCCCAGGCCGTGATCGGCCAGCAGGTCGCCGCCGGCGTCGTCGTCCGGATGGCGGTCCTCTACGAGCTGCTGGCGGGCCGCGCCACACCCACGCCCGTCCCGTCCACGCCGGCCAAGCAGCTCGCGTGATGGCCCTCTCGGAATCCAGCGGCGGCCAGCCGCACGCCCCGCTGATCGTCCGCGACTCGCCGCCCGCCGAGCTGCTGATCCGCGGCGCTTACGTGCTCGACCCGCGCGCCGGCATCGACGCTCCCCACGACGTGCTGGTCCGGGGTGGCGAGATCGCCGAGATCGGCGCGCCCGGCTCGATCGAGGCGCCCGCCGGCACGGAGGTGCTCGAGGGGGAGGGGCGCCATCTCTTCCCCGGCTTCGTCGACCCGCACGTGCACCTGCGCACGCCGGGCCAGGAGCACAAGGAGGATCTCGACTCGGGCACCCGCGCGGCCGCCGCCGGCGGCTTCGTCGCGGTGATCGCGATGCCCAACACCGACCCGACGGTCGACTCGGTGCCGGTGCTGCGCTCGCTGCGCGAGAGCGCCCGCCGCGAGGCGCGGGTTCCCGTCGGCTTCCTCGCCGCCGTCACCACCGGGCTCGCGGGGGACACGCTGACCGAGATGGCCGCGCTGCGCGACACCGGCGCGCTCGGCTTCACCGACGACGGCAAGCCCGTGCACCGCGCGGCGATGCTGCGGCGGGCGCTGCAGTACCAGCGCCTGTGCGGCGGCGTGCTCGCCCTGCACGAGGAGGACCCGTCGCTCTCGGGCGCCGGCGTCATGCACGAGGGCGAGGTGTCCGCGCGGCTCGGGCTGGCCGGCATCCCCTCGATCTCGGAGTCGACCGCGATCGGCCGCGACGCCGCGATCGCCGGCTACGAGCACGGCCGCATCCACATCCAGCACCTGTCGGCCCACGAGTCGGTCGCCGCGGTGGCCGAGGCGAAGGCGCGCGGCGTGCGCATCACGGCCGAGGCCTCGCCGCACCACCTCGCGCTGATCGACGCCGACGTGCTCGCCTCCTCGCTCGACACGCGGCTGAAGATGAACCCCCCGCTGCGCGGCGAGGCCGACCGCCAGGCGCTCATCGACGGGCTGCGCGACGGCACCATCGACTGCATCGCCACCGACCACGCGCCGCACGCGCGGGAGGAGAAGGAGGTGCCGTGGGAGGAGGCGCCGATGGGCACCACCGGGCTCGAGACCTCCTTCGCCGCCGTTCACACCGAGCTCGTGGTCCCGGGTGTCCTGCCGCTCGCGCTGGTGGTCGAGAAGCTGTCGGCCGGCGCGGCGCTGTTCGGCCTGGTCCCGCCGCGGATCGCGGTCGGCAGGCCCGCCGACCTGTGCCTGATCGACCTCGCGGCGGAGTGGGAGGTCGGCGAGGCCGGCTACGCCAGCCGGTCGCAGAACTGCTGCTTCGCCGGCCGCACGCTGCGCGGCAGGGTGCTCGCGACCGTCGCCGCCGGCGCGGTCGCCTACCGGGAGCGGGCGTTCGCCCTGAGCGCGGCTTGAAGCTGACCCCGCGGGTCCACCCCAACCACGGACGGAGCCCGGCATGAGCGCTGATCGGGTGCCGAGCGCATACGTGCTGCTCGAGGACGGCACGCGCTTCGACGGCGACGCGGTCGGGGCGCCCGGGCCGGTCACCGGCGAGGTCGTCTTCACGACCGGGATGTCCGGCTACCAGGAGTCGATGAGCGACCCGAGCTTCGCGCGCCAGCTGATCACGTTCACCTACCCGCACATCGGCAACTACGGGGTCAGCGGGGCGGGCATGGAGTCCGGCCGCATCCACGCGCGCGCCGCGATCATGCGCGCCGCGGTCAACCGCGCCGACGCGCCCGGCGCCGAGATGGCGTGGCTGGACTGGTTGCGCGCGGCCGGCATCCCGGGCATCGACGGCGTCGACACGCGCGCGCTCGTCCGCCACATCCGCGACGCCGGCGCGATGCGCGGCGGCGTGTTCCCGGGCGAGATGCGCGAGTCCGAGGCGCGCGAGCGGATCGCCGCCGAGCCGAGCATGGTCGGGCTCGACCTCGCCCGCGAGGTCACGGTCGCCGTGCGCAGCGTGGTCGAGGGCGAGGGCGACGGGCCGCGGATCGCCGCGCTCGACACCGGCATCAAGCGCTCGATCATCCGCAACTTCACCTCGCGCGGCGCGACGCTCGAGCTGTTTCCCTGCACGACGAGCGCCGACGAGCTGCTGGCCGCCGACCCGGACGGCATCTTCCTCGTCCCCGGCCCCGGCGACCCCGCCGCGCTCGACTACGTCGTCGACACGGTCCGCGCCCTGATCGGCGTCAAGCCGGTGTTCGGCATCTGCCTCGGCCACCAGCTGCTCGCACGCGCCGTCGGCCTCGAGACGTTCAAGCTCCCGTTCGGGCACCGCGGTGCCAATCACCCGGTCAAGGACCTGCGCACGGACCGGATCGCGATCACCTCGCAGAACCACGGCTTCGCCGTCCGCGGCGAGCCCGGCACGCGCCTGCAGTCGGACTTCGGCGAGGCCGAGCTGACCCACGTGAACCTCTACGACGGCACCGTCGAGGGGCTGCGCCTGCTCGACGTCCCGGCCGGCTGCGTCCAGTACCACCCCGAGGCGGGGCCGGGTCCGAACGACTCGCTCGGCCTGTTCGACGAGTTCGTGACGGAACTCGGCCGGCCGGATGCCGGACGACCCCTTCAGACCGCGGGGCCGGATGCCCCGCGGAGGTAACCCTTTTGCCTAGGCGGGACGACCTCCACAAGATCCTCATCCTCGGCTCGGGGCCGATCGTGATCGGGCAGGCGGCGGAGTTCGACTACTCCGGCGCGCAGGCCTGCAAGGTGCTGCTCGAGGAGGGCTACGAGGTCGTCCTCGTCAACTCCAACCCGGCCACGATCATGACCGACCCGGAGTTCGCGACCGCGACCTACGTCGAGCCGCTGCTCCCCGGGCCGGTCACGCAGGTGATCGAGCGCGAGCGCCCCGACGCGCTGCTGCCGACGCTCGGCGGCCAGACCGCGCTGAACCTCGCCAAGGCGCTGCACGAGGACGGCACGCTCGAGCGCCACGGCGTCGAGTTGATCGGCGCGACCTACGAGGCGATCTGCCGCGCCGAGGACCGGGAGCTGTTCGACGCGACGATGCAGTCGGCCGGCCTGCGCACCGCGCGCAACACGATCGCCACCGACCTCTCCCAGGCGCAGGTCGCGCTGGACACGTTCGGGCTGCCGCTGATCATCCGCCCGGCCTTCACGCTCGGCGGCCGCGGCGGTGGGATCGCGCGCACCGAGGAAGAGTTCGCGGCGATCGTCGCGCGCGGGCTCGCGGCGTCGCCGATCGGCCAGGTGCTGATCGACGAGTCGGTGCTTGGCTGGGGCGAGTTCGAGCTCGAGGTGATGCGTGACGGCGCGGACAATGTGGTGATCGTCTGCTCGATCGAGAACGTCGACCCGATGGGAGTGCACACCGGCGACTCGGTCACCGTCGCGCCGCAGCAGACGCTGACCGACCGCCAGTACCAGAAGCTGCGCGACCAGGCGATCGCGGTGATCCGCGCGGTCGGGGTCGAGACCGGCGGCTCCAACGTCCAGTTCGCGGTCAACCCGGCGACCGACGAGATCGTCGTGATCGAGATGAACCCGCGCGTCTCGCGCTCGTCCGCGCTCGCGTCCAAGGCGACCGGCTTCCCGATCGCCAAGATCGCCGCGCGGCTCGCCGTCGGCTACCGGCTCGACGAGATCCCCAACGACATCACCCGGCGCACACCCGCCTCGTTCGAGCCGACGATCGACTACGTCGTCGTCAAGTGGCCGCGCTTCGCGTTCGAGAAGTTCCCCGGCGCCGAGGAGGGGCTCTCGACGCACATGAAGTCGGTCGGCGAGGCGATGGCGATCGGGCGCACGTTCCAGCAGGCGTTCGCGAAAGCGATGCGCTCGCGCGAGCTCGACCTCGAGGTGACCGCCAACGGCGACCTGCTCGCGCGCCTCGAGACCCCGGGCGCCGACCGCTTCGACCTCGTGCTCGAGGCGTTCCGCCGCGGCGCGAGCGAGGACGAGGTGCACGCGCGGACCGCGATCGACCCCTGGTTCCTGCGCGAGCTGCGCGAGCTGGCGCTCGACCCCGAAGGCCCCTTCCAGGGCGTGCGCTCGTTCCGCGCCGTCGACACCTGCGCCGCCGAGTTCGAAGCCGAGACGCCCTACTACTACTCGGCCTGGGAGCGCGCGGCGTCCAACGAGGTCCGCCGCGGCGACAAGCCGAGCGTGATGATCCTCGGATCGGGCCCGAACCGGATCGGCCAGGGCATCGAGTTCGACTACTGCTGCGTGCACGCGG
>JBDTMF010000058.1:0-21778 GCA_039934455.1 Solirubrobacteraceae bacterium
CGCCCATTAAAGCGGTACGCGAGCTGGGTTCAGAACGTCGCGAGACAGTTCGGTCCCTATCTGCCGTGGGCGTTGGAGAGTTGAGAGGAGTCGTCCCTAGTACGAGAGGACCGGGATGAACGCACCTCTGGTGTATCTGTTGTCCTGCCAAGGGCATCGCAGGTTAGCTACGTGCGGATCGGATAACCGCTGAAGGCATCTAAGCGGGAAGCCGGCCTCGAGATGAGCTCTCCCATCCCCTTGAGGGAGTAAGACCCCTGGTAGACCACCAGGTTGATAGGCCGGATCTGTAAGCGTAGTAATGCGCGCAGGAGACCGGTACTAATCGGTCGAGGGCTTGACGGATATTTTTGATCTGTGATACCCGGGTGTTGGCATGCTGTGTAGTTTTGAGGGTCCGGGGAACCGGTCTCGAACAATTTCCGGTGGCTTTGGCGTGGGGGAAACACCTCTTCCCATTCCGAACAGAGCAGTTAAGCCCCACAGCGCCGATGGTACTTGGCCTTCACGGGCCCGGGAGAGTAGGTCGCCGCCGGTTCTTCAGTGACACACGCGCCGCGCTTTGAGTGCGGCTCGTGGTCGTTCCAGCGGGCCGCCTGCCCGCGCCGGCCGCCGGCACCCTCGGGGCCGGCGCGCTCGGCGCCGGGCCGCCGTGGTGCCGTCGGGTCCCCCGGAGGCCCCACCTAGCCCCTCGCCTTCCTCCGGGGGGACCCGCCGCACGCCGTCGACCGGTCTTGGGCTCCGCTGCAGCCCGTCGACCGGTCTCGGGGCCTCGGCTGGCGCTCCGCTGCGGCCTGGTTTCGCAGCGGGTGTGCGGTACGCCCGCCCGTGCCCCCAAGCGCGCGGGCCGCCCGGAGGGCGGCCCGCATGCAGGGAGCTCGGTGAAGTTGGCCGCCCTCCCGGCGCGCCCGTCCTCCCAGACCGGGCACCGGGGGGCGGGGATGGTCAGGTCCGCTGCCGCCTGGGGATGGGCGAGCGGCAGACCTGTGCGCGTGGCCGGACCGTTCCCGGTCGGCGGGTGCGCTGGTGACGATCAACGCGTCGGCGGTGCGGGTGCTCGGCCGTGGGGGCGGCACTGACCGGCCGAGAGGACGGCCGGGGCGTGGTTGCCTCGCCCAGCGTTGCGAACTCGAGCGCCGTTTCCACGGCGCCCCGCACCAGCTCGCGGAGCGAGCGCTTGGGCGGGCGACTGGTGATCGTCGGGGGGAACATGCGTTCGTAAAACTACGATCGGGGTCGGACGGAAACGCTCTCGTGCAAGGGTTCTTGCAGGCTCTCCGCGCGACCCCGCATCGCGCCGCGGCCGACCGGAAAGTAGTGCGGAGTGGGCCTCGATAGGGTCGCCTCCGTGGGCCGCTCGCACACCCATCGGCTGCGCGTCGCCTACGGCGATTGCGACCCCTCCGGCGTCGTCTTCAACCCCAACTACTTCGCCTACTACGACGTCGCCCTGACCGAGTTCTGGCGCGACCTGGCGGGCGGCTACGGCACGATGATGGAGGAGGGCGTCGACCTCCAGGTGGTGGAGGCGACCGCCCGCTACAAGGCCCCGGCGCGCTTCGACGACGAGATCGACGTCATGATCGAGGTGACGCGGCTCGGCAACACCAGCATGCTCACGAGCGGCGCGATCCACCGCGGCGGCACGCTGCTCGTCGAGTTCGACCTCGCCTACGTCTTCGTCGACGCCACCGCGCTGACGAAGGTCCCGATCCCCGATCGCTTCAGGACCGCGTTCGCGGGCTAGTTGCCCAGCGAGGACCAGATGTCGATCTTCGAGCGGACCTTCTCGATCACGGCGGCGGTGAAATCCGTCGTCGTAGCCTCGCCGCCGAGGTCGATCGTCTTGACCCCGCCGGCGATCGTCTCGAGCACGCTCTCGTAGATCGCGCGCGAGGCGCGGTCGGCGCCCTTGACCCCGCGGACGTGGGCGTAGCTCAGCACCGCGGCGCACGCGAGGATCATCGCCATCGGGTTCGCGAGGTCCTTGCCCCGCAGCGACGGCGCAGTGCCGTGCGGCGCCTCGGCCATCGCGACGTCGATCTCGTGGTCGTCGTCGAAGGCCAGGAGCACGGACTCGGCGCCCGCGATCGAGCCGAACATCGGCAGCACGAGGTCGGACAGGCAGTCGCCGTCGCGGTTGAGCGCGGGGATCACGAGCGGCGTGTCCGCCACGCCCGAGATCAGCCCGGCGTAGGTCGCGTCGATCAGCACGGGCCGGTACTCGACGCCCTCATGCCGCTTGGCCGCGCGGTCGAGCTCCTCCTTGAGCATGCCCTCGTAGACGGGGGAGACGGTCCACTTGGGGCCGCCGTAGACCACGGCGTCGGTGCGCTCGGCGGTCCGGAACGCATACTCGGCGACGGCGCGGCAGGTCGAGCGCGTGATCTTCTCGGTGCGGTAGGCGACCTCGTCGTCGGCGTCCTGCTCGCCCTCGCGCCACTGCTTCGCGCCGTAGGCGTCCTCTACCGCCATCCGCACGACGGAGATCGGGTAGTGGACGCCCGACACGGGCCCGACGACGCCCGGGATCCGCCGGCCGGTGCGGATGATGACCTTGCCGTCGATCGCCTCGCGGAGGATCCGGTTGGGGGAGCCGACGTCGTCCTTGCCCTCGGGCGTGATCGTCGCCGCCTTGATGCCGAAGCCCGCCTCGCGCATGGCCTCGGCCGCCTCGGTGACGACGGTGTTGTCGGTCTCCCGACGGTGGTCGAGCGAGAGGTCGAAGTGGACGAGCTCGGCCTTCAGCGAGATGACCTCGGGGTCGAGCACGCGGAGCGCCTGCTCGAGCAGCTCCTGTCCCGTCTCGTCGCCCTCGAGGACGATGATCGTGAGGTCTTCGGCCATGGCGCGGAGGGTAGCCTCTGGTGCCGATGCGGGCTCAGGACGCTTTCGACGCCCTGACCGGCGAGACGGTCTGGCCGTTTCTGCGTGCACGCGGGTTCACGCGCACCAAGGGGACGTTCCACCGCCCCGTGGAGGACAACTGGAAGGTCGTCAACCTCCAGAAGAGCTACACGTCCGACGCCGGCGAGGTGCACTTCACGATCAACCTCAGCGTGGGGGTTGGCGCCCTGCGCGACGGTCTCTATACCTGGGCCGACGGCCGTCGGCCCGCGGCCTCGGTGTGCCACTTCCGCGAGCGCATCGGGACGCTGGCCTGGGGCCTGGACACGTGGTGGACGATCGGCCCGGAGACCGAGCGCGCGCCGCTCGGGCGGACGCTGGTCGACGCGCTCGAGCAGCACGGTCTGCCGTGGCTGGCGCAGCACTCCACCGAGGCGGCGCTGCTCGAGCTCACCGGCGATCCAGAGCGCCAGGCCCGTGAGGACCACATCAACCAGCAGTGGCCCGGGTGCTGGCTCGCGGCGCGCGAGAAGCCCTAGGAGCCTAGAGCGGGCGGCTGCGGGCGTGCGCCGGCATCGGGGAGAGCGGCTCCTCGAAGCCCGGCAGCGCCGCGACGCGCTCGACCCACGCGGCCACGTCGGGGTGCTCGGCGAGTACGACCCCCGCGTCGTCGGCGACGTGCACGTAGCCGTAGAGCGCGAGGTCGGCGACCGAGTAGGCGTTGCCGACCATGAAGTCGTTGCCGCCGAGGCCGCGCTCGAGCGCGGCGAGCGACTCACGCCCGCGCCGCTGCCGGTCGGCGAACACCTCGGGGACGCTCTCCGCGCGCCCGCTCAACGCCAGGAAGCGCGCGACCCCGATGTTCGCCTCGACCTGGTTCTGCTCGAAGAACATCCAGGCGTGGACCTGTGCCCGCAGCAGCGGGTCGGCGGGCAGGAACGCGGTGCCCTCGGCGAGGTGGAGCAGGATCGCGCCGGACTCCGGGAGGAACTCGCCCGAATCGAGCTCGAGGACCGGGATCCGGCCGTCGGGGTTGCGGGCGAAGTGCTCGGGCGCGCGCGTCTCGCCGGCGAACAGGTCGAGCTCCACGCGCTCGTAGGCCGCGCCGACCTGGTCGAGCATCACGCGGACCTTCAGGCAGTTGCCCGAGGAGGGGTGCTCGTAGAGGATCAAGCGGCTTCGGCGCCGTCGAGCTCGAGCTCGGCGGAGTGCGCCTCGAGCGCGGCGATCACGGTCGTGACGTGCTCGTCGAAGTCCACGCCGAGGTCCTCGGCGCCGGCGCGCATGGCGTCGCGGTCGATGGCGGCGGCGAAGGCGGGCGTCTTGATCTTCTTCTTGACCGACTTGGGCGTCAGGCCGTGGATGCCCTGGGGCCGCACATAGGAGCAGGCCATCACGAAGCCCGACAGCTCGTCGACGGCGTAGAGCGCCTTCTCCACCGGCGTCTCGCGCGGGACGCCCAGGTAGTCGGCGTGCGACGCGACGGCGCGCACGAACCCGGGCGAGAAGCCCTGACGCTCGAGCTCGGCCATGCCCGTCCGCGGGTGGCCGTCCGCCGCGTCCATGTCCGGGTGGCGCTCGTAGTCGAGGTCGTGGAGCATCCCGACGAGCCCCCACTCCTCCTCGTCGCCGTCGAAGCGGGGTGCGTAGGCGCGCATCGCGGCCTCGACCGCCAGGACGTGCTTGCGCAGCGAGGGCGACTCGGTCCACTCGCAGAAGAGGGCCCAGGCCTCGTCTCGGTTCAGCGGCTGCGACATGGCGCCAAGTTTAGGGCGCGGCAGGCACGGTCACGGCCTCGTCCACCCACGCCCGCGGGGCGTCGATCGTGCGCTCGCCGACGAGGATCGCCACCTGCCGCCCCGCGACCGGCGCGAGGACTCCGCCGAGCGTGCGCTGCCGGAGGCGGCCGGTGACGCCGCCGGCGCCCCTCAGCCAGGCGAGCACGCCTCGGCGCAGTGCGGGGTGGGAGATCGCCCCGCGGATGCCGCGCACGTCGCGCTGCGACCGCTGCGCACATCGACGCGGCGCAAGGAGCGGTCCCGCGGCCTCGTGCAGCGCACGGAGACGAGCGACCCGAGGAAGAGGGACCGCGCGCCTGCCCCCGAAAGAGGGTGGGACATGGCTGGTACCGTAGCCCGCCGCTCGACCATGGAAAAGCTCGTCATCGAGGGCGGCGTGCCGCTGTCCGGCACCATCGTGCCCGCCGGCAACAAGAACGCGGCCCTGCCGCTCCTGGCCGCCTCCCTGCTCACCGACGAGCGGGTGGTGATCG
Source organism: Solirubrobacteraceae bacterium (assembly GCA_039934455.1). Taxonomy (GTDB): domain Bacteria; phylum Actinomycetota; class Thermoleophilia; order Solirubrobacterales; family Solirubrobacteraceae; genus DASQFQ01. The sequence goes on from JBDTMF010000058.1 coordinate 5,120, forward strand.
CCAACGTCCCGCGCATCCGCGACACGGAGGCCATGCTGGCGCTGCTGGCCGACCTCGGGGTCACCGTCGAGTGGATCGAGGACAACACCGTGTCGCTGCAGGCCGACGGGATCGAGGACACGGACGTCGACCCGGCGCTGGCCGAGCGCATCCGGGCGTCCTTCCTCGTCGCCGGCCCGCTCCTGGCCCGCTTCGGCTCCGCGTCGATGCCGCCGCCCGGCGGCGACGTCATCGGCCGCCGCCGCCTGGACCCGCACCTCGACGCCTTCCGCGCGCTCGGCGCCGAGATCGAGCACGGGCGCCACATCAAGCTCTCGGCGCCCAACGGCGGCCTGCGCTCGACCGACTTCTTCATGGACGAGCCGTCCGTGATGGGCACCGAGAACGCGCTCATGGCCGCGGCGCTGACCACCGGCTCGAGCGTGATCCGCAACGCCGCCTCCGAGCCGCACGTGCAGGATCTCGCGCGCATGCTCAACAAGATGGGCGCGGCGATCGAGGGCATCGGCTCGAATGTGATGTACGTCCACGGCATGGGCCAGCTCGGCGGCTGCGAGCACGCGGTCTCGCCCGACCACATCGAGATCGCCTCCTTCATGGCACTTGCGGGCGTGACCGGCGGCGAGCTGCGGATCCGCGACTGCGTGCCCGAGGACATGCGGATGATCTGCCTCGTGTTCGAGCGGCTGGGCCTGCACTCGACGTGGGACGGCTCGGACATCCTGGTGCCCGGGGGCCAGAAGCTGGTGGTGGCGCGCGACGCCGGCGACTACCAGTCAAAGGTCGAGGACGGGCCGTGGCCGGCCTTCCCGGCCGACCTCACCTCGATCGCGGTGGCGCTGGCGACGCAGTCCGAGGGCTCGGTTCTGATCTTCGAGAAGATGTTCGAGAACCGCCTGTTCTTCGTGGACAAGCTGATCTCGATGGGCGCCGAGATCACGATCTGCGACCCGCACCGGGCGATCGTCATCGGCCCGCGGCGGCTGCGCGGAGCGCGCCTGTCCTCGCCCGACATCCGGGCCGGCATGGCGATCCTGATCGCCGCCCTGTGCGCGGCCGGTCAGAGCGAGATCCACAACGTGCGCGAGATCGACCGCGGCTACGAGCGGATCGACGAGCGCCTGCGCGACCTCGGCGCGCGCATCGAGCGCGTCGAGATCTAGTTTCTTCCCCATGATCGACCCGATCCCCTCGGGGACCCGCGACGTCCTCCCGGACGAGATGCGCGAGCTGCGCGCGATCACCGAGAAGGTGCGGGCGGTGTTCGACGCGCGCGGCTACGGGGAGGTCGCGACGCCGGCGCTGGAGTACGAGACGACCCTGGCGCGCGGCGACGCCGCGGCGGCGGCGCCGGCCTACCGGCTGTTCGACGAGTCGGGGAACGTGCTCGTGCTGCGCTCGGACATGACGATCCCGATCGCGCGCGTCGTGGCGACGCGCTACGCGACCTCCAATCCGCCGCTGCGCTTCTGCTACTTCGCCCACGCCTACCGCTCCGTACGCCCGCAGCGCGGCCAGGCGCGGGAGATGCTGCAGGCGGGCATCGAGCTGGTCGGCGCGCCCGGGCCCGACGGCACGATCGAGGCGATCGAGCTGCTCTGCGAGGTGCTCGACACCGTGGGCCTGGACTCCTACCGGGTGGGGCTCGGTGACGCTTCGTTGTACCCGGCCCTGCTCGACGCCCTGGCGGTGCCGGACGCGGCGCGCGGGCCGATCCTGCACGAGCTCGTGACGCGCGACTTCGTCGGGCTGGAGCGCGAGATCGGCGGCTTGCGGCTGGGGGAGGAGGCGTCGGAGCTGCTGCTCCGCGTCCCGCAGCTGCGCGGCGGCCCGGAGGTGCTGGACCTGCCCGCGGGGCCGGGCGCCGATGTCGTCGGCCGGCTCAAGCGGTTGCACGAGCGCTTCTCGCCGGGCGTGGCGGCGCGGATCATCTTCGACCTCGGGCTGTCGCGGTCGCTGGGCTACTACACGGGCGCGATCTTCGAGGTCTACGACGGGGCCCTGGGGGTGCCGCTGGGCGGTGGCGGGCGCTACGACGACCTGCTCGCGCGCTTCGGCCGCGAGCTGCCGGCCGCGGGCTGGGCCCTGAACGTCGAGCGGCTCCACATCGCGCTGGTCGGCGAAGGCGAGCGGGGGGAACGGTGGGGCTGAACGGGCTCACGATCGCGGTGCCCCGCGGGGCGCTGATGGGCCACAGCCTCGACCTGCTCGACACGCTCGGCGTCGACACCGCCGAGGTGCGCGCCAACGACCGCCGGCTGCTGTTCGGCGAGGTCGGGATCGTCACGATGCGGCCCTCCGACGTGCCGACCTACGTCGAGGCGGGCGCCGCCGACCTCGGCATCACCGGCAAGGACGTGCTGGCCGAGCAGGTCGAACGCGAGGTCTACGAGCTGGTCGACCTCGGCTACGGGCGCTGCGTGATGGTCTTCGCGACGGTCGCGGGCGACGACCCGGCGGCCGAGGCGCTGCGGCGGCTCGGTGTCATGCGGATCGCGACCAAGTATCCCCGCATCGCCGCGACGTACTTCGAGCGCACGGGCCGCCAGGCCGAGATCGTCGAGGTCAAGGGCTCCGTCGAGCTGGCGCCGCTGACCGGGCTCGCCGACGGGATCGTCGACCTGACCGCGACCGGCACGACCCTGAAGGAGAACGGCCTCGTGATCCGCGAGGAGATCACGGTCGCGACCGCGCGGCTGATCGCCAACCCGGTCGCCCACAAGCTCAAGGCCGCGGAGATCGACGAGCTGCTCGCGCGGATCCGCGATGCGGCGTAGCTGCACGGCCGCGGACGCCGCCGCGGTCGCGGCCGAGGTGCGCGCGCTCGTGCCCGCCGGGGAGTCGGTCGCGGAGGCGGTGCGCGAGATCGTGGAGGGCGTCCGGACGGGCGGCGATGCCGCGGTGGCCGGGTACGAGCGACGCTTCGGGGTGGGGTCAGGCTACTTGAGGGTTGTGGAGGAGCAGCTCCGCGCCGCGGTGGACGCGCTGGATCCCGCCGTGCGGGCGGCGCTGGAGGTGGCGATCGCGAACGTCGAGGCGGTCGCGGCGGCGGGGCTGGACGCCGAGTCGCTTGCCGTGCTGGAGCAGGGGCAGTCCGTGCGGCTGCGCGAGGTGCCGGTGCGGCGCGCCGCGGTGTACGCGCCCGGTGGGCGGGCGCCCTACCCGTCCTCGGTCGTGATGGGCGCGGTGACGGCGCGCGCCGCCGGGGTGGACGAGGTGGTGGTGGCCGCGCCGCCGCACTCCGTCATCCTCGCCGCCGCCGCGCTCTGCGGGGCCGACGAGGTCTACGCGATGGGCGGCGCCCAGGCGATCGCCGCGCTGGCGCTCGGCACCGAGAGCGTGGAGCGCGTGGACGTGATCGTCGGGCCCGGCAACCTCTACGTGCAGGAGGCCAAGCGGCAGCTGAGCGGGATCGTCGGAATCGACGGCTTCGCCGGGCCGAGCGACCTCTGCGTGATCCTGTCGGCTGGTGCGGAGCCCGCGTGGGCGGCCGCGGACCTCCGCGCGCAGGCCGAGCACGGGCCGGACTCCCTCGTGGTGGCGGTGAGCGATGACCCGGCGCTGCTGCCCGACGGCGCCATCGGCATCGAGGCCGCCGACATGGAGGCGGCGCTCGCCTTCGCGGAGGCGCTCACGCCCGAGCACCTGCAGCTGATGGGCGCCGCCGCGGAGGCGCTCGCCCCGCGCGTGCGCCGCGCGGGGTGCCTGTTCGTTGGCAACCACAGCGGCACCGCGTTCGGGGACTACGTCGCGGGCTCCAACCACACGCTCCCGACCGAGGGCGCCGCGCGCTTCGCGTCCGGTCTCAGCACCCGGCACTTCCGCCGCCGCATGGCCGAGGTTCGCATCCCCGCGACGGCCGCCGTGAAGCTCGCCCCGGCCGGCGCGGCGATCGCCCGGGCGGAGGGCTTCGAGGCCCACGCCGCGTCGATGGAGGCAAGACGGGAGAATCCGGCGCCATGACACGCGAGCGAAGCGGTGACGAGCGCGCAGCGCGAGGCAGGGCCGCAGTCAGCCGCAAGACGGGGGAGACCGACGTCTCCCTGAGCCTCGCCCTCGACGGCTCCGGCGCCGGCACGCGCCAGACCGGCGTCGGCTTCCTCGACCACATGCTCGACCTGCTGGCCCGTCACGGCCGTCTCGATCTCGAGGTGCGGGTGGCGGGCGACCTCCAGACCGGCTCGCATCACACCGTGGAGGACACCGGCATCGTCCTCGGCCAGGCGCTCGACCAGGCGCTCGGCGACCGCGCCGGGATCGTCCGCTACGGCCACGCGGTGATCCCCATGGACGAGGCGCGCGCGGCGTGCGCGATCGACGTCTCGGGCCGGCCGTTCTGCGCCTGGAGCGGGCTGACGCTGCCGCCGGGGGACATCGCGGGCTTCGAGCACGAGGCGGCCGAGGAGTTCTTCCGCGCCTTCGCGAGCGCCGCGCGCCTGACCCTTCACCTCGAGCTGCAGGCGGGCACGAACGCCCACCACATGATCGAGGCGTGCTTCAAGGCCTTCGCCCGCGCGCTGCGTTTCGCGGTGGCCGTCGACCCGACGGAGACCGGCGTGCCCTCGACCAAGGGCACGCTGACGTGAGCAGCGTTGCGGTCGTCGACTACGGGATGGGCAACCGGCGCTCGGTCGAGAAGGCCCTCGAGCACGTCGGGGCCGAGGTCCGCGTGACCGGCGACCACGCCGCCATCCGCGAGGCGGACGCCGTCGTCGTGCCCGGCGTCGGCGCGTTCCCGGAGGCGATGCGGCGGCTGTCGGCGGCCGGTCTCGACGGTGTCATCTGCGAGCGCGCCGGAACGGGGACCCCGGTGCTCGGCATCTGTCTCGGGATGCAGCTCCTGTTCGAGGCCTCCGCCGAGCACGAGGGCGCCGCGGGGCTCGGCCTGCTCCCCGGCGAGGTCACCGCGCTGGAGGCGCCGAAGCTGCCCCACATCGGCTGGAACCGCGTCGCGCTCGAGCGCCCCAGTGGCCTCACCGAGGGGCTGGGCGAGGCGGCCGCCTTCTACCACGTGCACTCGTTCGTGTGCCGCCCGCGCGAGGACGGCGACGTCGTCGGCCGCGGCGAGTACGGCGAGCGCTTCGCCTCGATCGTCGAGCGCGACAACGTCGCCGGCGTCCAGTTCCACCCGGAGAAGTCCTCCCGCGACGGGCTCGCGCTGCTGGCGAACTTCGTGGCCGCGGCGTGATCCTCTACCCGGCCATCGACATCCTCGACGGCAAGGCGGTGCGCCTCGTCGAGGGCCGGTTCGAGGACCAGACCGTCTACCACGACGATCCGCTGACCGCCGCGCGGTCCTGGGTCGAGGCCGGCGCGCGGTTCCTGCACGTCGTGGACCTGGACGGCGCGCGCTCCGGCACGCCGCAGTCGATCGACCACCTGCGCCGGATCGCGCGCGAGGCGGGCGTGCCGGTGCAGTACGGCGGCGGCCTGCGCTCGCTCCCCGCGGTCCGCGAGGCGCTGCGGGCGGGGGCCGAGCGCGTGATCGTCGGCACGGCGGCCTTCCGCGACATCGACTTCCTCGACTCCGTGGTCGCCGCCTTCGGCCCGCGCGTGCTCGTCTCCGTCGACGTCCGCGGCGGGCACATCTCGACCGCGGGCTGGACCCAGACGACCCAGATGCCGACCGGCGACGCGATCCGCCGCCTCGGCGACCGCGGCGTGTCCTCCTTCGTCTACACCGACGTGGACAAGGACGGGAAGCTCGAAGGTCCCGACCTCGACGACGTCCGCCACGTCGCGGAGTCCGTGCGCGGCCGCTTCCTCTACTCGGGCGGGATCGGCACGCTCGACCACCTGCGCGCGCTGGCGAACCTGCGCCAGGTCAACCTCGCCGGCGTGATCGTCGGCAAGGCGCTCTACGAGGGCCGCTTCACGATCGCCGAGGGCCAGGCCGCGCTCGACGCGCAGCGCCCCGCCGACGGCTACAGCCGGCCCCACCCCGCCCGCCACCGGCGCTGAGTGGACCAATGGCCCGTTGACCGCGGGCCGGCGGGGCCGCATGCTGGGCGGGCATGCCGCTCTCGCTGAAAGTCCGCCTCCTCCACATCGGGGCGGTGGCGCTCGTGGTAGCGGGCGTCGACTGGGGCCTCAAGCTCTGGGCGTTCGAGGCCCTGCGGCCCGACCAGATCGTGTTGAACCTCGACCGTCCCTGGCACCTCGTGCTCGTCTGCGCGGTGATCGGCGCGGGGCTCGTGGCCGTCGCGCGGACGCCCCTGCTCGCGTTCGGGGCCGGCGTCGTGATCGGCGGTGGCGTGGGGAACATGGGCGAGCTCGCCCTGTTCGGCCGCGTGACCGACTTCATCCCGCTCGGCGTCCCCTTCAGGGGCGCCGTGTGGTCACCGGCGGACTTCTTCCTGGCGATCGGGCTGGTGCTGCTGTGGTGCGGCGCCTTCCGCCACCCACGTGCGGAACGCCGCGGCCATCGCCGCGACCCACGCGCCGCCGAGGACGTAGCCCGCCAGCACGTCTGAGACGAAGTGGACGCCCAGCCCGACCCGGGCGAAGCCGATCGCCAGCACCCAGACGAGACCGAACGCGAGCGCGACGAGCCGCCACGGCCGTGGCAGGGCCGGCAGTGCGACGAGCAGGAGGATCGAGACGGCGACGAGCGCCGACTGGGCATGCCCGCTGGGGAAGCTCATGCCGCTCGCGTGCGCGACCGGGTCCGGCAGCACGGGCCGCGCGCGGTGGACGGCGAGCTTGACGAGCGAGTTGAGGATGGTGCTGCCGACCATCGTCAGCACGACGAAGATCGCGAGCCGCCGCCGCCCTCGCCGCAGGAGCAGCACCGCCACGAGCGCGAAGAGCGGGGCGTAGACCCACGCGGAGCCGATCGTGCTGAGCGTCCGCAGGGTCGTCACGAGGCCGGTGTGGTCGACCGCGAGCCCGTGCAGCGAGTCGCGCGCGTCCGCATCCACGTCGAGCAGCGGCGGCCACTTGTCCTCGACGAGGAACAGCAGCAGGCCGAACGGCACCGCGACGAGGGTGAGCGCCAGCCCGGCGACCAGCGCCCTGGCGCCGAAGCGCGTGCCCGGCTGGTCCGGCCCGAAGGGGGGAGGTTGAGAGGAGGCGCTGCGGGTGGTCACCCCTCCGGGTTGCCCGCGGCCGCCGCGGCCTAAGCTGCGCCGGGATGCACTACAAGCGTGTGATCCCCTGCATGGACGTGGACGCCGGCCGCGTCGTCAAGGGCACACGCTTCCTCGACATCCGCGACGCCGGCGACCCGGTCGAGCTGGCGGCGTTCTACGACGCCGAGGGGGCGGACGAGCTGGTCTTCCTCGACATCACGGCGACCTCGGACAAGCGCGAGACCGTGGTCGAGCTCGCGCGCCGGGCCGCCGACGAGGTCTTCATCCCCTTCACGATCGGCGGCGGCATCCGCTCGGCGGGCGATGCCCAGGCGGTGCTCGACGCGGGCGCCGACAAGGTCTCGGTCAACTCGGCAGCGGTCGCGCGGCCGGAGCTGATCGACGAGATGGCCAACGTGTTCGGGGCGCAGTGCGTGGTGCTCGCGATCGACGCCAAGCGCGCGCCGGAGGGCTGGGAGGTCCATGTGGCCGGCGGCCGGACGGCGACCGGGATCGACGCGGCCTCGTGGGCCTGTGAGGGCGTGGCGCGCGGCGCCGGCGAGATCCTGCTCACCTCGATGGACCGCGACGGCACCCAGGACGGCTACGACACGGACCTGCTGCGGGCGATCTCTTCGCAGGTCGAGGTCCCGGTCATCGCGTCGGGCGGCGCGGGCGAGCCGTCGCACCTGATCGACGGCTTCGAGGCCGGCGCCGACGCCGTCCTGCTCGCCTCCGTCCTGCACTACGGGCGCTACTCGGTCGCCGAGCTCAAACAGCACCTGGCCGCCGCCGGCGTGCCGGTGCGGGCGCTCAGCGCGGCCTGAGCCGCGACAGCGACGCGTAGCCGACGACGTAGAGGAAGCGCCCGTCGGAGACGACGGGGTTGAAGCCGCCGCGCGAGTAGCGGAGGACCTGGCGCCCGGTGCTCGCGCCGAGCCCCGTGGTGCTGCGCGACTGGAGGTCGCCGAAGTAGACGATGTTGCCGACCACGGTCGCCGCGCCGGAGATGCGGCCCGGGGCCTTGCGCGTCCAGCGCACCTTGCCGGTCTGGGCATCGAGCGCGTAGAAGCGCGAGTCGTAGGAGCCGACGTAGACCGTCGGCTTGCCGCCCGGCACCTGCGCGACGGCCGCCGAGGCGTAGACGTAGCCGCCCGTGCCCGTCCGCCAGGCCAGCTTGCCGGTGGCGGCGGAGAACGAGTAGACGTTGGAGTCCGTGTTGCCGATGTAGACGCGGCCGTAGGCGACGGCCGGGCTGGCGTAGAACTGCCCGGCGCTCGTGCCGAAGTGCGCGCCCCGCGTTGCCTGCGACCAGATCCGCTTGCCGGTGCTCTGGCGGATGCAGGTCATGACGCCGGCGTAGTCGCCGAAGTAGAGCTTGCCGTCCGCGACGGCGATCGCCCCCTTGACGGCGCCGGCCGCCTTGTAGCGCCACACGACGCCGCCGTCGGAGGCGCGCAGGGCGTAGACGGTGCCGTCCTCGGAGCCGAAGTAGATGCGCCCGCCGATGAACAGGGGGGAGGACTCCGAGCGGCTCGGCAGCGGCTTGGACCAGATCGTCTTGCCGTCCTTGGCCCGCAGGGCGGCCACGCGGCCGCCGTTGGACTTCTTGTCGCGCTTGAGGATCGTCACGTAGATGCGCCCGCCGGCGTAGGCGGGGGCGGAGGCGGCGAGTTGGCCCATGTCGCGGCGCCAGACCACCTTGCCGTTGCGCTCGTTGATCGCGTAGACGCCGCCGTTGTTCTTGATCACGAACAGCTTGCCCTCGGCGATCACGGGCGTGAACTCCAGCAGCGAGTGGGCGTTCCAGGACCAGGTGCGCTTGAACGGCGGGCGCAGCGTGCTCGGGGCCGCGAGGTAGTGGCGGCGGGTCGGGGAGAAGCCGTAGAGCGGCCACTGGAAGGCGGCCTCACGCTTGCTCGTGGGCGCCGGGGCGGGGGTCTCGGTCGGCTCGGCGTTGAACGCGACGTTCGGGTTGGAGACGTCGCCCCCCGAGAGGAGGGCGTAGGCGGTTGCGCCGGCCACGACGAGCAGCACCGCGGCGAGCCCGAGCCAGATGACGAGCCGCCGCCGGGACCGGGGACTATCCGGCGACGACATGGACTGCGATGGTAGCCGTGTGAGCCCCGACGACCTCCTGGACCGGCTGCGCGCGCTGCCCGGAGCGCCGCCGCTGTTCGAGGCGCTGGCGGACAGCCCGGGGGTCTGGGTCGTCGGCGGCGCGGTCCGCGACACGCTGCTCGGCCGCGAGCCGCGCGACCTCGATCTCGTGGTGGAGGGCGACGCCGCGGCAGCCGCTCGGCGGCTCGGCGAGGAGGCGGTGGTGCACGACCGCTTCGGCACCGCCACCGCCGTCGGCGAGGTCAATATCGCCGCCTCCCGCCGCGAACGCTACGAGCGCCCGGGTGCGCTGCCGGACGTCGAGCTCGGCGTCCCGCTGCGCGAGGACCTGGCGCGGCGCGACTTCAGCGTCAACACGCTCGCCGTGCGGCTCGCGGACGGCGAGCTCGAGTCGGTGCCGGGCGCGCTCGAGGACCTCGCGGGGCGCCGCCTGCGGGCGCTGCACGCGCGCTCGTTCCTCGACGACCCGACGCGGCTGCTGCGGCTCGTGCGCTACGGCGCGCGGCTGCGCTTCCAGATCGAGCAGGAGACGCGCCTGTGGGCGTTCGCGGCGATCGCGGACGGGGCGCTGGGCACCGTCACCGGCCCGCGGCTCGGCGCGGAGCTGCGGCTGCTGCTCAACGAGCCCCAGCCGGCCGCCGTGTGCGGCCTGGAGGCGCTGCGGATCGGCCCGCGGCTGCTGCCGGGCTTCCGGGTCGACCCGGACCTCGTCGAGCGCGCCCAGCGCCTGACCCCCGACGGCGCCCGCGCGGACCTCGTCGCCCTCGCGGCCTGCTGCCTCGACGCCGGCGCCGGCGAGCTGGCCGAGCGGCTGGACTGGCTCGAGTTCACCGCCCGCGAGCGCGACATCGTGGTCGCCGCGACCACCCGCGCCCGCTCGCTCGCGCCGGTGATGGGCGGGATCGATAGCGCGTCGGGGCTGTGGGCGCTGCTGCGGCGCGAGGCGCCCGAGACGGTCGCGCTGGCCGGCGGCCTCGACGCCCGCGAGGCTGCGCGCAAGTGGTTCGACGAGGTCCGCGGGATCCGGCTGGCGATCGACGGCGACGACCTGGTCGCCGCCGGCCTCTCGGGCCCGGCGGTCGGCCGCGCGCTCGACGCCGCCATGGCCGCCGCGCTCGACGGCGAGGCGGTGGACCGTGCGGCGCAGCTCGCGGTCGCGCTTCAGGCCGAGTAGTCGTCCGGGTCGAGCGCCCCGAAGACGCCGGTCTTGGCTCCGGTCAGCGAGGTGAGGAACTGGCGCCGCATCCACGGGATCCGCGCGATCGGGTGCAGCAGCCGGTCACGGGGCGGCCCGAGCACGCCGAGGTGGGACTGGAACACCGGCGTCATCAGCCGGCTCGCCCACGAGTAGACGGGCAGGTGGGCGCGGCGCTGCGCCGAGTAGGCGGCGAGCGCGGCGTCGACGTCGGCGTGGGTGGCGAGGCAGCGCGTCAGGAGGTGGGCGTCGAGCAGCGCGAGGTTCACGCCCTGGCCCAGCTGCGGGCTCATGGCGTGCCCCGCGTCGCCGATGAAGACCAGCCGGCCGGCGTGCAGGCGGCGCATCACGACGTCCTCGTAGGGGTCTTCTGGGCCGCTGGCGGTCAGGACGCGGCCGTTGTCGACCCCGATCACCTCCGTGCCCTGGTGGACCGGGATCGCCGATCGCCGGAGGGCGTCCCACAGCGCGCCGAAGAGGACGCCGCGGTGCACGCCCAGGCGGTGGAGGCCCGGGGCGAGGGCGGCGTAGGCCATGTCCATCACCACGCGGCCGTCCGCCGTCTCGCCGTGGAGGCGCTCGACGCGTGCGGAGCGGGCACTGATCTCGTCGAGCAGGCCGAGGCGGGCCTGCGCTGGTGGGGAGGTGGGTCGCGCCGCGGTTGAGTTCGACCCACCACAATGGCCCCGATGGACCTGCCCGACCCCTTCCGCGAGCACGGCGACCACATCGCCGCCGACCTCCCCGGCGGCACGGTCCTGTTCTCGACTCGCCGCGGCGGCGTGTCCCACGGTCCCTTCGCGTCGCTCAACCTCGGCCGGCTCACGGACGACAGCGACGCCAACGTCGACGCCAACCGCGAGCGCCTCGCCGCCGCGACCGGCCACGCCCGCGAGCGGTTCCTCTACGGCCGCCAGGTCCATGGCGCGAGCGTGCGCCGCGCCGGCGAGCCGCCCGGCCCGGAACGACCCGCGGCCGAGGAGGACGGGCAGGCGACCGCCCTGGAAGACGTCGCCGCGCTCGTGTTCACGGCCGACTGCCTGCCGGTGATGCTGGTCGCCGACGGCGCCGTGGCCGCGCTGCACGGCGGCTGGCGCGGGCTGGCGGGCGGGATCGTCGCCGAGGGCGTCGCGGCGCTGCAGGAGCTCGGCGCGCGAGGCCCGGTCAGCGCCGCGCTCGGCCCGGCCGCGCGCGGCTGCTGCTACGAGGTCGGCGAGGAGGTCCACGCGCACTTCGAGGACTACGACGCGCGGGTCGGGGCGCGCAACCTCGATCTCGCGACCGTCGCGAGCAGGCAGCTCGAGGCGGCCGGGGTCGCGGTGATCCACGACGTGGGGTTGTGCACGATGTGCGCCGGCGACGGCCTCTTCTTCTCCCACCGCCGGGATCAGGGCGTCACCGGCCGCCAGGCGGGGGTCGCATGGCGGGCCTGATCACCGGCCTCGAGGCCGATGCGGTCCGCGCCGCGACCGAGCGCGTGCGCGAGGAGATCGCCGCGGCCGCGCAGAAGGCCGGCCGCGACCCGGCCGACGTGGAGCTGCTGGCGGCGGTCAAGTACGTCGCGCTGGAGGAGATGGGCGTGCTCGCCGAGGCGGGCCTGACGCTCGCGGGCGAGAACCGCGCCCAGGAGCTCGAGGCCAAGGCGACGGCTCACCCGGAGCTGCGCTGGCACTTCATCGGCCAGCTCCAGAGCCGCAAGGTCAAGCAGATCCTCCCGTACGCCGAGCTGATCCACTCCGTCGCCTCCGACTCCGCGCTCCGCCAGCTCGAGGCCCACGGCACGCCCGAGACGGAGATCCTCGTCGAGGTGAACGTGGCGGGGGAGGAGGGCAAGGCGGGCATCGCCCCGGACGAGCTCGGCGCGTTCATCGAGCGCGCTCCCGTGCGGGTGTCGGGGCTGATGACGATGCCGCCGTTCTCGGAGGATCCAGAGGACAGCCGGCGCCATTTCGCCGCCCTCCGCCAGCTGGCCGAGGCCCACGGATTGACCCGGCTGTCGATGGGCACCTCGCAGGACTTCGCGGTCGCCGTGGAGGAGGGCGCGACGATCGTACGTGTCGGCAGCCGCCTGTATGGGGCATGATGCAGGGGAATCGCGCGTGAACGCGAATCGGATCGACGCGTATGGCTCTTCGTGACACCTGGCATCGCACGCTCGTCTACTTCGGCCTCGCCGAGGATCGCGACGCGTACGAGGAGGAGGAGGTCGACGCCCGCGAGCCCGAGGCCGTGCTCGAGGACCGCTACCGCGAGCGCCCCAACGTCCGCCGGCTCTCCACGCGCCGCCGGCGCGACGAGATCGACGACATCTTCGCCGACGATTCGCCGACCGAGTCGCGGACCCGGTCCCTGCGGCCGGTCGAGTCGGCCGGCAACGGCCGCCGGGAGAGCAGCCGCGTGCACCTCGTGATCCCCAAGTCCTTCAACGACGCCCAGGACATCGCGGACAAGTTCAAGGACTCGATCCCGGTGATCGTCAACCTCCAGGGCATCGACCGCGATCTCTCCAAGCGCCTCGTCGACTTCGCCTCCGGCCTCACCTACGCGCTCGACGGCGGCATGCAGCAGATCGCCGACAAGGTCTTCCTCCTCACCCCTCGCAACGTCGAGGTGTCGGCGGAGGAGCGCGCGCGGCTGATCGAGAAGGGCTTCTTCAACCAGTCCTGAGCCCGCGGCTCAGTACCGTGGGCGCCATGAAAGTCGGCTTCATCGGCGCGGGGAACATGGCCGCCGCGCTCGCCCGGGGGTGGGGCGGGCCGGTGCTGTGCACCGACTCGGGCTCCGGCCGGGCGCAGGCGCTCGCCGATGAGCTCGGCGGCGAGGCGGCCGCGTCCAACTCCGAGGTCGCTTCCAACTGCGACGTCGTCATCCTCGCCCACAAGCCGGCCCAGCTCGCGGCCGTCGCCCGCGAGGCCGCCCCGGCCGTGCGCGCCGTCGTCTCGCTGCTCGCGCGGATCACGGTCGAGGAGCTGCGCGCCGCCTACCCCGACACGCCGGTGGTGCGCGTCCAGCCCAACACGCCCGCCGAGGTCCGCCACGGCGTCACGCTGCTCGCCGAGCCCGCCGAGGATCCGCTGGGCGGCGAGGTCGAGGCGCTCTTCGCGCGCGTCGGCGCCGTCGTGCGCCTCCCGGAGTCCATGCTCGACGCCGCCGCGGCCGTCTCGGGCGTCGGCCCGGCCTACTGGGCGCTCGTCGCCGAAGCGTGGGTCGAGGCCGCGATCCGCCGCGGGATCCCCGCGCCGCAGGCCAAGCGGCTCGTGACGGAAACGATGGCGGGGAGCGCCGAGCTGCTGCGCGCCCGCGACCACGACACGCTGCGCCTGCGCCGCGAGGTCACCTCGCCCGGCGGGACGACCGCCCGCGGGCTGGCCGCGCTCGAGCGCGGCGGCGTCCGCGCCGCCTTCTCGGCCGCCATGGACGACGTGCTGGGGCCGGACTGATGCGCCAGAACATCGCCGACTTCGTCGCCGCCCTGATCCTCGTCTACACGATCTGCATCATCGGCTGGGTGGTGCTCTCGCTCGTCTTCTCGCTCGGGGTACGGGTGCCGTACAACCGCTTCGTCAGCGCCGTCATGGACTTCCTGCGCGACGTCTCGACCCCGTTCTTGAACCTGTTCCGGCGCCTGCCGCTGCAGATCGGCCCACTCGACCTCACCCCGATGGTCGCGATCATCGTCCTGCAGGTCGGCGGCAACATCATCGTCGGCCTGATCGACCCGGGCCGTTGATCTCCGGCAGGGCCGCGGCGCGCGCGGCCGCGCTGACCCTCGCGGTCGTGGCGGCCGACCAGGCGTCGAAGGCGCTCGTCCGGGCCAACGTCGACCGCGGCTCCAGCGACGGCGTCTTTCCCGGGGTCGAGATCGTGCACGTGCGCAATCGCGGCGTCGCGTTCGGGCTGTTCGCCGACGGCGGCATCGTGCTGATCGTGATCGGCGTCGCCGCCGTCGTGGCCCTGCTGGCCTTCTTCGCCACCCACAGCCGTCGCCCGCTCGTATGGCTGCCGACCGGCCTGCTGCTCGGCGGCGCCGCCGGCAACCTGATCGACCGCCTGCGCGACGGCTACGTCACCGATTTCATCAACCTGCCGCTGTGGCCGGCCTTCAACCTCGCCGACAGCTGCATCACGATCGGCGTGCTGAGCCTGCTCTACGTCCTCGAAGGACCGCCCCGCCATGCGGATTGAGGTGCCCGCCGCCGCCGCGGGCGAGCGGCTCGACGTCTTCCTCGCCACCCACGTCGGCTCGCGCGCGGCGGCGCAGCGGACGATCGACGCGGGGCGGGTGCTCGTCGACGGCGAGGAGCAGGCGAAGCGCCACGCGCTGCGCGGCGGCGAGGTGGTCGAGGTCCTCGATGAGCCGGAGGCGCCGGAGGTGGAGGCGCCCGAGGCGACGTTCGAGGTGGCTTGGGAGGACGAGCACCTGCTCGTGGTCGACAAGCCGGCGGGCGTGGTCGTGCACCCTGCGCGCGGCCACCGCTCGGGCACGCTCGCCCAGGCGCTCGAGCGTCGCGGGGCGGCCGGCGGGGAGCCGGGCCGCGCCGGGCTCGTCCACCGGCTCGACCGCGACACCTCGGGGCTGCTCGTCGTCGCCCGCTCCGACGAGGTCCACGCCGCGCTGAAGGCGCAGCTCAAGGCGCGGCGGATCCTGCGCGAGTACCTGGCCCTGGTCGAGGGCCGGCCGGGCGCCCGCACCGGCAAGATCGAGGCGCCGCTGGGCCGCGACCGCCGCGTGCGCACGCGGATCTCGACCGACACCGCCGACGGGCGCACCGCGATCACGCACTTCACCACCGAGGAGGCGCTGGAGCGCTACACGCTGCTGCGGGTGCGGCTCGAGACGGGCCGCACGCACCAGATCCGCGCGCACCTGAAGGCGATCGACCACCCCGTCGCCGGCGACCCCGAGTACGGGCGCGCCGGCGCGCTCGGGCTCGAGCGCCAGTTCCTCCACGCCGAGCACCTGGCCTTCGAGCATCCCGTCACGGGCGAGGCGATCGACGTCCGCTCGCCGCTCCCCGCCGACCTCGCCGCAGCGCTCGAACGCGCCCGCTGAGCGTGGCGGGGCGGCCGTTCGTGGCCGCCCCACCGCGGGCTTGCGCGGACCGGACCACCGGAGGTAGGGGAAGGGAGGGCCGGCCCGCAGTGGCACAAACGGGGGAGGCCCACGGAACTTGCGTACACTGCGAGGGTCTTTTTCATACCTCTTCGATCCGGGCGATCCACCTGGAGTTCGAGGGAGGCGGCCCTGCCCGGCGTTCGCGCCGGGTCCCGCTGACCCCCGACACCGCCCGGCGCAGTCACAACCACATTCAAGGGAGTCTCTCTATGGCCGACGTCGGCATCCGGGAGCTGCTGGAGTCCGGAGTGCATTTCGGACACCAGACGCGCCGCTGGAACCCGAAGATGCGCCGCTTCATCCACGGTGAGCGTGGCGGCATCTACATCATCGACCTGCTCAAGACGCAGGTCCTGCTCGAGCAGGCGCAGCAGTTCTGCTCCGAGGTCGCCCACCGCGGCGGCACCGTTCTCTTCGTGGGCACGAAGAAGCAGGCGCGCGACTCCATCAAGGAGGTCGCCGAGAGCGCCGGCATGCCCTACGTCCACCATCGCTGGCTGGGCGGGCTGCTGACCAACTTCCAGACGATCTCGCTGCGCATCAAGCGCCTGCACGACCTCGAGCGCTACGCCTCCGAGGGCCAGCTGGCGCTGCTGCCGACGCGTGAGCGCATGGCCGCCCAGGCCGACCTGGCGAAGCTCCAGGCCAACCTCGGCGGTGTCAAGAACATGCAGCGCCCGCCCGACGCGATGTTCGTGGTCGACCTCAAGACCGAGGTCATCGCGGTCCAGGAGGCCAAGCGCCTGCGGATCCCGATCATCGGCCTCGTCGACACGAACTGCGATCCGGACGGGATCGACTACGTGATCCCGGGTAACGACGATGCGATCAAGTCCTGCGCGATCATCACGCAGGCGATCGGCGACGTCGTCTCCCAGGGCTACCAGACGTTCCGGGCCGAGGAGGAGCGCGCCCGCCAGGAGGCGGAGGAGCAGGCCCGCAAGGAGGCCGAGGCGCGCGCCGCCCGCGAGGAGGAGGAGCGCCAGCGCAAGGAGGCCGAGGAGGCCGCCGCGCGCCAGGCCGACATCGACGCCGCGGAGGCGCTCAGGACCCAGGCCGCCGGCGAGGGCGATCGCCAGGTCGCCGAGCCCGCCGCGGCCGGCGCGCCCGATGCCGCCGAGCCCGCCGCCGCCGCGCCGGAGGTTCCCGTCGCGCCG
>JBDTMF010000059.1:0-21609 GCA_039934455.1 Solirubrobacteraceae bacterium
TCGGAGCGCTCCGCACCACGCCGGCACCGCGGTGGCGGTCAGCGCGATGGGACCGGCGTGATCATGGGCGCCGCGGCGTCGATGGACCGCTGGGAGGAGCCTTTCTGCGAGCGGCTCGCCGCCGCGGGCCGCCACGTCATCCGGACGACCACGCGACACGGGGGCTCGACGACCGATCCGCCAGGGCGGCCGGGCGGCCGGGCTACACCAGTGACGAGACTCGCCGTGGACCGGATCCGCGGCGGCTAGCCCCACACGACGCGCAGCTCCGGCGGCTTGCGGAACACGAGCCCGCGCGGCGCGGCCACCGAACCCGGCTCGAGGCGCAGGCCAGGCAGGCGCGCGAGCACGCGGCCGACCGCCGCGTGGGCTTCGAGGCGCGCGAGGTGCATCCCGATGCAGACGTGCGGGCCGCGCGCGAAGGCGAGGTGGCGGGCGGCGTTGGGGCGGTCGAGGTCGAAGCGGTCGGGATCCGGGAACACGGCGGGATCGCGGTTGGCGGCGGTCACCGAGACGCGGACGAGGTCGCCGCGGCGGATCGCCGCGCCGCCGAGGCCGACGTCGCGGGTCGCGTAGCGGTCGACCACCGCCGCTGCCGGCTCGAGCCGCAGCGACTCCTCCACCGCCGCCGCGAGCAGCGCCGGCTCGGCCTCGACCCGCGCGCGCTCGGCCGGGTGCGCGAGCAGGTGCGCGACCGCGTTGGCGATCATCCCCTCGGTCGTCTCGATGCCGCCGAACATCAGGACGGCGGCGTTCGAGACGACGGCCTCGCGCTCGAGGCCGGCGGCGTCCTGCGCGACGGCGGCGACGAGCGAGTCCGAGCGCTCGAGCGCCGGCCCGAGCGCGTCGCGCAGCGCCGCGAACGAGGTTCGCCCGCGCTCGCCCGCCGGCCGGCCCTTCGTGAGCTCGTCGACCGCCTCGACGATCCCGTCGTACCAGCCGAGCACGACCGCCGGGTCGGTCCCGCGCAGCCCGAGCGCGTGCATCACCACCGCGGCCGCGAGCGGGCCCGCGAAGCTGCGCCGCAGCTCGGCCCGCCCCGCCGGCTCGAAGCCGTCGATCAGCCGCTCGGTCTCCTCGGCGACGACGGTGGTGAAGCGCTCGCGCACCGCGTCGAGCCGGAACGGGCCCGCGAACGGGGCGCGGTGGCGGCGGTGCTCGGCGCCGTCGAGTGTCAGCATGCTCGGCCCGACCACGCGGCCCGTCGTGAAGCGCGGGTCGTCGACGGTGAACGTCTCGGGCGTGTTCATGACGTCCATCGCGAGCTCGCGCCGCGTGACGAGCCAGCCGTCCAGCACGCCGACCCACGCGACCGGCTCGCGCTCGCGCAGCCGCGCGAGCAGCGCGTACGGCTCGTCGAAGTCCTCCAGCGCGATGCTCATGGATGCGGCGCGCGCAGACCGAGCGTGCCGCCGCGCCCGAGCGCCTGCCAGCGGGTGCTGTCGAGGTACTCGATCGGTGACATGGTCAGCCAATTGTCCCAGGCTGCTACACCCGATGAGATCGCGTCGACTGTCGCTGAGCAAAGCGAGGCGGGCTAGCCTGAGGCGCGTGTCCTCGACCTTCACCCCGTCGCACCGCGGCGGCTCCGGGCCGCCGCTCGTGCTCCTGCACGGGTTCACCGACACCTGGCGCACCTGGGACCTCGTGCTGCCGGAGCTCGAGCGCCACCATGACGTGCTCGCGCCGTCGCTGGTCGGCCACGCCGGCGGCCCGCCGCTCACCGAGGCGGTGACGCGGGACCTGCTCCCCGATGCCATCGAGCGCGCGATGGACGAGGCGGGCTTCGAGACCGCGCACATCGTCGGCAACTCGCTCGGCGGCTATCTCGCGCTGCACCTGGCCGCGCGCGGCCGCGCGGAGTCGGTGGTCGCGCTGGCGCCCGCCGGCGGCTGGGAGGCGGGGGACGAGTCCTACAAGGAGACGCTGGACTTCTTCCCGCAGCTGCAGGAGCAGGTGAAGGCGATCGCGCCGCAGGTGGAGTCGCTGCTCGCCTCCACCCAGGGCCGGCGGATGGCGACGCTCTACACCACCACGAACTTCGAGCACATCCCGGTCGAACTGCTCGCCCACCAGACCCGGGCCGTCGCGGCCTGCGAGGGCACGGTCCCGATGGTCGAGTACGCGCTGCGCGAGGGCTACGACCTCGACGCGGAGAAGATCACCTGCCCCGTGCGGATCGTGTGGGGCACGGAGGACAAGCTCCTGCCGTGGCCCTCCGCAGCCGTGCGCTACCGCACCGACTGGCTCCCGCACGCCGACTGGGTGGAGCTCGACGGCATCGGCCACTGCCCGCAGCTCGACGTCCCATTGGAGACCGCGCAGCTGATTCTGGGGTTCACCGCGCACTGAGGCCTGCGACAATCCGGCCGTGGCCGAGCTCCCCGCCATCGAGACCTACATCCTGGAGTCCCACCCCGACGGCCGCACCGACGCGTACCGCTGGCGGGTGTGGCTGGAGGAGAGCGTGCCGCTGTGGGTCGAGCTCAGCGGCCCGGAGGCCAATGCGACGCACCTCGACCTCCCGGAGCTCCACGAGCAGCTGCCGAACGCGCTGCGGCGCTACGCCCATTCCCGCCTGCGCAGCAATCTTCCGGTGCTCGAGCAGGTCGCCGGCTGGGACGGTCCGGTCGCGCTCGCGCCCGAGCACTTCACGACCGGCTGAGCAGCACCCGCTAGTGTGAGCCGTGCCGCGCGTCGGGTCCTCATGGACTCCCTCTACCTCGCGCCCGGCCCATTTGTGCTGAGGGGTTCGAAAGCCGGTTCCTATGGCACCGCTCGAACAGCATCAGGTAGATGGGTCCCTGCTCGCCTCGATCTCCCGCGCGGTCGTGCGGATCGTGCACGAGTACACCGGCCGCGGGCCGACCAAGGCGCGCACCTCGATCCGTGACGACGTCGTCGTCGTGATGTTGCAGGAGACGCTGCTGAAGGCCGAGCACAGCCTGATCCGCGACGACAAGGGCGATCTCGTCGTCGAGATGCGCCGCTCCTTCCAGCAGACGATGCGCGAGGACCTGTCGGCCGCGGTGGCGCTGCTCACCGAGCGCGAGGTGATCGCGTTCATGAGCGACAGCCACCTCGAGCCCGACTATTCGGTCGAGCTGTTCGTCCTCGCCCCGGAGGCGGAGGAAGACGAGGCCCTCGTCGACCCGTAACCGGGTCGCTCAGCTGCCGAAGTCAGTCGTGTAGGTCCTGCCCGAGCCGTTGCCGGCCGGCGCGCCGGCGCCGATGCCGATGCCGATGACGTGGAAGCGCGGCTGAAGGATGTTGTGGCGGTGGCCGGCGCTGTGCATCCAGGCCTTGACGATCGCGCGGGGCGTGGCGAGCGTGCCGGAGCCCCAGGCGAGGTTCTCGCCGACGTTCCAGCGGCTGCGGCCGCTCATCCAGCCGGTGCGGGCGATGCGGGCGCTGAAGCCCGAGCCGTTGCGCGAGTCATGGGCGAAGTAGCGGTGGGCGACCATGTCGCGCGAGTGGCGGAGTGACGCGCGGCTGAGGCGCTGGTCGAGGCGGAGCGGGCGCACGCCGTGGGCGGAGCGCTCGGCGTTGATGAGGCAGAGGGTGCCGGCGCGCGCCGAGGCGCAGGGGGAGGCGGCGGCGGGAGCCGCGGTCACCGCGAGGCCGCAGACGGCAAGGGCGGGCGCGACGAGGCGGCGCAGCCGGCGGGTGGTGAGCGGGCGCATGAGGCGACCTCCGTGGTCTCGGGCGGCAGTGCTCCCGGGACGCCTTCGGTGGCCCGGCCGACTCCGCTCGGAGTCCCGTGGCTTTGCGGACCCGTCTCACGACGGGGGTGCCTTTGTCGGGGAAGTGCCTAAGTTGACGTAATGCTGCTCTCCAACCACCGTCGGCTTCGGCGGCCGTTTCCTTGAGTCGCTCGCCGGTGGGCGGGGTACGCGGAGTGCGTGGAGTCGACGGCGGTGATCGGTGGGGGGACGATGGGCGGCGCGTTCGCGCCGCTGATCGCGACTGCCCTGCTGGACGTGAGCGGCATCTGGCTCGTGACGGTCTACTTCACCGCCATGTGCTCGATCTCGGCGATCGCCGCGTACCTGTCGCCCGAGACCTACCAGGCTGACTTCATGGGTCAGCCCGGCACGAAGGCCGAGCGCAAGCAGCGGTTCGTTCGCAAGCCGGCCGACGATCGCGTCTCGGCATGAGCTGGAAGGCGACGACCGAGCCGGTCGTCATCACCTGCGCCCTGACCGGGGGGATCCACGCAACGCGATCAATCTCGTGCTCCACACGCCGACGCAGGGCGGTCAGCGGGGGACGCCGCGCAACCTCGTCGACGCCGTCGAGCGCATCCGCGACCTCCCGGTCGACGCGGGGGACGTGCGCGTCACCGTGACGCAGCGGTGGTGAGGCCGCAGGCCGAGACCGTGGCATCGACCGTCCAGGCGGAAGCCTGAACAGTCAAGGACTCACCACCAAACGCCGAGGACACTTTCGAGCAGCATCACATAGATAGGCACTTCCCCGACAAAGGCACCCCCGTCGTGAGACGGGTCCGCAAAGCCACGGGACTCCAGCCATGGAGTCAGCCGGGTTACCGAAGGTCGTCATGGGAGCCATTGCCGCCCCAAGACCGTGGAGTCGCCCCGTGCGCCCGAACCATTCCAGCCTTTGCCGGCTGGTCGTCATCGCTCTTGCAGCCTGCAGCCTCGCCGTGAGCTTCGCCGCCCCGGCGAGCGCCGCGCGGCCGAGCGCGTCCACGGCGCGGCTCGACTCGAAGGGCGTGCAGCTCGTCCGCACCTACCTGCTCCAGAGCCGCCGCGCGAGCACGCGGGCCGAGCTCGCGCAGGTGAACATGAGCGGCGCGCGGATCTTCGCGCACGTCCGCGGCGCGGGCGCCACGTACGACAAGCGGTCGATCGACACGGTGGCCACCTACGTCGTGCGCGCCGGCATGCCGGAGCTCGAGGCCAACCTGGGCTCGAGCCTGACGGTCTACAACGACTCGCTCGGCTACGTCACGAAGTCCAACCTCTTCGAGCTGATGAAGCTCTCCCCGGACGTGCTGCACCGCATCCGCGCCGCCGGCACGACGATCCACGTCGGCGACCGGCCGGTCACGACGATGGCCAACCTCGGCTCGCTGACCGGTACGAGCGTCCGCGGGCATGACGCGACCGAGCTGTGGCAGGACGTCGGCGGCGCCTACAGCCCGACCGGCAACATCGTCGCCGCGGGCCGCGGCAACGCGAGCTACGAGCGCTACCGCGGCACGATCCTCCACGAGCTCGGCCACGCCTACGACGCCGAGACGAAGCTGAGCTTCACCCCGGAGTTCCGCGCTCTGCAGCAGGGCGTCGGCCGGCTGACGGACCCCTACTACGCCCAGGCCGGCGACGCCGGCCCGCAGGAGTACTTCGCCGACCTCTGCCGCGCCTACTGGATCGGCGGGACGGCCAAGGTCAAGCAGGACTTCGGCTCCGCGGCCGCCGCGTGGATCCCGGTCAACGTGCCGCGGTAGCTCCGCCTCCGAGCTAGGCTTCGGCCACGATGCCGAGCCCGACGGACATCAGGCCGCCGTTCGACGAGTCGAGCGCGCGGGCGAAGGTGCAGGCGGCCGAGGACGCCTGGAACAGCCGCGACCCCGACCGCGTCGCACTCGCCTACACGGAGGACTCCGAGTGGCGCAACCGCGACGAGTTCCTCCAGGGCCGCGACGAGATCCGCGCGTTCCTGCGGCGCAAGTGGGACCGCGAGGTCGACTACCGCCTGCGCAAGGAGCTGTGGACGTTCGGCGCGGACCGCATCGCGGTTCGCTTCGAGTACGAGTCGCGCGACGTCGACGGGCAGTGGTGGCGCTCCTACGGCAACGAGATGTGGGAGTTCGACGCGTCCGGGCTGATGCGCCGGCGCTACGCGTCGATCAACGACGCGCGGATCGACGCATCCGAGCGGCGCCTCTCCGAGTAGAGCGCCGTGCATGCAGGTCGGATGCTTTCTCCCGTGTGAGGAGTTCGGGCCGCGCGACCTGGTCGAGCAGGCCACGCGCGCCCCGGGGTCGGCAGCGGCGGATGCCATCCGGACGACGCGAAGGAGGCTGGATGCAGCCGTCTCGGATCCACCACGTAGCCGGGGCCGCCACAGCACGAGCGCCCCGGGCGTGCCGTCCGCGTTGCCCCGGAACACGCCGAATCGCGTGTCGCCCGCGGTGCCGCCGCTGGCGAGCGTGAAGAGCGCGTCGGCGTGACCGTCGCCGGTGATGTCGCCGCAGCGGACGAGGTCGACGACCACCCCGAACCCGACGTCGTTGGCGGTCAGCTTGCCCGCGTCGATCAGCGACTGCTGGACGACGCCGGCGTTGCACAGGCGCGGCTTGGCGGCGCGGCCGAGGGGAGCAGCAGCGCGAGCGCGGCGAGCGTCAGTGCGATGCCGAGCCGGGGCACGGCGCGACTCTCATGCCGCCGAGGCAGGGCATCACCCGCCGAAGCGGATGATGCCCCGAGCCTCACGCCGCGAGCCCGGCGTCGAGCAGCTGCTCGGCGCCCTTGGCCAGCGCGTCCTGCAACTCGCCCTCTCCCAGGCGCGAGGCGACGGAGGCCAGGGTCAACGCGCCGACAACGCGCGACAGGCCGATGTCCCAGTCGGGATGCGGCTCGGGCTCGGGCGGCCACGGGAACGGCCAGGGACCGGGCCACGGGATCGGGATGTGGGGCGGGCGGGTGCCGCACCAGTCGTCGATCGCGCCGGCCACGAGCCGCGCGGCGCTGCCGCTGCCCGCTGCTTCGGCGCTCACCGCGGCGAACGCGATGTCGTGCGCCACGGCCGCCGAGGCGACCAGCAGCCGCTCCTTCGGCGGGAGGGGCTGGGGGTTGAGCTCTGCGGCGCGGTGGGAAAGCACCGGCCCGTGCGGGAAGATCGCATCCAGCGCAGCCGGATTGAGCCTCCCGATTACCGCTGCGAGTCGGACGATGCTGCTGGCCACGACGACTCCTCCTTGGTGGGGGTGGGGGACGTCGTTAGGAGGAGCGCCGTGGCCGGGTGATACCTCCGCGTCTTCGCCGTGACCCCGCCCCGCCTCACGACGATGAGGAAGCCGTCGAGCATGGAGGGCTTCGCCTTCAGCAGGCCGGGCTCCGGGGGCCGCGCTCGCGCTGACCTGATCCGCCCTCGGCGGGGTGGTAACGGCGGCTCTGGCTCGGGAGGCCGATCGCCTCCCGAGCCCTCCACGTCTAGGCGGTGGCGAGCTCGCGCTCGGTGGCGTTGAGCACGCCGGCGCGGCCCTTGTGGGCGCGCTCGTAGGAGCGCACGGCCTTCACGCGGTCGGCGTCGGCCTCGCCCAGCGCCGTCTGGACCTCGGCGGCGGTGAGCTCGTCGTACCCCGGCCACGGCTCGTCGCCGCGCAGCGAGCTGACGCGCTCGAGGACCGTCGTGCGGCTCTCGGTGCGGCGCTCGTAGGAGTCGACCTTGGCGAGCTCGATCTGAGACAGGTCGGAGAGCTTGGCGACGATCTCCTCCGCGGTCAGCTTGTCGTAGCCCGCGATCGCGAGGTCGGACTCGGACGCGACGGCGCCCTTGACCTGGCCCTCGGCCTGCGCGACGCCCGGCACCTTGCGCGCCTGGCGCGTGGTGCGCTTGGCCTTGGCGCCGGTCTTGCGCGCCGTCCTCGCAGCGGCCTTCCCGGTCTTGCGCGCCGCGTCGGCCGCGCCCGTCTTGGTGATCTCGTAGGACGGATCGCCCTCGATGTCGGCGCCCACGACCGTTCCGGTGAGCTTCGGGATCTCGCGCAGGATCCGCTCGAGCATCTTCTCCTCGTCGGCGCGGATCGAGGCGGCCAGCTTCGCCGTGTCCTCGTCACCGACGGAGCGGGCGAGCCGCTCGATCGACGTGTAGGTCGCGATCTCCAGCGCCTCCGTGGCGCAGGCGTCCTTGGCGTTCTTGAGCACCTTTTCCTCGCCGCCGGAGCCGCGCACGAGATCGAGCGGCGTCTTGGCCAGCGCGAGCGCCTGCCCGGCGACGCTCTGGGCGACGCCGCCCAGGAACTGCAGCGGGTTGCCGCCCTGGCCCAGCTCGCCGAGCCGCTGCTGCACGCGCTCGGCGTGGCCGTGCGTCTCGCGCAGGTGGGTCTCCAGCCCGCTGCGGTACGTCCCGCGGGGCGTCATCGCGATCTGCGACTGCAGCACGCGCACGAGAGCCATCTCGCTCGCGTGGGCTTCATTGAGGTACTGCACGACCTTCTGCTCGGATCGACTCATATGGCCGGCCTCCGTCAAGTTGGGATGTTCGATGGATACGGAGCTGCGGTGCCGCCAGCCCATGAAGGGACGCGCGGAGAATCCGGCGTGTCCTTACGTTTAAGCCTCTCCCGGCCGTCCGGTGCGCAAACAGACGTTCGGCCTGATGTCCGACCGCGGACTGGTCTAGCCCAGCCGCGACCCGACCACGGCGTGCACCAGCGGTGGCGCGTCCACCGGCGCGTCCGACCAGGTCAGCGCGGCGAGGACCTCGCGGCCCGCTGCCTCGGCGCTCGCCTCGTCGCCGGCCTGCACGCGCGCGGCGACGGCGTCGCCGCCGACCTCGTCCCCGACCCGGACCAGGAAGTCGATGCCGACACCGAGGTCGATCGTGTCCTCCTTGCGCTGCCGGCCCGCGCCGACGCCCGCCGCGGCGCGCCCGATGGCCTCGGCGTCGACGGACTCGAGCCAGCCGTCGCGCCCGGCGCGCACCGCATGGGAGACAGCGGCGCGGGGCAGCAGCGAGGGATGGTCGACGACCCGCGGGTCGCCGCCCTGCGCCTCGACGAGCGCGCGGAAGCGCTCCAGGGCGGCGCCGCTCGCGAGCGCCCGGCGCGCCAGCTCGTCGCCCTGATCCCCGCTCTCGGCGACCCCGGCCAGCACGGCCATGCGCCCGGCGAGCGCGACGCAGAGGTCGGCGAAGCGCCCAGTCCGCTCCCCGCGCAGGACCTCGATCGCCTCGCACACCTCGCTCGCGTTGCCGACGGCGTCGGCCAGCGGCTGGCTCATGTCGGTGATGAGCGCGCCGGTCGCGCCGCCGGCGGCCTCGACGAGCGCGGCGCACAGCTCGGCGAGCTCGCGCGCGGCGTCGAGGCTCTTCATGAACGCGCCCGAGCCGGTCTTGACGTCGAGCAGGATCGCGCCGGCGCCGCCGGCCAGCTTCTTGCTCATGATGCTCGAGGCGATCAGCGCGATGTCGTCGACCGTGGCGGTGACGTCGCGCAGCGCGTAGATCGCCTTGTCGGCCGGCACGAGGTCGGCCGTCTGGGCGCAGACCGCGAGGCCGATCCGCTCGACCTGGGCGATCAGCTCCTCGCCGGAGAGCTCGGTGCGCATGCCCGGGATCGCGTCGAGCTTGTCGAGCGTGCCGCCCGTGTGGCCGAGCCCGCGGCCCGAGAGCTTGACGACCTGCATGCCGAGCGCCGCGGCGAGCGGGGCGACCACGAGCGTGGTGCCGTCCCCGACTCCTCCGGTGGAGTGCTTGTCGACGGTCGGCCCGGACAGCCGCGAGAGGTCGAGCTCGTCGCCCGAGGCCACCATCGCAGCGGTCAGCGCAACCGCCTCCGCGTGCGAGAAGCCGTTGAGGTAGCCGGCCATCAGGAAGGCCGCCATCTGGTAATCGGCCACGTCGTCGCGGGTGTAGGCGAGCACGAACTCGCGGAGCGTGTCGGGCGGCAGTTCCTCGCCGTCGCGCTTGGCGGCGATCACCTCGGTCGGGCGCATTCCGGGGTACCCTGCCACAGGAATGGCGGGAGGAGCCGCGACGATCGAAACGCTGGTCGCGCGCGTCGAGCGCTGGATCGCTGCCGACCCCGATCCCGCGGCCCGGGCGGAGCTGCGGGCGCTCGTCGATCGCGGCGCGTGGGACGAGCTGCGTGAGCGCTTCGCGCATGGCTTGACCTTCGGCACGGCAGGCCTGCGCGGGCGGCTGGGGGCGGGCCCGTCGCGTATGAACGTCGCCACCGTGCGGGCCGCGAGCGCCGGCCTGGTGCCCTACCTGCTCGACACGGCCGAGGGCGCCCGCGAGGCCGGTGTCGTCGTCGGGCACGACGCGCGGCATGGCTCGCGGCGCTTCGCGGCCGAGGCGGCCGCCGTCTTCACGGGCGGCGGCCTGACCACCTATCGCCTGCCGCCGCTCGCGCCGACGCCGCTCACGGCGTTCGCGGTCCGCCACCTCGGCTGCGCGGCGGGGGTGATGGTGACCGCCAGCCACAATCCGCCCCAGGACAACGGCTACAAGGTCTACCTCGGCGACGGCGCCCAGATCGCCCCGCCCGCCGACGAGCGGATCGCCGCCGAGATCGCCCGGGTCGACGCGGCCGACGCGCTGCCGCTCGGCGACGGCGGGCAGCCCGTCGACGTCGCCGGCGACTACCTGACCGCGATCCTCGGCGCGCTCCCGGCCGCCGGCGCCCGCGACGTGCGGATCGTCTATACGCCGCTGCACGGCGTCGGCGCCCCGCTCTGCCTCGAGGCGCTTCGCCGCGCCGGCTTCCCCGACCCGCACGTGGTCGCCGCGCAGGCCGAGCCCGACCCGGACTTCCCGACCGTCGCCCGGCCGAACCCGGAGGAGCCGGGCACGCTCGACCTCGCGCTGGCCGACGCGGCGGCGCACGACGCCGACGTGATGCTGGCCAACGACCCCGATGCGGACCGGCTCGCCGTCGCGATCCCGGTCGCCGACGGCTGGCGCCGCCTGCAGGGCGACGAGATCGGCGCGCTGCTCGCCGACTTCCTGCTCGAGCACTGCGAGGACCCGCGGCAGGCGCTGCTCGTCACCACCATCGCCTCCTCGACGCTGCTCGGGAAGATGGCAGCGGCCGCCGGCGCGGCGTACGCCGAGACGCTCACCGGCTTCAAGTGGATGATGCGCGCGGTCGCCCGGACGCCCGGGCGCCGGCTGCTGCTCGCCTATGAGGAGGCGCTGGGCTACGCGGTCTCGGACGTGGTGCGCGACAAGGACGGCATCTCCGCCGCGCTGGTCATGGCCCAGCTCGTGGCGAGCGAGAAGCGCGCGGGGCGCTCGCTCCAGGACCGGCTCGAGGCGATCGCGGCCCGCTTCGGCGCCCACGCCACCGGCCAGCTCGCACTCGAGCTCGAGGGCGCCGACGGCCAGGCGCGGATGCGGCGGATCACGGGCCGCCTGCGCACCCAGCCGCCCACCACGCTGCTCGGCCGCCCCGTCGAATCGGTCGAGGACCTGGCCGCCGGCGGCGGGCGTGAAGGGCTGCCGCCCGCCGACGTGCTGATCCTGCGCGCGCGCGACGTGCGCGTGGTCGTACGGCCGAGCGGGACGGAGCCGAAGCTCAAGGGCTACCTCGAGGTCGTGGCCGGCGACCTGGAGGACGCCGCCGAGCAGCTGGCCGCGCTGCACGCCGAGCTGGCGCGGGTGATCGGCGCATGAGCGAGCTGCGCGGCGCCCTCGGGCTCCTGGTCATCCTCGCGGTCGCGTTCCTCGCCTTCCTCGCCTCCAACCACCGCGCGCGGATCCCGTGGCGGACGGTCGCGGTCGGGCTCGCCGCCCAGATCGCCTTCGCCGTCCTCGTCCTCCGCTGGTCGGCCGGCAAGGACGTCCTCGACGTCGTCTCCGGCCAGGTCGTGGCGCTGATCGGCTACACCAAGGCGGGGATCACGTTCCTGTCCGGCAAGCTCGTCGCCGACAAGAAGGAGACGATCTTCGCGCTCCAGGTCCTGCCGGTGATCATCTTCATCGGGGCCCTCGTCGGCGCGATCTCGCGGGCGATGCATACGACCAAGGTCGAGTCGCTCTACGCCGCCACGGTGATCTTCCTCGACCAGTCCGAGGCGCCGCTGATGATCCAGTCCTGCTGGGGCTCAAGGCGCTGCTGGCGGGTTCGCTCGTCAACCTCGCCGACGCGGCCATCGCGGGCATCGTCGCGACCTCGCTGTGACGCGGCCACGCCTCAGCGGCGCTGGATCGCACTCGAGAAAGCATGAGCGTTGAACAGGCGCTAACGGTCAGCCGGCGCCGGCCGCAGCCAGAATCTCGCGGGCTGTCGATTTCCGTGCGCCCCGTTCGTCTAGAGACGACCATTTCGATCCAGGAGGACACCATGAAGTACATGCTGCTCATCCACCAGGGCTCCACCCCGCTTCCCGGCTCCGACGCATGGAACCAGCTCTCCCAGGAGGAGCAGGGCAAGGTCTACGCGGCGTACAAGACCATCAACGAGACGCCCGGCGTGACCAACGGGGAGGGCCTGGCGCCGCCCGAGACCGCGACCACCGTACGTGTTCAGGACGGCACGACGCTGACCACCGACGGCCCGTTCGTCGAGCTCAAGGAGGCCATCGGCGGCTACCTGCTCTTCGAGGCCGACGACCTCGACGCGGCCATCGAGCTCGCCTCCAAGATCCCCGCCGCCAGCATGGGCGGCGCGATCGAGGTCCGTCCGATCGCGGAGTGGTAGGCCCGCTCGAACAGACCTTCCGCGATCAGTGGGGCTACGTCCTCGCTGCCCTGATCGGCTTCCTCGGCGACTTCGACCTCGCCGAGGAGGCCGCGCAGGAGGCCTTCGCGGTGGCGGCCGAGCGCTGGCCACGTGACGGGGTGCCCGCCAACCCCGGCGCCTGGCTGATCTCGACGGCGCGCAATCGCGCCATCGATCGCGTCCGCCGCAACCGCACGCTGGCCGAGAAGACGCGACAGCTCGCGGTGCCGGAGGCGACCGCGGACACCATGGACGACGAGACGACATTCCCCGACGAGCGGCTCGAGCTCATCTTCACGTGCTGCCATCCGGCCCTCGCGACGGAGGCCCAGGTCGCGCTCACCCTGCACACGCTCGGCGGCCTCACCACGCCTGAGATCGCGCGCGCGTTCCTGATCGCCGAGCCGACGATGGCCCAGCGGCTGGTGCGGGCGAAGCGCAAGGTCAAGGCCGCCGGCATCCCGTTCCGGGTGCCGCCCGACCACCTGCTGCCCGACCGGCTCGCCGCCGTGCTCGCCGTCGTCTACCTGATCTTCAACGAGGGGTACTCGTCCCCACCCGCCCGCGGCGACCTGGCGGCCGAGGCGCTGCGGCTCGGCCGGGCGCTCGCCGAGCTGATGCCCGACGAGCCCGAGGTGCACGGCCTGGTGGCGATGATGCTGTTGCTCGAGGCGCGCCGCGCCGCGCGCTTCCTCGACGGCGAGCTGGTCCTGCTCGCCGACCAGGAACGCGCGCGGTGGGACACCGCGCAGATCACTGCCGGCCGGGCGTCGCTCGACCGCGCGCTGGCGCTGCGCGGCCGCGGGCCGTACGTCGTGCAGGCGGCGATCGCGTCGCTGCACGCCGACGACCCGCGCGACTGGTCCGAGATCGCCGCGCTCTACGCCGAGCTCGCCCGGCTCACCGGCTCACCGGTCGTCGAGTTGAGCCGCGCCGTCGCGGTGGCCGAGGCCCAGGGCCCCGAGGCCGGCCTCGCGATCATCGACGCCATCGCGCTCGAGGACTACCGCTACCTGCACGCGACGCGCGGCGAGCTGCTCCGGCGGCTCGGCCGCACCGGCGAGGCGCGTGACGCCTACGCCCGCGCGCTGACGCTCGTCCACGACGACGCCGAGCGGCGGCTGCTCGAGCGCAAGCGCGACGAGCTGGCTCAGCCGCCGCCGTAGACGACGACGAAGTCGGTGATGACGCCGGCGCTGAAGCCGCAGGCGAGCAGGATCAGGCCGACCTCCCGGTGGCCGTAGCGGCGCATGCCCTGCCAGATCTCGCCGATGACGTACAGGATCGCGCCGCCCGCGAGCGCGTAGAACGCGAGCTCGAGCGGGTCCGAGGTGACGCCGTAGCCGATCATCGAGCCGAGGAACGTGGGGCCGCCGCCGATCAGCCCGGCGAGCGCGAGCCAGCGCCAGGAGGGCGTGACGTCGCCGAGCGGGCCGACGATCCCGAAGCCCTCGGTGGCGTTGTGCAGGGCGAAGCCGATGATGAGGACGGTCGCGAGGCCGATCTCGCCCGACTGGGCGGAGACGCCGATCGCGAGGCCCTCGGCGAAGTTGTGCAGCCCGATCGCGGCGGCGATGATCAGGCCGGTGCGCAGGGCCTGGGCGCGCGCGGCGTCGATGACGCTCTCGCGCTCGCCGACCGTGTGCGTGTTGGTCGCGCCGCCGGCCACGGGCGGCGAGTTGCGCGTACGCAGCCGGCGCTCGGTGATTCCGAGGCCGGCGCTGCCGAGCGCGAAGCCGCCCAGGAGCAGGAGCGTCAGCCCGGCGGCGTGGAGAAAGCTCGCGTCGCCGTCCTTGAACGCGCTGACGCCGTCCTCCGCGAGTTCGAAGCCGTGCTCGAGCACGTCGACGAGGAGGAAGACCAGCACGCCCACCGAGAACATCGCCAGCGCGACGCGCGTGCGCCCGCCGAGCGACTGCAGCCGCCCCACCGGCAGGCCCAGGAAGATCGTGAAGCCGGCCAGGGCACCGAGCAGGGCGGTCTCGCCGAAGGACATGCGGTACCTCGCGTGTTAGGTGACCCTAATAACGCGCGGGACGCTATCACCCGCGAGCGGGCGGGTGCGTCAGCGATAGCCGGTGGGATCGGGCGGCAGGCCGGGGTCCTGGACCTGGACCATGTAGGAGCACGAGCGACGCGCCGGCCGGCTGGGCGGTCCTGAGCGACTCGCCGAAGACGGCGAACGCCGGCCCGACGGTCACCACCGGCTCGATGGTCGACAGGACCGACGCCGCGGTCGGGCCCACGCGCACCGCCGCATCCGCCACACTGCAGCGATGAGCCAGGCCGCGGACTTCCAGCGCGACGGCGCCGGCGTCGTGCGCGAGCTGCTCGACGAGGCCGAGGTCGAGCGGCTGCGCGCGGGCGTCGAGCAGAACCTGCGCGAGCCGAGCGACCGGGCGATCGAGGGCGGGGGAGAGGACGGCGCGGGCCGCTTCTTCGAGGACTTCCGCAACTGGTCCCACATCGACGCCTACGAGGAGGTCATCCGCGGCTCGCGGCTCGGCGAGGCCGCCGCGCGGCTGATGGACTCGGAGACGGCCCGGCTGCACCACGACCACCTGCTCGTCAAGGAGCCGGGCACGACGCTGCGCACGCCCTGGCACCAGGACCAGCCCTTCTACAACATCGACGGGTCCGACACCGTCTCGTTCTGGATCCCGCTCGACCCGGTGCCGCGCGAGAGCACGCTCGAGTTCGTCGCCGGCTCGCACGCGTCGGGCACGTGGTACATGCCGCGCAGCTTCTTCGACGATCGCGCGCTCGTCTTCGAGGAGGGCACGTTCGAGAACGTCCCCGACGTCGAGGCCGACCGCGACGCCTACCCGATCGTCGGCTGGGCGCTCGAGCCCGGGGATGCGGTGGCGTTCAACATGCTCACACTCCACGCCGCCGCGGGCTCGCGCAACCGCCGCCGCGCCTTCTCGGTCCGGCTCGTCGGCGACGACGTGCGGTTCGCGCTGCGCGCGCACGCGACGAGCCCGCCGTTTCCGGAGCTCGAGGGCGTTCTGGCGCACGGCGACGCGCTGGAGCACCCGCTGTTCCCGCGCCTGCGCTAGAACAACGTGCATGCCTGGACATGCACATCTGAACCTCCTCGAGGACGTCGAAGACTCGGTGGCCGGTCGTGCCGAGGGGCTCGAGGGCCACTTCGGTCGCGGCCCGACGGACGCGCGCGACATCGGCGTCAGCCTCTGGCGCTACGCCCCGGACTTCCGCAACCCGATGGGCCACAAGCACCGCGAGCAGGAGGAGACCTACCTCGTCGTCTCCGGCTCCGGGCAGGTCCTGCTCGACGGCGAGGTGCGCGAGCTGCGCCAGTGGGACCTGGTGCGCGTCTCGCCCGAGGTCGTGCGCGCCTTCGCGTCCGGCCCCGACGGGATGGACATCGTCGCCGTGGGCGGGCCGAAGCCTGACGGGGGCGACGGCGAGCCCGGGCCCGTGACCTGGCCGGAGTAGCCATGTCCGAGTGGCCCGCGCTTTCGTATGAGGACTGGAGTGCGACCTGCGACACGCTGCACGCGCACACGCAGGTCCTCGGCAAGCTGGCGGCGGTGCTCGGCCCGCCGGAGCCGCAGCTCCAGCACGCGGCGCTGCGGCTGACCGCGCGGGGATGGGAGACGCCCCCGCTGCCCGCGCCCGACGGGTCGGGGGCGTTCGTCGCCGCGCTCGACCTGCACACGCACGAGGCGGTGGCCGAGCACAGCGACGGGCGCGGCCTGCGCGTCGCGCTGACCCCGGACCGGCCCGTCGGCGAGGTCACCCGGGAGCTGCTGGCCGGGGTGCGCAACCTGGCCGGCGACTTCGAGCTCGATCCGACGCCGCAGGAGGTCCCGTGGAGCGTGCCGCTCGACGAGGACACCGAGCACGCGACCTACGACCCGGCCCAGGTCGCGACGTACATGGCGGCCGCGACGCGCGCGGCGCTCGTGCTCGCCGCCTTCCGCGCCCCGTACCGGGGGCGCTCGACCCCGGTCAACGCGTGGTGGGGATCGTTCGACCTTGCGGTCAGCCTGTTCTCGGGCGAGGCGGCGGAGCCGCCGTCGGCCGACTTCATCATGCGCAACTCGATGGACTCCCAAGAGGTCGCCGTCGGCTGGTGGCCGGGTGATCCGCGCTACGGCCGCGCGGCGTTCTACGCCTACGCGCACCCGGCGCCGGACGGCTTCGCAGGCGCGTCGCTGGAGCCCGACGCGGCCCGCTGGGAGGCCGCGCTCGGGGAGTACGTCCTGGACTGGGACGACGCCCGTGCGAGCCCCGACCCGCATGGGGCCGCGCTCGAGTTCGCCCGCTCGGCGTTCCGCCATGCCTGCGCGGTGTGCGAGTGGGACCCGGCGCTCGGCGCCAGCGCCGACGGCACGCCGCCGCCGGTGATCTGAGCTACGCGGTCGTGTAGGCGAGCTTGACCGTGGCGCCCTGGCAGGCGTTCTGGTCGATGCCGGGCTTGTTGTTGAAGGCGACGGCGCCTCCGGTCCAAGCGTCGGTTCCGCGCCCGCTGGGGACGTCGGCGCCAACGGTGATGGTGCGGTGGCGAAGCGTGAAGTCGCTGGCGTCGCAGCTGCCGGCGGCGGCGCCCGGCGCCTTGATGACGGCGCCGATCGAGACGCGGACGGTCGAGACGTGGACGGGCTGGCCGTTGAGGTTCTCGAACGTGCCGCTCAGGGTCTGGGCGGGGAAGCCGGGGCTGACCGAGGCGAGCTCGGCGGTCTGGTTGACCCGCAGCGGCTTGACCAGCCGGGCCTCACCCGTGTTGGTGCCGCCGGACTGCCAGTAGGCCGCGGCGACGTCGGCGTGCGTCGAGCCGACCAGCAGCCCCAGGAAGAGGGCGCCGCGGCAGATGGTCCGCACGACTGACTTGGTTCCGCTCACACCCAGGGTCTCGGCGCTCGACCCCGCTGCAGGGAGACCTTGCGCTGTTTGGCGCTCGCAGCGGCAGCTTGTGACAGCTTCGCGGCGCTGGGTGAGAGGTTTCGTCCCGCGTCAGGCTGCGGGCCGGAGGCCGCGGGGGGTGCGGCGGCGCAGGCGGCGCCCGTCGTACATCGCGCGGTCGGCCGCGGCGATCAGCTCGTCGAGCGTGTCGAGCTCTCCCGGCTGCAGCTCGGCGACGCCGATGCTCACGGTGAGGGAGTGCTCGCCGGGCGCGCGCGCGTGGGCGGAGCGCCGCACCCGCTCGCACAGCTCCTCGGCCTCGGCGGCCGAGACGCCGGCGAGCACGGCCGCGAACTCGTCGCCGCCGATGCGGCCGACGCTGTCCGTCTGGCGCACGCTCTCCCGCAGGACCGTGGCGGCGGTGACCAGTGCGGCGTCGCCTGCGGCATGGCCGAAGCCGTCGTTGATGGTCTTGAGGCCGTCGAGGTCCATGAACAGGACGCACAGCGGCGACTGCTCGCGCGCAGCGCGCGCCACGGCGTTGCCGCCGAGCAGGTCCAGCCCGCGGCGGTTGTAGAGACCGGTGAGCTCGTCCTCGAGCGAGAGCTGCTCCAGCTGGGCGGCGAGCCTCTCGAGCTGCTCGGACTGCTCCTGCGCGCGCCGTTCGGCGAGCTTGCGCTCGGTGATGTCGCGCGAGAGGCCGAAGATCCCGATCATCTGCTGGTCGCGAGAGCGCAGCGGCACCTTCGTCGTCGACACCCAGGTGACGCGCCCGTCGGGCCACTCCTCGCGCTCCTCCAGCCCGATGATCGGCTTGCCCGTGCGCATGATCTCGATCTCGGCCGCGCGCGCCGGCTCGGCGTGCGAGTGGGCGAAGATGTCGAAGTCGGTCAGGCCGATCGCGCGCTGCGGGTCGTCGAGGCCCATCCAGCGGCCGAGCGACGCGCTGACCTGGGTGAACCGCCCCTCGAGGTCCTTGATGTACATGTGGTCGGGCGTGTTCTCGAGAAAGGTCTCGAGCAGGTATTCGGCGTCGATCCCCGGGGCGGCGAGGTCGACGTGCGGGTGATCGGACATCTTCAACAGCCATCGGCGCACGGGGCACCGACCATGAGGGGGCCGGCACCCGGGAGGCTGCCGGGTGCGTCAGGCCTGGTCGACGACCTCGTAGTGGGTGACCGCCGACCGGCCGTCGATCAGGTAGCGCTCGTCCTCGGGATAGAGGACGGCCGCTTCGATGTCCTCGCCCGCGAACGCGCGGATCGCATCGCGGGACTCCCACATCGAGAGGGTGATGAACTCGGTCTGCTCGCCGTCGTCGCGGCGCAACATCCAGGCCCCGCGGTTTCCGGCAGTTCGGCCGTACTCGGAGAAGCCGGTGTCGCGGATGTAGGCGGCGTATTCGTCGGCGTCGGCGCGTTGCACCGTGCCGGTCCAGATGCGGGCGATCACGCGGTCAGGACCTCGACGATGACGGTCGAGTGTCGTCTGAGTCTGCCTGAGCTCGCCTCAGCCGACACTCGGCGCTCGAGGCGGAACTCGACCGACGCGGCCAGGTCCTTCGCGTTGACGCTGACGTGGTTGATGCAGGTCACCGGGCCCATGGTCAGCCGTCCAGCGCGGCGACGAGCAGCGCGATGACCGCGTAGACGGGCAGCGCGGCGCCGATGAGCTGGATGCCGCGGCCGGCCGGGAGCGGGCGGCTGGCGATCATGGCGTCCTCGTAGCGGCGCCAGCGTCCCCGGGCGTCGAGCGCGAGCAGCGCGCCGGCGACGATCGGCGGGGCGGCGACGACCCAGCGCCAGACGTCATGGTTGAAGTCCAGCGCCTTGGCGGCCGCGACACCGCCCGCGACGAGCGCCAGCGCGGTTCGGATCCAGGCCAGGAATGTGCGCTCGTTGGCGAGGGAGAAGCGGTAGTCGATCTCGCGCGGCTCACCGGGGTCCATCCCGGACATGATGGCGCGCCGTCGACCGGAGGCCGAGACATCAGGGCTAGCACCGTGGTGCGCCGGGTGCGGATGGCTGATGGAACGGCGCCCGCGAGCTGTCCCTGCTCGCGGGCTCCGCCGGGGGAGGAGGGGCTAGGGGCGCGCTTCGAACACGAGGTTGAAGGGCGTCTCCGCGGCGCGGCGGAAGCGGCTGAAGCCGCCGGTCGCGACGACGTCGCCGATCCGCGCCTGGCCGGCCTGCGCGCCGAGCGCGAGCCCGACGCCCTGCGACAGCGAGGCCGGCGTGCACAGCAGCGTCGAGAACGCGTAGTACGCGCGGCCCACGGGGTTGAGGTTGTCCTCGACCCGGTCGCCGGCCTGGGGCTCGACGATCATCCAGGTGCCGTCGGGCTTGAGCGACTCGGCGACGCGGCGCGCGGCCCCGACGGGGTCGCCCATGTCATGCAGGCAGTCGAACATCGTCACGAGGTCGTAGGCGGTGCCGTCGGACTCCGTCGCGGATGCGACATCGAACCGGACGCGGTCGGCCACCCCGGCCTCGTGCGCGCGGCGGCGCGCGGTCTCGATCGACCCCTCGTGGTAGTCCGAGCCGACGAACGACGAGTGTGGGAACGCCTGCGCCATCAGGATCGTCGAGGAGCCGTGGCCGCAGCCGACGTCGGCGACGAGCGCCCCGCGCTGCAGCTTGTCGACGACACCGTCGAGCGCGGGCAGCCACTCGGCGATCAGGTTCGCGTTGTAGCTCGGACGGAAGAAGCGCTCGCAGCCCTCGTGGACGTCGTGGACGTGCTCGTGCCAGCCGAAGCCGTCGCCGCTGCGGGCCTTCTCGACGATCTTCGGCGAGTCGATCACGGAGCCCAGCGCGAGCTGGAAGAAGCCGGGCAGGTAGGCCGGACTGTCGGCATCGGTCAGCGCGACCGTCTGCTCGGGCGGCAGCGTGTAGCGGCCGCTCTCAGGGTCGTAGGCGACGTAGCCGCCCGCCGCCTGGGCGTTCAGCCACTCGCGGACGTAGCGCTCGGCGCTGCCGGTGCGCCCGGCCAGCTCGGCGGGCGAGAGCGCGCCCGCTCCGGCCATGGCGCGGTAGAGCCCGAGCTTGTCGCCCATCACGACGAGCGCCGCGTTCAGCGTCGCACCGACCTCGCCGACCGCGTTGAACACGAACTCCATGAGCTTGTCACCGTCGATCTCGACGGCCTCGTCGATAGCCACGATCGGCCTCCTGAGGTTGGGTCCGGCAACCGTACGGGCGGGGTCTGCGGCGTCGCTTCCGGGGGCCACCTAGTCTTCGCGCCGTGCTGCTGGGTCGCGAGCTGGAGCGCCACGAGATCGAGCGCGCTCTTGCGCGGGCCCACGCGGGGGCGAGCACCACGCTCGCGCTCGTCGGCGAGCCCGGGATCGGCAAGACCGTGCTGCTCGACCACGCCGTCGAGCGCGCGGCCGGGATGCGGCTGCTGCGGGCGCGCGGCGTCGAGTCCGAAGCGCAGATCCCGTTCGCGTCCCTGCTCGAGCTCCTGCGTCCCGCGCTGGGGATGCTCGAGGCGATCCCGCGGCCGCAGGCGCTCGCGCTGGAGGGTGCGCTCGCGCTGCGCCCGGCGCCCGCGCAGGAGCGCTTCGCGATCGGCGCCGCGACGCTCAGCCTGCTCGCCGCCTACGCCGAGCCGGGCGCGGTGGCGGTCGTGATCGACGATGCGCACTGGCTCGACGGCTCCAGCGCGCAGGCGCTGCTGTTCGCGTTCCGGCGCCTCGTGGCCGACCCGATCGCCGTCCTGCTCGCGGTGCGCGAGGGGGAGTCGTCCCTGCTCGACGGGGCCGACCTGCCGACGCTGCGGATCGGCGGCCTCGGCGGCGACGACGCCGCGACGCTGCTGCCGCTGCTGGCGCCCGCCGCCGCCCTGCGGCTGCACGGCGCGACGGCCGGCAACCCGCTCGCGCTGCTCGAGCTCGAGTCCGACGCGCACGAGCTCGCGCTCGCGCCCGAGGGCGCCCCGGTCCTCATGCCCGCGAGGATCGCGCGGGCGTTCCTGCGGCGGGTCGGCACGCTCGACGAAGCCACCCAGCGCGCGCTGGTGCTCGCCGCGACCAGCGACCGCGGCGACCTCTCCATGCTCGAGCGCGCAGCGATACGGCTGGAGATCGACGTCGCCGCGCTGGCCGGCGCGGAGAGCGCGGGCCTGGTCGTCCTGCGTGCGGGCTCGGTCGAGTTCCGCCATCCGCTCGCCCGCTCGGCGATCTACGCGGACGCGCCCGCGGCGCAGCGACGTGACGCGCACCGCGCGCTCGCCGCCGCCCTGCCCGATCGCGACGTCGACCGGCGCGCCGGGCAGCTCGCCGCCGCCGCGGTCGGCGCGGACGACTCCGCGTCGGCGGCGCTGGA
>JBDTMF010000060.1:0-21434 GCA_039934455.1 Solirubrobacteraceae bacterium
CAGGATCGCGCGAGCGTGCGCGCGAGCCTGCGCCGCGTCCGGGCGCCCCTGGGCGAAGACCGGCGCGGCGGCCGGGAGCGCGCCCAGCGCCACCGCGGCGACCAGGGCCGCCACGGCCGCCCGCCGCGCCCCCAGGCTCAGCTCGCAGCCCCTCCGTCGCGCTCGGGCGGCGGGTCATCGGCCAGCGGATCCCCGCTCTGCAGGCCGGAGGGCGGCGGGGCGGACGGCGGCGGGATGGAGCCCGGTCGTTCGTCGGGCACCGGGGAGCCGTCGTCCGGCGGGGGAGCATCAGGCGCCTGCGGCGGCGCGAAGCCTCCGCCCGGAGCCGGCGGTGCGAACCCGCCCTGTGGCGGCGCGTAGCCGCCGCTCGGCGGCGCGAACCCGCCGCCACCGAGCCCGCTCGACGCCCCGACCGACTGCGGGCTCGTGTCGTACGCGCTCGCGTCCTGCCCGACCCCGCGCGCGAGCAGTTGCAGGTTGAACCCCTCCTTGCGCACGCGCAGGTCGAAGTAGACGACGGTCAGCACCGACGCCATCAGCGGCAGCGTGATCAGCGACGAGAGCGTGTTGATGATCGTGAAGAAGACCGCCGCGACGGCCTCGTTGTCGACGGCGGCGATCAGCGTCGCCCCCAGCAATGCGCCGAGGATGCCGCTGATGACGATCACCAGGAGGTACATCACGAGCAGCGCGCCGAACGTCGGCCACCAGCGGCCCTGCACCAGCCGGAACGAGCGGCCGAGCGCCGCGACCGGCCCGAGGCCCTCGGAGAGCAGCGCCGGGAAGCTCACCGACCATGCGACTGTCAGCCAGACACCGGGGATGATCAGCGCGATGTAGGCCGGGATCAGCCCGAAGAAGTACAGGAACGACAGCGCGATCACGGGCAGCACCCGGCCCGCGGCGAACGACAGCGAGCCGCCCACCGTCGGGTGCTCGCCGAGGTAGATGCCCGACACGGCGCGGAAGCACGCGGCAGCGGCCAGCGTGGTGAGCACGAGCGAGAGCGTGGTGGTCAGCAGGACGCCGGCGAGCTCCGTGCCCGTGCTGACGCTCGAACCCGCCGTGGAGTCGAGGTTGAACGCGTGGTTGCTCGTCGACGTCGTGATGAGCGTGTTGACGATGTTGAGCGGCAGCGCCACCACGAGCACGCAGCCGGCCAGCGTCCCGAAGCTCTGGCGGACGATCTTGAACGCCGCGTCGAGGACCTCGCCGACGCTCAGCGGCCGCAGCTGAGGCGAGTACTGAGTGGTGGACATTGCGGCGGACCTTAGTCGGAGAGGTTCAGCCCGTGCTCCAACGCGCCCTTGACCGCCGCGTCGAGCGCGTTGATGCGGTAGAGCGCGAGCGCCTCGGCCGAGCCGAAGCGCCGGCCGGGCGCCGCGTCCGGGCCGTGGTGGCAGAGCACGCAGTGGGCGAGCGCGAGCCGCTTGCCCTCCTCCATGCCGGCTGCCCGCTCGTCGAGCATGCCCTGGCCGAGCGCGACGTGGCCGAGCAGGCGCCCCTCCTCGCTGAGCCCGATCTCGGCGCCGTAGGTGAACTCGCGTGTCTTGCCGAGGTCGTGCACGAGCGCGGCGCAGAGCAGCAGGTCCGAGTTCAACCGCACGTGCAGCGCGGACGTCTCGACCGCGAGCGTCGCGACCGCGACGGTGTGCTCGAGCAGGCCGCCGAGGTAGGCGTGGTGGCCGTTGCGGGTGCACGGCGCGCGCCGCCAGGCGGCGCGCAGGGCCTCGTCGGCCAGCAGCCGCTCGAGCAGCCCGCGGTAGGCGGGGTCGTGGACCTCGCGGGCGAGGTGCTCGAGGAAGCCGTCCAGCTCCTCCATGTCGCGGTAGGCGACGGGCAGGAAATCGGCCGGGTCGGCGGACTCGGCGCGCTCGATCTGGTGGACGTCGACCTGCAGCTCGTCGCGGAACTTCTCCACGCGCCCGCGTACGCGCACGAGCTCGCCGCGGTCGAAGCGGCCGGCGAGGATGTCGGCGTCCTTGAACGCGCGACCGGCCAGCGCGCCGCTGCGGTCGCGCAGCTCGAGCGCGAGGTAAGGGGTGCCGGTGCGAGCGAGCAGGCGGTCCTTGCGCGTGCACGCGTAGACGCCTGCGACCTCGTCGCCCGGCCGCAGTGAGGTGATGCCGGCCACGGGCCGATCATGGTCGGGCCGCCGGACGTGACCCGCTACCGTGAACCGGGATGCAGCCCCTCCGTTGGGAGCGTCGCCCGGATGGCCTCAGGGCCCCGGCTCTGGTTTGCGCATTCAAGGGCTGGAACGATGCGGGCGAGTCCGCCACAGCCGCCCTGTCGTTCCTCGGCACGGCGCTCGACGCCCAGCGCTTCGCGACGATCGACCCCGAGGAGTTCGTCGACTTCCAGGCCACCCGCCCGACGGTGCGCCTGCGAGACGGGCTCACGCGCCACATCGACTGGCCCGAGTTCGAGGTCTACGAGGCCCGCATCCCGCGCGCCCCGCGCGATCTGATCCTGCTCTCCGGCCCCGAGCCGGCGATCCGCTGGCGCACGTTCTGCCAGACGGTCGTCGACCTCTCCGAGGCGCTCGGCGTGCAGATGGTGACCTCGCTCGGCGCGCTGCTCGCCGACGTCCCGCACTCCCGCCCCGTCTCGGTCACCGGCATCGCCTCCGACGAGGCGCTCGTCGAGCGCATCGGCCTCAGCACCTCAAGCTACGAGGGCCCGACCGGCATCGTCGGCTGCCTCCAGGCCGCCGCGTCCGACGCCGGGATACCGGCCGCCTCGCTGTGGGCCGCGGTTCCGCACTACGTCGCCGTCGTGCCGAACCCGAAGGGCGCGCTCGCGCTGCTGCGCAAGCTCGAGACGCTGGTCGGCGTGAACATCGACGCCACCGAGCTCGAGTCGGCCGCCGTCGACTACGAGCGCCAGGTCTCGCGCGCCGTCGAGATGGACCCCGACGTACAGGCCTTCGTCGAGCGGCTCGAGCGCGCCGCCGACGAGGAGGAGCCCGCGCCCGACCCGTCCGACCTCCCCTCGGGGGACCTGCTGGCGCGCGAGTTCCAGCGGTTCCTCAGGCAGCGGGGAGCGGATCAGCCGTAACTCGGAGGGCCGTGCCGCCGTGAAGCAACGGCAACGGCGCATTGAGGGGGAAGCCCGGGGGGTGTGCGGAGTTCATGGCAAGAGTTCCCACAAACTCAGCACACCCGGCCGACCCCGACCGACCCGGCCCCGAACTCACCCCCTACCCAGCCGCCGTTGACGTTCGCCGGCTCCACAGCTACCGCTCGGCGGCCGGGCAGGCGATCCGGTAGTCGCACATCGAGCAGGCCGCGTAGGACGGCGTCGGCTCGAAGCCCTGGC
This sequence comes from Solirubrobacteraceae bacterium, assembly GCA_039934455.1. Classification (GTDB taxonomy): domain Bacteria; phylum Actinomycetota; class Thermoleophilia; order Solirubrobacterales; family Solirubrobacteraceae; genus DASQFQ01. The sequence continues at coordinate 3,322 of JBDTMF010000060.1, forward strand.
CCTGGATCCCGTCCGCGACCTCGAGCACCGTGTCCGTGATCCAGTCGCGGTCCTCCTCGGAGCGCTCGACCGGCACCTTCTCGTCGTCGAGCACGTAGTAGTAGGCCTGCTGGGCGGCCTCCAGCTGCCACGCCTCGCGCGCGCCGACCGCGTACAGGGAGAGCTGGACGTCCTCGCGCAGCTGCGCGGCGGTCTTCGGGCGGCCGGTCTTGTAGTCGATCAGCTCGTAGCCGCCGTCGGGCAGGCGGTCGACGCGGTCGACGCGGCCGCGCAGCAGGTGCGGGCCCAGCTTGAACTGGAAGGCGCGCTCGAACCAGACCGGCTCGGCCTCCTCGCCCTGGAAGCGCTCGTGGTAGCGGATCAGCGAGTTCGTGGCCTTGGTGCGCAGCTGGCGCTCCTCCTCGGAGTCGCCGAAGCCGCCGCGGCGCCAGCCCGCCTCCAGCAGCCCGAGCAGCTCCGGCAGCGAGCGCGAGACGGTGCCGCCGGCGTGGAAGCGCTCGAGCACCTGGTGGACGAGGATGCCGAAGCGCTGGTTGATCGTCGGCTCGCTCGGGATCCGGAAGACGCGCGCGAACTTGTACTTCAGCGGGCACGTCCGGTAGGTCTCGATGTCGCCCGCCGAGAGCATCAGCCCGTCGCCGCGGCGGGGCAGGAAGGACTCGAGCGACGGCTCCGTGCGTGCCGCGACGGCCCGCGCCCGCAGCCGCTCGTCGCGCTCGGCGTCGAGCAGGTACTCGTCGAGCGCCGAGGTCTCGAAGATCTCGCGCTGCTCGGAGGTCGCGGCCTGCAGGAGGCGCGAGTTGACCTCGGGCAGCGCGTCGGCCACGGACTGGGCGCCGCCCGGGCCGGCACGCTCGAGCAGCGCCGCGAGCTTGATCAGCTCGAGGTAGCGCACGACGGCGTGGGAGACGTCGAGGTCGGTGTCGAAGCGCAGCTCGCCGAGCCGGCCGCCGACCTGGGAGACCGTGGTGAGCAGCTCGTCGCGCAGGAGCCGGAAGGTCGACTGCAGCGTCTCGGCAGGCCCGAAGAGCTCCTCGCGCTTCTCCTCCCACTCACCGCCGACCGCCGCGCGCGCCTCCTCGGCGAACGGCGAGGCGGTCTGCCCCGCGCCGCGCTCGGTGCTCTCGGGGAAGGCGATCACGAGCCGGTCCCGCGCGCGCGTCATCGCCATGTGCAGCAGCCGCCGCATCTCGGCGACGTGCGCGGCCTTGGTGTCGGCGGGCAGTGCCTCCTTGAGCAGCGCGTCGGGGATCGGCTCGAGCGCGCGCCGCCGCGGCCCGGGGATGCGCGCGGCCATCACGCCGAGCACGAACACGTGGCTGAAATCGAGGCCCTTGGCCGCGTGCATGGCCATCACCTGCACGCCGACGGGCCGGTCGCCGGCCACCGCCTCCTCCTCGCGCAGGCCGGCGTCCGCGACCGCCGCGATCGAGCGGGCGAACTCGCGCGCGGTGGCCTGCGGCGAGCGCCGGACGTAGGCGGCGGCGAGCTCGGCGAACTTCGCCAGGTTGACCAGCCGCTCGACCACCTCGACCGAGGCGGCGAACAGCAGCTGGCGCCGCAGCCCCAGCCGCTCGATCAACCGGTGGACGTAGAGGTCGGGGCGTGCGGAATCCAGCGCCGCCGAGGCCGCCCGGTAGAGCTTGAAGAAGGTGCGGATGCGCTCGCGCGCCTCGGGCGGTATCTGCGGCGACTCGAGCGCGGCGCCGAGCGCGCCGACCATGTCGAGCTTGCGGCGGCGCGCGATCTGGGTGCAGCGGGCGATGTCGATCGCGCGCAGCTCGATCGGCGGGCGCGCAAGGGCGCGCACGACCGCGCCGGCGTCGCCGGGGTCGACGAGCAGCCGCAGCCAGGCCAGCAGGTCGCGCACCTCGGCGCGCTGGAAGAACGCCGCCGCGCCCGCCAGCCGGTGCGGTACGGCGCGCTCCTCGAGCGCGACCGCGACGGCCTGGCCCTCGTTGCGGATGGAACGCACGAGCACGCAGACGTCCTCGGGCGCCACGCTGCCTCGGCCAGAGGCCTCGTCGCCGCTTCGCTCGTCGTGCGCGACGAGCCGCTCGATCTCGGCGGCGACCGCCTGCGCCTGCGCGCGATCGCTCTCGCAGCGCCAGAATGCGACCTCGCCGCCGCCGCGGCCCCAAAGCTCCTTCTCGATTCGATCCGGGGCGGGCGCGGCGACCGCGCGCGCGGCGGTGAGGATGCGCTCGGGGCAGCGGTGGCTCTCCTCGAGTCGGACGACCGTGGCGGCCGGCCAGTCGGCCTCGAAGTCGCGCAGGTTCTTCGCCGCGGCCCCGCGCAGGCGGTGGATCGCCTGGTCGTCGTCACCGGCGGCGCTCACCTGGCCGTGCTCACCCGCGAGCAGCCGCATCAGCAGGCCCTGGGCGAAGTTCGCGTCCTGCAGCTCGTCCACGAGCAGGTGGCGGTAGCGTGCCGTCACCCGCGCCCGCACGCGTGGCTGGGAGCGCAGGAGGCGGAAGGCGTTGAGCAGCAGGTCACCGAAGTCGAGCGTCCCCGCCTCCTCGAGCATGCGGTCGTGCGTGGCGTAGAGGGCGGCGAACTCGCGCTCGCGGTCGGCCTCGGGGCCGAGCGTCCCTGCCCACGCCGCGTAGTCGTCGTGGGAGACGAGCTCGTCCTTGAGCCGGTCGATGCGGCCGACGATCGAGCCCAGCATCGCGCTCGGGTTGCCGCGCAGGTCGTGCGAGGCGAGCGGCAGCTCGTCGATGCGCTCGAGCAGCATCGCGATGCGGTCGGCCGGCGTGACGGGGGCGGCGAACGGGTCGAGGCCCGCCTCCAGCGCCTCGTCGTGGAGCAGGCGGGCGCAGAAGTCGTGCACGGTGGTGACGGTCAGCTCGTCGAAGCCGCCGTCGAGGCTGCTCTCGAGCCGCTCGCGCAGCCCCGTCGCGCCGGCGTCCGAGACGGTGAGGACGAGCATCGACTCTGGCGCCAGGCCGCCTTCGCGCACCAGCCAGGCGAAGCGCTCGCACAGCACGGTCGTCTTGCCGGTGCCCGCGCCGCCGAGCACGAGCAGCGGCCCGCCGGGGTGGGCGATGGCCTCGAGCTGACGGGGGGTCGGCGACACCACCGTAGGATAGGCCCGGTGGCTGCCCCCGATCCCGCCCGGGACACCGACTGGCTGCGCATCTGCCGTCGTGCGACGAGCGAGCTGCGCGGCATCCTCCGCGACCAGCCCACCACCGCCGAGCGCGTGCGCGAGGTCGGCACGCGCGGGGAGGGCGGCGACCGCACCCTGCTGATCGACGCCGCCGCCGAGGACGCGGTCTTCGACCAGCTCGCGGGGCTGCACGACGAGGGGCTGCGCTTCACCGCGGTCAGCGAGGAGCGGGGGACGATCGACTTCGGCGGCACCGACACGCTCGTGGTGGTCGACCCGATCGACGGCTCGGTCAACGCGAAGCGCGGCCTCCCCCATCACTCGATCTCGATCGCGGTCGCCGACGGCGGAACGATGGAGGATGTCTTCTTCGGCTACGTCCACGACTTCGGCCCCGGCGAGGAGTGGGTCGCGCGCCGCGGCCAGGGCGCGTGGCTGGACGGCCGCCGGCTGTCGACCGAGCCGGGCGAGCGCCGCGGCCCGGACGGCAGGCTCGAGCTGCTCGGCATCGAGTCGGCCGACCCGCGCTGGGTCCGCGAGGCGATCGACGCGCTGGCGGAGCGCGCCTACCGCCTGCGGGTGCTCGGGACGATCGCCTCCACGCTCTGCCAGGTCGCCGCGGCGCGGCTCGATGGCATGGTCACGATCAAGGGCTGCCGCTCCGTCGACGCCGCCGCGGGGCAGCTGATCGTGCGCGAGGCCGGCGGCCACGTCGCGTTCCCGCGCTGCGCCACCCCGCTGGGGGCGCCGTTGGACCTCATCCCGCACTCGCCGCTGGTCGCGGCGCGGACGGCGCAGGGCCTCGAGGAACTGGCGCGGGTGCCGATGCTGTGAGGCGTCCGCGGTCAGCGTGGCGAACGTCAAGGGCGGGTGGTGAGGGCGAGGGTTCGGCTGTGGTTAGGGATCTGGCCGGATAAGTCCCCGCTCGATCGGATCGGGAGGCATGCCGGGGAGTTACTCGGCCTCTGCCCGGATAACTCCCCACACCGGCGCCGGTGGCCTTCGGCTGGGGACTTATCGGGTCCCACCGCCCCCCGTTCGAACCCTCCTGCTCAATGCCGCCGTTGACGTTCGTCCCGCGCCACCGCGAAGGCCGAGACCCCCGCCCTGCCACCATGAAAGCCATGATCGACTGGAAGCTCGCCACCACCGTCGCGGAGGGGATCGCCGGCCTCAAGCCCGCCCCGGATTCCGCCAAGTTCGAGCACGTCGCCGGGCCCGCCGAGGAGAGCGCCCGGCTCGTCGCCGAGTACACGGGCCTGCGTGCGGAGACGCTGCCGCACCCAGAGCCGGTCGACCGCCCGCTGTGGATCCAGAGCAACCTCACCTCGCTGCGGACGGTGCTCGAGCCGGTCGCGAGCAAGCTGGGCGGCGGGATGGGCCCGCTCTCCGGCGTCGTCGGCGCGGCCGGCGGGGCGCTGCTGGCGGTCGAGGTCGGCGCCATCTCGGGCCTGCTCGGCCAGCGGGTGCTGGGCCAGTACGAGTTCCCGATCCTCGAGCCCGAGGCGCCCGCGCGGCTGCTCTTCGTCTCCCCGAACCTCGCCCAGGCCGCGATCACCCTCGAGGCCGATCCGGACGAGCTGCTGCGGTGGGTCGCGCTGCACGAGATCACGCACGCCCTGCAGTTCGGCGGCGTGCCGTGGCTGCGCCCGCACCTCGCCGAGACCGTGGGCGAGCTGCTCGGCGCGCTCCAGGTCGATCCCAAGAAGATGTTCAGCCTGCCCGACCTCAACGACCTCAAGGGCCTCGTTGACAAGGTGCGTGAGGGGGACGTCGCGACGCTGATCGTCGGCCCCGAGCGACGTGCGTCGCTCGACCGTATGCAGGCCTTCATGGCGGTGCTCGAGGGCTACGCCGAGCACGTCATGGACGCCGTCGGCGCCCAGGTGCTCCCGGACCTGCCGAAGCTGCGCGGCGCGCTGGACCGGCGGCGCCGCGACCGCTCCGGCCTGCTGCGGATCTTCGAGAAGCTGATCGGGATGGACCTCAAGCTGCGCCAGTACGAGCAGGGCAAGAAGTTCTGCGACGCGGTCGTCGCGGCCGGCGGCATCGAGGCGCTCAACCGCGTCTGGGAGGGCCCCGAGCAGATGCCGACGATCGGCGAGCTCGACGATCCCGACGGCTGGCTGGCCCGTACCACGAGCGGGATCACGCCCGCTCTCCCGCACGCATGAGCCGCGAGGGCGATGGCGAACGCACGTTCGGCTTGTTACAAACTTGTGGCCGGATTTCCGCTATCTGCGGTCATTCTGCCAGTCTCGTGTAACAAGCTCCGCCTGGGGGTTTACAAACATGTGTTCGCTGGGTACAATTCTCTCAGCGCACTTAGAACTAATATCATTACCTGGGAAGCACACGAGAGGGGATGGACCAACAAATGGCCACCACCACGAACAGCACCACCGCCAAGAGCACCGGCTCGACCAAGAGCACTGCTCGCAAGAGCCCGGCGCGCAAGACCACCGCTCGCAAGAGCACCACGACCCGCAGCGCTTCGCGCGGCACCGCGGCCCGCACGACGGCTCGTAAGTCGCCGACGAAGACGACCGGCCGCCGTATGCGTACCGCCGCGCAGAACAAGACCCGCGACGCCGCCAAGGCCAACGCGACCGCCGCGAAGACGACGGCCAAGCAGGGCCGCAACGTCGCTGAGCGTGCCGGCCTCGTGTACGTCGGCGCCGTCCTGGAGGCGCGTGACCGCGTCACCACCGTCGCCACCGACATCGCCGAGACGCTGACCACGCGTCGCGGGGTCACTCTGCGCCGCCTCGAGCGTCGCGGGCAGACCGAGACCCGCAAGGTCCGCACCCGGGCCCAGCGCGTCATCCGTCGCGGTGAGCGTCGCTTCGACCGTGAGGTCAGCGCTGTCGAGCGCGAGGCCGCGCGTCGCGAGAACGTCGTGACCAAGCAGGTCGCGTCCGTCGCCGGGCGCATCGAGGAGACCGTCCAGGCCGGCGTCGCCGCCGGCGAGCGCGTCGTCAAGACCCTCGCGTAGGGAAACGGATTTCCCCCGGACCGGCCTCGGAGAGGGGTCAGGCCCCGGGTGAGGCTGCCAGGCCTCATATCCCGCCTGGCGGTGTAGTACCTCTCCTCCCTCAACCGTCGGGGCGCCAGCAGTCAGGGCGCCCCGTCGGTCTTTGAACAGCCGGTTCTATCCTTTGCCCCATGCCGACTGATGCCCAGATCCGCGAAGCGCTCAAGGCCGTCATCGACCCCGAGCTCCGGCGCGACATCGTCGAGCTCGAGATGGTCCGCTCCATCACCATCAAGGACGCCGGCGTCGTCGACGTCACCGTGTCGCTGACCACGCCCGGCTGCCCGATCAAGGGCCACTTCCAGAGCGCCGTGACCAAGGCGGTCACGGGCCTCGAGGGCGTCACCCACTGCAACGTCGGCTTCGACGTCCTCTCCGACCAGGAGAAGGGCGTCCTGCAGCGCAAGCTCGGCCGGCCCGGCGGGCTGCCCGAGGGCGCGCTCGCCCAGGTCCAGAACGTGATCTGCATCGGCTCCGGCAAGGGCGGGGTCGGCAAGTCCTCGCTGACCGTCAACCTCGCGGCCGCGCTGGCCGCGGACGGCAAGCGCGTCGGCGTGCTCGACGCCGACGTCTGGGGCTACTCGATCCCGCGCATGCTCGGCCTCGGCGCAGACCGCCCGAAGGTCAACGGCGAGCGCAAGATCATCCCGCTCGACGCCCAAGGCCTGAAGGTCATGTCGATCGGCTTCTTCGTCAAGGAGGACGAGGCCGTTGTGTGGCGCGGGCCGATGCTCCACAAGGCGCTGACCCAGTTCCTCGAGGACGTCGCCTGGGGCGAGCTCGACTACCTCCTGATCGACCTCCCGCCCGGCACCGGCGACGTCTCGATGACGCTCGCGCAGCTGCTGCCGCAGGCCAAGTTCGTGATCGTCACGACCCCGCAGGCCGCGGCCCAGAAGGTCGCGCGCCGCTCGGCCGAGATGGCCGACAAGGTCAAGCTCGAGATCGTCGGCGTGATCGAGAACATGTCCGGCTTCACCACGCCCTCCGGCGAGCGCTTCGCGATCTTCGGCGAGGGCGGCGGCGGGCGGCTGGCCGACGAGCTCGAGGTGCCGTTGCTCGGCACCGTTCCGCTCACGATGGCGCTGCGCGAGCAAGCCGACGAGGGGACGCCACTGGTCTTCACGGACCCCGACGACCCCGCCTCACAGGCGGTCCGCCAGGCGGCCCGCGGCCTCGTCGCGCTCTCGCCGATCGAGCTGCCCGTGATGCAGGAGCCGGCCCCGGCGGCGGCGCCTCAGCCGGTCGGCATGTCGTTGCCGATGGCCTGAGCCCGCAGCGCCGCCTCGAAGCGGCGCTTGGCCCGCGCGTAGGCGCGGGCGCAGTGGAAGAAGATCACGGTCAGCAGCGCGGCGGTGAGCGCGGCCACGGCGATCACCGCGACGCCCTCGGCGACGCTGTGGACGATCGCGTGCGAGGGACGGGTGCTCGGCTCGAAGGGCTGCAGGTCCATGGCACGCAGCGCGAACGTCTGGACCGCGAGCAGCGCGACGGCGGCGAACGCCCAGCGCCGCGGCACGGGCGTCTGCAGCAGCGCGATGCCGAGCGTGATCACGCACAGCAGGAGCAGGTCGATCGAGGCCAGGGCCGGGGCCACAGCCCGCAGGCTACCGACCCGCGAAGGCCGGAAAACCCGTCAGGTCGCTGACTCAGGCGGCTACTTGCCGGCGTAGTACTGCGCGTTGATGCCCGCGAAGTTGGACCATTCCTCGGGCAGCTGGTCCTCCGCGAAGCACGCATCGACCGGGCATGCCTCGACGCAGGCGTCGCAGTCGATGCACTCCTCGGGGTCGATGTAGAGCATCTCGACCTTGTCGTAGTCGGGCTCGTCGGGCGTCGGGTGGATGCAATCGACCGGGCAGACCTCCACGCAGGAGTTGTCCTTGGTCCCGATGCAGGGCTCGGCGATGACATAGGCCATGGCGCGGCATCATAGGGAACCGTGCTGCTCCTCACCGGCGCCACGGGGCTGATCGGCTCCTCGCTCCTGCGCCGCCTGACCGCGCGCGGAGAGCCGGTGCGCTGCCTCGTCCGGGACCCCCGCCGTCTCGGGCCTGAGCGCGTCCGCGTCCAGATCACGATCGGCGACCTGACCGACCCGCGGGCGCTGCGGCAGGCGATGCGCGGCGTGCGCACGGTGGTCCATCTCGCGGCATCCCACCGCGACCAGCCGCACGCGACAATCGAGGAGCTCGCGGGGGTCGCCACCTGGCGGCTCCTCCGGGCCGCGGAGCACGCGGGGGCCGAGCATTTCGTGTTCTTCTCGGCGCTCGGCGCCACGCCGCACCATCCGGGCCGCCTGCATCGCGCCAAGGCGCTGGCCGAGCGCGCGGTCGGCGAGGCGACCCTGCGCACCACGACGTTCGCGCCATCGCTGGTCTACGCCCCGGGCGACCGCCGCCTGGCGCGCCTCGAGCGGCTGGCGTGGCTGCCGGCGGTTCCCCTCGCCGGGCGCGGTCGGGCGCGTACGCAGCCGATCTGGGCCGAGGACGTCGCCGACTGCGTGCTGGCGGCGCTGGAGCGCCCCGGCGCTGCCCACGCCCGCTACGAGCTCGCCGGGCCCGACGTGCTGACCCATCGCGAGGTCGTCGAGGTGGCGCTGCGCGCGGCGCACCGCCGCCGGCGCCTGCTGCCGCTGCCCGCGCCGCTGCTGCGCCCGCTGCTGCGCGGCTACGAGACGCTGACGGGCCCCGCGGCGCTGGCGACCTGGGACGAGGCGGAGCTGCTCGCGGTGACGATGCGCACGCCCCGCGGCACCGCGGACGCCGAGGCGCTCGGGGTCCACCCGCGGGCGCTGGCGGCCGTCCTCGGCGCGTCCCGTCCCTAGCCCGCGGCGGCGCTGAGCTCTGGGCGGCGGCCGTCCGGCGGCCGCGCGGTCTCGAGCTGGGCGGCGAGCTGGAGCAGCGTGTCCTCGCCCAGCGGCTTGGCCACGATGTGGGCGTTGGTCGGGAGCCCGTCCTCGCCGAAGCCGGCGGGGATCGAGATCGCGGGCTGGCCGGTGACGTTGAAGAGCGCCGTGTAGGGCGTGAAGTCGCCGGAGCGGGCGAAGTCCGCCATCGGGTCCTCACCGAGCCCGTTGCACTCGCCGATCGCCAGCGGGCGCTCGGCCAGCGCCGGCGTGAGCAGGACGTCGTACTCTGCGAAGAACGCGATCACGCCGCGGGCCAGCGCCTGCATCTGCGCGAGCGCCGTCAGGTACTCGACCGAGCTCATGGCGCGGCTCATGTCGGACAGCACGTGCGACAGCGGCTCGATCTCGTCCTCCTCGGGCGGCCGGCCGGCGAGCGACTCGCCGTAGGCCACCCCGAGCGCGATCGCCGGGCCGAACACGCGGCTGAAGATGCGCAGCAGGTCCTTGCCCGGGAGCGCCGGTGCGTCCTCGACCACGTGGTGGCCGAGCGAGGCCAGCAGCTCGCCGGTGGCGTGCATCCCGCGCAGGCACTCGGGGTCGACGTCGGCGCCGAGCGCGTTGTCCGCGCTCATGGCGACGCGCAGGCGGCCGGGGTCGCGGCGGATCGAGGTCGTGTATGGCTCGGCGGGCCGCGGCGCCCACGTGGCGTCGCCGACCTCGTAGCCGGAGAGGACGTCAAGCAGCATCGCGGTCTCCGCGACGGTGTGGGTGAGCACGCCGTCGGTGGCGAGGTAGGAGTCGCCGAGGTCCGGCCCGCGCGAGACGCGCCCGCGGCTCGGCTTGAGGCCGACCAGGCCGCAGCACGATGCGGGGATGCGCAGCGAGCCGCCCCCGTCGTTGCCGTGGGCGACCGGCAGCATCCCGCTCGCCACGGCGGCCGCCGCCCCGCCCGACGAGCCGCCCGGCGTGCGGCTCGTGTCCCACGGGTTGCGGGTCGGGCCACCGTGGCGCGGCTCGGTGGTCGGGAGGATCCCGAACTCCGGCATGTTCGTCATGCCGACGATCACGAAGCCGGCCTCCTGCAGCCGCCGCACGAGGTAGGCGGTGTGCCCGGGGCGGTGCTCGGCGAGGAACTTCGAGCCGAAGTTCATGGTCAGGCCGGCGACCGGGACGTTGGCCTTGATCGCGATCGGGACGCCGGCGAACGGTCGCTCGTCGCCCGGCTCGATCTTGTCGGCGGCCGCGATCGCGCCGTCGGCGTCCACCTCGACGAAGGCGTTCACGGTCGGCTCCAGCGCCTCGATGCGCTCCAGCGCGGCCGTCGTCACCTCGCGCGCGCTCAACTCGCCGCCGCGCACATGCGCCGCGAGATCGCCGACCGACATGAACGTGAGGTCCCCCATCCGCCGTGGCCAGACTATTCGGGTCGCCGACGCGGCGTCAAAGCCGCTTTCTGGTGCGTTCAGCGGTGGCCGACCGCCCGAGCGTGAGACCTGCGAACCTTTCAGGCCGGATGAGCGGTGACGTCCAGTCAGGCCTCGAGGGCGTCGTCGCCTTCGCCACCGAGATCGCCGAGCCCGACCGGGACGGCGGGGCGCTGCGCTACCGCGGCGTCGACATCGAGGAGATCGTCGGCAACGTGCCGTTCGAGCAGGTCTGGGGGCTGCTGGTCGACGGCACGCTCGAGCCGGGCCTGCCGCCCGCCCAGCCGCATCCCCTCGCCGTCCGCTCGGGCGACCCACGCGTGGATACGCAGGCGGCGCTCGCGATGCTCGGCCCCGAGTGGGGCTTCCAGTCGCTGATCGACATCTCCGACGAGCAGGCGCGCGACGACCTCGCCCGCGCGTCGGTGATGGCGCTCTCCTTCGTGGCGCAGTCCGCGCGCGGCACCGGCCGCCCGCCCGTGGCCCAGACCGAGATCGACAAGGCGACCTCGATTCCCGAGCGGTTCCTGATCCGCTGGCGCGGCGAGGCCGATCCGGACCACGTCAAGGCGATCGACGCCTACTGGATCTCGGCCGCCGAGCACGGCATGAACGCGTCGACCTTCACGGCCCGCGTGATCGCGTCCACCGGGGCGGACGTCGCCGCGGCGCTGAGCGGGGCCGTCGGCGCGCTCTCCGGCCCGCTCCACGGCGGCGCGCCCGCCCGCGTGCTGAAGATGCTCGACGAGGTCGAGGAGTCCGGCGACGCCGAGAAGTACGTCAAGGAGGCGCTGGACCGCGGGGACCGGCTCATGGGCTTCGGCCACCGCGTCTACCGCGCCGAGGACCCGCGCGCCCGCGTGCTGCGGCGCACGTCGGAGCAGATCGGGTCCGAGCGCTTCGAGGTCGCCGAGGCGCTCGAGAAGGCCGCGCTGGCCGAGTTGAAGGCGCGCCGGCCCGATCGCGTGCTCGCGACCAACGTCGAGTTCTGGTCCGCCGTCGTGCTCGACCACGCCGAGGTGCCGAGCAACCTCTTCACGAGCCTCTTCACCTGCGCGCGGACCGCGGGCTGGTCGGCGCACATCCTCGAGCAGAAGCGCGAGGGGCGGCTGATCAGGCCGTCCGCGAAGTACGTCGGCCCGCCGGAGCGCTTGCTCTCAGACCTCTAGCGCCCGCGTCAGGATGTCGCGGAGCGTCGCGGCGTCGCCGTCAGAGAGGTTCGCGAGCGGCGGTGGCGGGACGCTCATCTGCCGCTCGACCTGGCCGCGGACCTCGATGCCCTTCGGCGTCACGGCGAGCGTCTTGACGCGGCGGTCGTGCTCGGAGGGGCGGCGCTCGACGAGGCCCTGGGCCTCGAGCCGGTCGACGATGCCCGTGACGTTCGAGTTGTCGCACATCAGCGCCGTCGCGAGCGCGCTCATCGGCATCGGCTCGCCCGGCCGCAGCTGCATCAGCGCCATCGACTGCATCGGCGCCAGGCCAAGCTCGTTCAGCGTCGCCATCCGCCGGGGCTTGTCCGCGGTGAAGATGCGCCAGAACAGCGCCCACGCTTCCTTCGCGGCGGTGCTCGACACCGTCGACGTTGACATGGTTTGACTGTAACACACAGAGACCATTGGCAGGCTCAAATATTTTCCGGTACGCTCATCGCCATGACTTCAGACAACGGCATCGAGGTCGAAGGCCTCGTCCGCGAGTTCAAGGGCGGCATCCGCGCGGTGGACGGCATCCACTTCGGCGTCGAGCCGGGCGAGATCTACGGGTTCCTGGGGCCGAACGGCGCCGGCAAGTCCACCACCGTGCTGATGCTCACCACGCTGCTCCCGCCGACCGCGGGCACCGCGCGCGTCGGCGGCTACGACATCGTCAGCGAGGGCGCCCATGTGCGCGAGTCGATCGGCGCGGCGCTCCAGGAGGCCGCGCTCGACTCGCTGCTGACCGGCCGGGAGCACCTGCGCCTGCAGACCACGCTCCACGGCCTGCCCAAGCGCGAGCGCGTCTCGCGCGGGATCGAGCTGCTCGAGCGCGTCGGCCTCACCGACGCCGCCGACCGCAAGGTGGGCGGCTACTCGGGCGGCATGAAGCGCCGGCTGGACCTCGCGCTCGCGCTCGTGCACTCGCCGCGCATCCTCTTCCTCGACGAGCCCACCACGGGCCTGGACCCGCAGAGCCGCGCCGACCTGTGGGCCGAGGTCGGGCGCCTCGCGCACGACGAGGGCGTCACCGTGATGCTGACCACCCAGTACCTCGAGGAGGCCGACGTCCTCGCCGACCGGGTCGGGATCATCGACCAGGGCCGGATCGTCGCCGAGGGCACGCCGAGCGCGCTGAAGGCCGAGGTCGGCCGCCCGAGCCTCGAGGTCATCCCCGCCGACCCGCAGGGCTGCGCGCGCCTCGCGACCGTCCTCGAGCGCTTCGGCGCGGCGGTCGATGCCCCGGAGGGCGCCGTCGCGGTCCGGCTGGAGCGCGGGGCCGACGAGCTCGCCGCCGTCGTGCGCGCGCTCGACGCCGAGAACGTGGGCATCGAGCACTTCCAGCTGCACTCACCCTCGCTCGACGACGTCTTCCTGGCCAAGACCGGCCACAAGCTCGACGTCGACACCCCCGCCGAGGACACCTCGGAGCGGGAAGTGGTGCCGGCTTGAGGACGTTGCTCGCCCAGATCGGCGAGATGGCGCGGCGGTCGGTCACCCAGACCCTGCGCCAGCCCGCCCTCATCGTGCCGCCGATCCTGTTCCCGCTGTGCCTGCTGGCGGTCAACACCGGCGGGCTCGCCGCGGCCACCAAGCTGCCGGGCTTCCCGACCGACTCCTACCTCAACTTCGCGATCGCGATCCCGTTCATGCAGGGCGCGCTGTTCGCGTCCATCAACGCCGGCTCGAGCCTGGCGCGGGACGTCGAGACCGGCTTCCTCAAGCGGCTCGCGCTGACGCCGATGCAGCGCTCGGCGCTGCTGCTCGGCAACCTGGCCGGCGTGATGACGGTGGCGGCGCTGTCGTCGCTGATCTACCTCGCCGTCGGCTTCGCCGCGGGGCTGGAGGTCAAGGCCGGCGTCGGCGGCGTGCTCGTGCTGATCGTGCTGGCGTTCCTGGTCGCGCTCGCGTTCGCCTCGCTGGGCGCGCTGGTCGGGCTCCGCGCGGGGTCGGGCGAGGCGGTGCAGGGCCTCTTCCCGGTCTTTTTCGTGTTCCTCTTCCTGTCCTCCCAGGCGCTTCCGCGGCCGCTGATCGAGCAGGAATGGTTCCGGACCATCGCGACCTGGAACCCGGTCTCCTACCTGGTAGAGGGCATCCGCTCGGTGGTCGTCCTGGGCTGGGACGGCCAGGCGCTGTGGCGCGGCTTCGCCATCGCGCTGGTGCTGTGCGCGCTCGGCATCTTCGGGGCGTCGCGCGCGCTGCGGACTCGGCTGGTGCGGACATGAGCCGCTTCTGGGCCGTCGCCCGCGCCGTCGCCTGGCGCCAGATCCACAACTTCACGCACAACCCGGCCTTCCTGCTGCCGTCGATCATCTTCCCGCTGTTCTTCTTCACCGCGTTCGCGGGCGGCCTGTCGAGCGTCAGCCACGCCCCGGGCTTCGACTTCCCGACCGGCTACACGGCGTTCCAGTTCGTGTTCGTGCTCCTCCAGTCCGCGGCCTTCGGCGGCGTCTTCACCGGCTTCAGCGTCGCCGCCGACTTCGAGCGCGGCATCGCCCGCCGCCTGATGCTGGCGGCCCCGAACCGGCTCGGGATCCTGGCGGGCTACCTGCTGGCCGGCCTGGCCCGATCGCTGATCGTCGGCGTCCTCCTGTTCGTCGTGGCCCTGGTCGTCGGGATGCAGATCGACGGCAGCGGCGTGGACCTGTTCGGGCTGATCGTGCTGGCGCTGATCGTCAACCTGATCGCGGCGCTGTTCGCGTTCGGCGTCGCGTTCCGCATGCGGACGATCCAGGCCGGCCCGGCGATGCAGATGCCCGTGTTCCTGATCCTCTTCCTCGCCCCCGTCTACGTCCCGCTCGCCCTGCTCGGCGGCTGGGTCCACGCGGTCGCCAAGGTCAACCCCTTCACCCCGCTGATCGAGGGCGGCCGCGACCTCATCTCCGGCCAGTCGTTCGACGCGGTCCTGGCCTACGGGATCGCGGTGGCGCTCGCCGCGCTGTTCCTGGTCTGGTCGGTGCGCGGTCTGCGGAAGGCGGAGGCTGCCGGGTAGCGGCTGCGTGGCGTTCGCGGCTTGACCGGCGAACGTCAACAGCGGCTGGGTGGGGCTGGGTTTCGGCCGGTGGTCAGGGATCTGGCCGGATAACTCCCCACTCGACCGGGTCCGGCCGTGTCGTGGGGAGTTACTCGGCTCGGGCACGGAGAACTCCCCAACCGCCGCCGGAAGTGTGGTCGAGCGGGGATGTATGGGGTTGCCGCGCGGGCGGCTCCCTCGCTTCCCTACCCAGCGCAGTTGTCGTTCCAGCCCGCCAGAACCCTCGCGAGCTCCCCGCGCCGCCTGATCCCGAGCTTGCGGTAGATCGAGCCGAGGTGGTACTCGATCGTCTTCGCGCTGAGGAACAGTGCGGCGGCGACCTCGCGGTTGGTGCGGCCCTGGGCGACCTGGAGCGCGATCTGGAGCTCCTGGGCGGTCAGCTCGTCGGTCGCGATGGCGGGCGCGGCTGAGCCGGTCGGGCCGCCGGTGGCCCGCAGCTCCGAGCGGGTGCGCTCGGCCCAGGGGTCGGCCCCGAGGCGTTCGAACACGGTCAGCGCGGCGCTGAGCGGCGAGCGGGCGTCGGCGCGGCGCTCGGCGCGGCGCAGGCGCGCGCCGTGGAGCAGTTGCGTGCGGGCGGTCTCGAATGGCTGGCGCGACTGGGCGTGCGGCGCGAGCGCGCGCGCGAAGTGCGCGTCAATGTCGTCGTCGCTCGCCATCAGGCCGCGCAGGCGCTCGACCACCGCCTGGGTCCAGGAGTGCAGCGGCCGGTCGGCCTGGCGGGCGAGCTCGTCGATCCGGGCCGGGACCTCGTCGGCCTCGCCGAGGCGCTCCAGCGCCTCGATCAGGTCCGGCGCGTAGCGGACCACGCCGGGCTCGTCGCCCTCGGTCTCGCCGAACGCGCGCTCGGCGGAGAGCCCGTGGCCGCGGGCGGTCTCGAGGTTGCCCAGCCCGAGCTCGAGCAGTCCGAGCGCGCCGTAGCCGTAGATCGCGGTGGCGGGCGCCCCCTGGGCCTGGCAGAGCCCGACGCTCTCGTTCGCGTGCTCGCGCGCCGCCTCCGCGCGCCCGAGCCCCGCCTCGATCTCGACGAGCGCGCCGAGGCCGTGCGCGAGCAGTGACTCCTGGCCGGTCTCGCGCGCGAGGCGGACGGACTCATCGGCGCCCGCCAGCGCTGCGGGCCAGCGGCCGGTGCGGAAGTCGAGGTGCGAGCGTGCGGCGAGCGGATAGACGAGCGAGCCCGCGGCGCCGACGTCGCGCAACGAGCCGATCAGGCGGTCGAAGAGCGCCTCGGCGCGGTCGATCCGCTCCGTCCACACCGACGCGTGGGCGGCCATCCCCAGCACCTCCGGCGGCCCGAGCACCGGCTCGTCGCCGAGCAGCACGCTCTCGCAGGCCTGCAGCAGCTCGTCGCCCGCGGCGGTCTTGCCGAGCGCGAGGTAGGCCTCGGCGGTCAGCAGCGTGGCGAGGAACTCGAGCCCGGGCGCGGCGCCGGCGGTGACCTCGCGTACGCGCAGGGCGGTCTCGGCCATCGCGCGCAACGTGCCGTCGATCATGTGGGTGACCGCTGACTCGAGCAGGAACGCCCCGGCGCGCACCGGATCGAGCGCCTCGATCCGCTCGGCCTCGCGCACGAGCGCCTGGCCGGCGCGCAGCGGATCGCCGAGGCGCATCTGGGTGCGCGCGGCCATCGGGCGCAGGTCGGCCTGCAGCAGCGGGTCGGCCGCGAGCCGAGCCCCCGCCTCGGCGAGCTCGAACGCGCGCCGCAGGTCCCCGGCGATCGCGGCCGCGCCGGCCGCCTCGAGCATCGCCTGCCCGCGCTCGTCGTCGTCGGTATAGAGCTCCCCGGCGCGCGCGAAGCCGCGCGCGGCGGCGGCGAAGGCGGCGCGGCCGCGGGCGTCGCCGGCAGCGTCCATCAGCGCCTGCGCGACCCCGGCGTCCGGCATCGGGGCAGCCGCGGCGCGGTGCCATGCCCGCTCGGCGCTGCGAGCGGGGAAGGCGTCGGCGAGCGCGCGGTGGGCCTCGCGGCGTTCGGCCGGGCTGCCGCCGTGGTAGACCGCTGCGCGCACGAGTGGGTGGTCGAACTCGATCTCGCGGCCGCGCAGGGTCAGCAGCCCGGCCGCCTCGGCGGGCTCGAGGGCTCCCGGGGGGAGGTCGGCGCTGGCGAGGGCGCCCGCGATCACGTCGGCGCGCACGGTCTCGGCGCAAGCGGCGACGAGCAGGGCGTGGCGGGTCGCCTCCGGGAGCGCGTCGACGCGGCGGCGGAACGCGCGCTCGAGCGTGTCGCCCGGCCGCAGCGGGGCGAGCGTCAGGTCGCGGCCGGCGCGCTGGTCGTTGCTCAGACCGCGCGGGATCTCCCGCAGCGCCAGCGGGTTGCCGCCCGCCGCTGCGACGAGCAGGCTGAGCACGCCGGCCGCGACGGCGAAGCGCTCGGTGACCGGCGTGGCCTCGAGCGCGAGCGCGCCGCCGAGCGCCATCGCCTGCACGGGTGGGATCTCGCTGCGCAGGTCGAGCAGCGGGGCGAGCAACTCCGACAAGCCCGGCGAACGGCAGGTGCGACTCCGACTCGATTCCGCGCGCGCGCAGGACCCGCAGGCCGGTCGCCTGCTCGGCCGCGTCGCGCAGCAGCGACGTCTTGCCCATCCCGGCCCCGCCGTGCACGAGCAGGGCGGCGCTGCGCCCCTCGCGCGCTGCCTCGATCATGCGCCCGAGCCGAGCGCGCTCGTCATCCCGTCCGACCAGCAAGTGGTCGGAGTCTAAGCGCGCGCGGGCGGCGCTTCGCCGAGCTCGCGCAGGAGGCGAGCGTGCTCCTCCTCGCTCCCGATCGAGCGGCGCTGGCGGGCGTTGCGCTGGTAGCGCATGATCGCCTGCACGATGGCCCCCGCCTCGGCCGCGAAGGCGTCGGCCTTGAAGGAGACTGCGTAGGGGGTGGCGCGCTGGTTGAGTCGTCCCAGCCAGCGGCCGCGCGTCCAGACCGCGGCTTCAGGCCTGGTGGCCGCGATGCCGAGCACGCGCTGGTCGATGACGACGCCGGCGACGCCCTTCCACGCCAGCTCGACCGTGCCGGCGGCGCTCGTCGCGATGACCCGGGTCGGCGTGAGCGCGAGGCGCATCCGGCCGCGCCGCGCGGGGAAGACGAACGCGGCCTCGGAGCCGGCGGAGGTCCGGACCTGCTCGCGCACGAGTGACTCCGGCACGGTGGCCTAGACCCCGTCGACGAGGATGATGCTGGTGTCGGAGGCCGACTGCCGGAGCGCCTTCAGCGGCGCGTAGTCGTCCGACTCGTACCAGCCGCGCGCGGTGGCCATGTCCGGGAACTCCGCGATCACGATCCGGCGTGTGTCCCACTCGCCCTCGAGCAGCTCGAAGGCGCCGCCGCGGACGATGAAGTGCCCGCCGTGGCGGGCGACGGAGTCGGTGTTGCCGCGGCGGTACTCGACGAGCGCCTCCTGGTCGCGGGCGTCGCGGACGTCGGCGATCACGTAGGCGGGCATGACGCGCACGTTAAACAATCGCGGGCCCGGCGTGAGC
>JBDTMF010000061.1:0-21405 GCA_039934455.1 Solirubrobacteraceae bacterium
GACTACGTCAACGTGATCGTGGCCGGCAAGCAGCCATCGTTGCAGTACCTGGACATGGACGCGGCGGTCAAGCACTGCACGGCCGGAATCGGCATATGGGACTGGGCCTCGTCGGACCAGGACGGCGAGACCGATGTGGTGACGGCCAACACGAGCCCCCAGACCGTGTCCGTCCTGCTCGGAGACGGCACGGGCGGCTTCGCTGCCGCGGTCGACCATCCGGTCGGCGGCTTCGCGAACTCGGTGACGGTCGCCGATCTCAACGGCGACGGCCTCGCCGACCTTGCAGTCGCCAGCGTCGCACCTTCGGCGGTGGCGCTGCTGTTCGGGGACGGTGCGGGCGGCTTCGCCGCGCCGGTCGACCACGCCGTCGGCACCGGCCCCCGCTCGATCGTGGTCGCAGACCTCGACGGCGACCGCAACCCGGATCTCGCGGTTGCCATCGGCATCGCGCCCTACAACGTCTCGGTGCTGCGCGGGAACGGCAGCGGCGGCTTCGCGGCGCCGGTGACCCACCCGGTCGGCACCTCCCCGCGGGGGCTCGCAGCGGGCGATATGAACGGGGATGGAAGGCTCGATCTCGTGTCCGCGAACCGCAATGCCAATACGGCGTCGCTGCTGAGCAACACGAGCCGGGCGGTAATCACGTTCACCCCGAACCCGGGCCTGACGTTCGGCGACCAGCCGGTGGGAACCCGGAGCGCCTCGCAGACGGTGACGGTCAATAACCCCGGTGCTGCGCCGCTCCTCGTCTCGAGCGTGCGGCCGAGCGGCAGCGACGCTGACGAGTTCGCCGTCAGCGGCGACGGCTGCAGCGGTGAGGCGGTCGTACCGGGCGCGTCCTGCCAGGTCAGCGTGCGCTTCACGCCGGTGACGGAGGGCGCGGCGAGCGGGACGCTCCGCTTCGTCAGCAACGCGCCGACGAGCCCCGGCGGCATCCCGCTGGGCGGGAACGCCACGCCGCCGCCGGCCCCGCCCGCCGGTCCCGCGGGCCCGACGGGCGCGACGGGCGCGACGGGCGCCAGCGGCGCCGCCGGGATCAACGGCACGAACGGCACGAACGGCACCAACGGCGCCGCGGGGCCATCCGGTCCCAGGGGCGACCAGGGCGCGCAGGGCCCGGCCGGCGCGAACGGCCGCGATGCCGTCGTGACCTGCAAGCCCGGCAAGGTCCGGCACCGCAAGGTCAAGGTGACCTGCGTCGTCCGCTTCAAGGCGGGCGCGAGCAGCGCGAGGGTGCGCGCGCGGATCACCCGTGGCCACCGCGTCTACGCGAGCGGCGCGCGGGCGGTCAGGCGGGGCGCGAGGGGCCGCGTCTCGCTCCGCGGCCATCGCCGCCTCTCCCGGGGCCGCTACACGTTGCTGCTCACGTTCGCCGACCGGCGCGGCCACGAGACCGTGATCCGCCAGCAGGTGCGCGTGCGCTAGATCCCGGCCACCGCGAAGGAGCGCCCGTCCGGCTCGCAGAAGCGGGCGGTGCGCTCCGCCTCGGCGCGGATCTCAGCGCGCGCCGCGCGGCCGATCTCGATGTGCGGGGTGACGGTGAGGCGGACCGCGCCGGCCCCGCGCTCGAGCTTCCAGCTCGCGGCGACCCGGCCGTCGACGGTGACGGACGGCTCGCCGCTGAGCGTGAGCTTGATGGCCTCGACCTCGGGGGCGAAGATGCGCTCGCGGTCGGCGTAGGCGAGCAGCACCTGATCCCAGTGCGCCAGCAGCCGGACGGGGGGCCTCGTGTCGGCGCGCGGGATCGCGGCGCCTGGGAGATCGAGCAGCTCTGTGCCCCGCTCGTCTCGGTAGGCGACGGTCTCCAGCCGCTCCCATCCGGCGGTGAAGTCGCGCTGCGCGACGCCGGCCCACGTGGCAGCGTCGCGGCGGCTCGCGGGCCCGAAGGCGGCGAGATACCGCGCGAGGACGAGGCGGGCCGCATCAGCGGGGTCGGGGCGCGGCCGCGGGTCGACGACGAAGCTCGGGCGGCGGCGGTCGCCCCAGTGCCCGGCGGGCGGGAGCTGCACGAGTGGGAGCAGGTTCCGGGCGAAGTTGATCGGCGTCCACGGCTCGTTCGTGACGCCCTCGTAGCGCCCGACGCGCTCGCGGATCTCGTCGTTCGTGCGCGGCTGCCCGAGCCAGGCGCCGAGCTCCGCGGCGACATCCGCCTCGCCGAGGTGCGCGTACTGCTTGCGCCAGGTCCGCATCCGTGCCTCGCGGGCCAGCTGCGCGAAGGCTGGGTAGTCGCCGGCCTCGGCGAGGTGGAGCGTCATGCGCATGATCGTCGTCTTGACGACGGTGCGCGCCGTGATCGCCGCCTCGAGGTCCTCGCGCGCGAAGCCCTCGAGCCGCGCGGCGAGCGCGATGTAGGGCGCCGGCGGGTGCTGGGCCTGCAGCGGCGCGAATCGCCGGATCGCCTCCGCGGGGGAGAGGCGCGAGCGCTCGATCAGCCCCTGCCGCGCGGCCAGCGCGGCGGTGAGCTCGGCGCGGCTGAGGGTCTGCAGGCTCAGCCGCGCTCGCGCTTGAAGATCAGGACGTGCCCGTCCTTCTCGCCGTTGAGCGCCATGTGGGTGAGGACCTTCTCGAACTCCCAGCCCTCGCCGCCGAGGCGGTTGAGCCGCTCCTCGAATTCCTTGCGGTCCAGTTCCTCCTCCTTGCGCCCGAGGAGGCCGTGGGTCATGACGTCGGTGAGATATTCGTAGGTCGGCATCGACCCAGCCTACGCGGCGGGCGGACCGGCGCGCGGCCGTCGCCGCCCGACTAGATTTCCGCGGAATGCGTCGTGTCGCGCTGGCGGTGCTCCTCGTGTTCGGGCTCCTCCCGGGGGCCGCGCTCGCCGCCTTCCCGGGCTCGAACCCCGACGAGAGCGCGCGCCTGAACACGCCCGATGACCCGGCCTTCGACTGCGCCGAGCCGGCGGCGGAGGGCGGCGGCGGTTGCTCGACCGTGTTCGACGAGAACTACGAGCGCTTCGGCTTCGCGCCGCAGTCGACGCAGACCACCGCGACATACAAGAACCCCGCGCAGACGACGCGCCAGCAGGCGCAGAACACGCTCGCCGGGCGCAACCCGCTCGGGCAGCTCCCCGGCGTGTCGGCCGACCGCGCCTGGAAGCGCTCGATCGGCCGGCCCGGCGTGCGGATCGCGATCCTCGACACCGGCATCCGCTGGGGCGAGGACTCGCTGCGCTCGAAGATCGCGCTCAACGCCGCCGAGCTCCCGACCCCGCAGTGCGGCCGCGACGACTGCAACGGCGACGGCGCGTCCAACGTCGACGACTACGCGGGCGACTCGCGCGTCTCCAAGACCGCCGGCAACGACGAGGCCGACGACATCCTCGACGCCTCCGACCTCCTCCCGGCGTTCTCCGACGGCAGCGACTCCGACCACAACGGCTTCGTCGACGACATCGCCGGCTGGGACTTCTTCGACAACGACAACGACCCCTACGACGCCTCGAGCTACGCCTCGGCCGCGAACCACGGCACGGGCCGCGCACAGGAGGCGGGGCAGCTGACCGACGAGGGCGCCGGCTCCACGAGCCTGTGCCCGCGCTGCCAGATCGTGCCGCTGCGCGTGTGGGACACGTTCGTGGTCGACACGAACAACTTCGGGCTCGCGAGCCTGTACGCGTCCGACAACGGGATCGACATCGTGGAGTCGGCGCTCGGCGGCCTCACCAACACGCGCTTCGCGCGCGAGGCGATGCGCGACGCCTAGCACCGCGGCGGCTTCTTCGCCGTCGTCTCGAGCGACCTCAACACCGCCGACCACAACTGGCCGACGACCTACGACGAGGCGATGATGGTCCAGGGCACGGTCGCCGACCAGCAGGGCATCGGCTCGAGCGACGCGGAGGTCGGCGGCTTTCTCGGTGACCTCGGCGTCGACACGCCGGCGCCGATCGGGACCTGGTTCCGCAACTCCGGCACGACGCAGTACGGCGCTCACGCGCACATCGCGATGCCCGCCGTCACGGGCTCGCAGGCGACCGGCCAGGCGGCGGGCGCCGCGGGGCTGATCGCCTCCTACGGCCGCGACAAGGGCTTCCACCTCGCGCCCAACGAGATCAAGCAGTTGTTCACCGAGACGGCCGAGGACGTCGTGGGCGAGAACACGGCCGGCAACGGCGTGCCCGATCCGGCCCAGCCCGGCTGGGACCAGCACTTCGGCTACGGCCGGCCGGACCTCGGGCTCGCGCTCGAGCGGATCGGCCAAGGGAAGATCCCGCCGCAGGCGCTCATCACCTCGCCCGACTGGTTCTCGCCGCTGCGGGTGCGCGACCAGACGTCGGTCACCGTCGGCGGGCGCGTGTCGGCGCGCACCGGGCCGTTCGCCTACCGCCTGGAGTGGGCGCCGGGCGCCGAGCCGGCCGAGTCGGAGTTCCGCCCCGCGGGCCCCGAGCACAACGCCTCCGGCCCGGTCGACGGCACGCTCGGCACGATCGACCTCGCCGCCATCCGCGCCGCGCTCGACGCGCGACCCGGCGGCGGTGCGGCCAACGACCCGACCGCGCCGGCCAAAGGGCCGGGCGACACCGACCCCAACGAGCCCGCCTTCACCGTCCGCGTGCGCGTGAGGGACGCCGACGGCAACGCGGGCGAGGATCGCAAGGAGCTCTTCGCCTACCGCGACCGGACGCTGCTCCCCGGATGGATGCGCCACCTCGGCACCGGCGGCGAGGCCTCCGAGCGGCTGTGGGACGTAGACGGAGACAACCGCCTCGACGTCGTGCTCGCCGACGCGAGCGGCGCGCTGCACGTGCTCGACCGCACCGGCGCCCCGCTCGCCTCCTTCGACGGCGGCAAGCCCGTCGAGACCCGCGTGGCCGCGAACGTGCACCCCGGCGCGCCGGGCTTTTCCCGCGTCGCGCCGCCGCGCGAGGCGCTGCGCACGCCCGCGATCGGGGACATCGACGGCGACCTCGAGCCCGAGATCGTCGACTCCGCGGGCGAGCACGTCTACGCCTGGAACCTGGACGGCTCGCCGGTGCCGGGCTTCCCCGTGCGCGTGAACCCGGACTTCTCGCGCCCGCAGGACCGCACGCGCAGCAACCATGTCAAGCGCGGCTTCATCGCTTCGCCCGCGCTCGCGGACCTGCAGGGCGACGGCGCGCTCGAGATCGCCATCGGCGCGCTCGACCAGCACGTCTACGCGTGGAACGGCAAGGGCCAGGCGCTCTCCGGCTTCCCCGTGAAGCTGCGCGACCCGGCGCTGCCGGGCGCGGAGATCATCACCACGCCGGCGGTCGGCGACATCACGGGCGACGGCCGGCCGGAGATCGTCACGCCGACCGCGGAGTTCGACCCCAACCCCAGCGCGCCCGGCGCGCCGAGCGGTCCGACCGACCTCCCCGGCCTGCTCCAGGGCGGCCTCGTCAACATCCTCGCCAACGCGATCGGCGGCTCCGGGCGCACCTACGCGCTCGACGCGCACGGCCACGTCCTGCCCGGCTGGCCGATCAAGCCGAACGGGGCGGTGCCCGACGCCCTGCCGCTCGTCGCGCCGAGCTACGACCACGTGCTCGGCAACCTCGACAGCGACTCGAAGCTCGAGGTCATCGGCGGGGTCGTGTCCGGCGACGTCCAGGCCTACGGGGGCGACGGCTCGACGCGCACGACGTTCGACTCCTCGCCCGGCGGCGGCGAGGCGGTCGACAAGTCGAAGGTGCTCAACCTGTTCGAGAACCCGATCGTGGCCGACCTCGACGGGCTGCCCGGCCTCGAGGTGATGCGCGGCGGCCTGACGCTCAACGGGCTCGTCAACCTCGGCATCGCGGTCGGCCAGAACCTGCCCTACAACCACGTCGTGCAGGCCTGGAACGGCGTGACGGGCCAGTCGCTGCCCGCCTATCCGCAGGCGGTCGAGGACTACCAACTGCTCTCGAGCCCGTCCGTCGCCGACGTCTCCGACGCGCCCGGTCGCGAGCTGCTGGTCGGCACCGGGCTCTACCTGCTGCGCGACATCAACGCCACCGGGGTGGAGGGCACGGGCTTCCCGAAGTTCACGGGCGGCTGGATCTTCGCGGTGCCGGCGATCGGCGACATCGACGGCGACAACAGGCTCGACATCGCGACGCTCACGCGCGAGGGCAACGCGTTCGCATGGAAGACGGGCTCGCCGGTGTGCACGACCAACGACCAGTGGTGGACCTCGCGCCACGACGAGCGCTCCACGGGCGCGTATGGGACGGATACGCGCCCGCCGGCGTCGCCGGCTCGGCTTGCTCTGGCCGGCGGCCGGCTGTCGTGGACCGTGCCCGGCGACGACTGGCAGTGCGGCAAGCCGAGCCGGCTGCGGATCCTCACCTCCGACGCGCCGATCACCGGCGCCGCGGCGGGCCGGGTGCTGGTCGACGCCCCCGCCACCGGCAGCGCGGGCGACGCCGCGGCGCCTTCGGCGGCACCGTCGCCGTCGCGCGGCGAGCGCCGGCCCGCGGCTCGCTGCGGTTCCGCGGCACCGGCATCGCGCTGTTCCCTGCTCGCGGCGGCGCTCGCTGATCGTCGTCGTCGACGGCCGCCCGCCCAGGATCAGGCGCGGCCGCACCGGCCTGCGGCGGCCGGCGTTCGCGCTTGCCGGGCTGCGCCGGAAGCGCCACACGTTGAAGGTGCGCGCCCGCCGCGGTGTGCGGCTCGACGCCGTCGCCGTCAACCGCTGAGGAGGTCGCGCGTGGCGACCATGGCCCGCGCGCCGCTCCTCCACCGGCGCGGCGACGTTGGCCTCGGCCCAGTGGCAGCCTAGAATCGCGGTAAGACATGGCAAGACGCCGATTGGAAGGGCTGGAGCGGGTTCTCGGGGCCAACGCGCTCTTCTCCACCGCCTACGGCAACGTCGGCTCGTCGATCTATTACGCGCTCGGCCTCGTCGCGTCCTACGCGCTGGGCCTGACGCCGATCGTCTTCATCATCACGGGCGTCTTCTTCTTCATGACGGCGGCCACCTACGCCGAGGCGACGTCGATGTACCCGGAGGCGGGTGGCTCGTCGAGCTTCGCGCGCCGCGCGTTCAACGAGTTCTGGTCGTTCTTCGCCGCCTGGGCGCAGATGCTGACCTACGTCATCACCGTCGCGATCTCGGCGTTCTTCGTCCCGCACTACATCGGCGGCCTGTTCTGGGAGCCCCTGCGCTCCTCGCCCGGGGACATCATCGCCGGCGCGTTCGTGATCGTCGTGCTGGCGATCATCAACGTCCGCGGGGTCAAGGAGTCGACCACGCTCAACGTCACGCTCGCCGTCACCGACTTCCTGACCCAGGTGCTGCTCGTGCTCGTCGGGTTCGTGCTCGTCTTCTCGCCCACGACGCTGGCCGACAACGTCCACCTCGGCATCGCGCCGACGTGGCGCGACTTCATCCTCGCGATCCCGATCGGGATGCTCGCCTATACGGGCATCGAGACGATCTCGAACATGGCCGAGGAGGCCAGGGACGAGACGAAGACGATCCCGATCGCCATCAATCGCGTGCGCATCGCGGTGTTCACGATCTACTTCACGCTCCCGGCCGTCGCGCTCTCGGCGCTGCCGGTCCAGCGCGCTCCCAACGGCGACTACTTCACGCTGCTGGGCCTGACCGAGGAGGAGGGCGGCTACGCCGGCGACCCGATCCTCGGCGTCGTCAAGCAGATCGACCTCGGCCCGCTGCAGGGCGTGGGGGAGATCTACGTCGGCCTGCTGGCGGCGACGATCCTCTTCCTCGCCACCAACGCCGGCCTGATCGGCGTCTCGCGGCTCACCTACTCGATGGGCATCCACCGCCAGCTGCCCGACCGGCTGCGGCAGCTGCACCCGAAGTACCGCACGCCGTGGATCGGGATCCTGCTCTTCTCGGCGATCGCCATCGGGACCATCCTGCCGGGCCAGGAGGGCTTCCTCGGCAACCTCTACGCGTTCGGAGCGCTGCTGTCGTTCACGTTCGCGCACGCCTCCGTCGCGCGGCTGCGGGCGAAGAAGAAGGACGTCGTGCGGCCCTACCGTGGCCCCGGCAACCTGCAGATCCGCGGCTACGACGCGCCGGTCTTCGCGATCGTGGGCGGGACGTTCACCTTCATCGCGTTCGTGGTGATCGCCGTCCTCTACCCGACGGTGAGCGTCTTCGGGGTCGGCTGGCTCGTGCTCGGGATCGCGGTCTTCGTGACCTACCGCCGCCGCCATGGGCTCGACCTGACCTCGACGCACAAGGTCGCGATCGCGCAGCCGGTGGTCGACCACGAGGCGGAGTACGACTCCGTGCTCGTCCACTTCGGCGACTCCGGCTACGACGACCAGGTGCTCGCCACCGCGCGCAAGCTCGCCGCCCGCAAGCGCCGTGGCATCCACGTGCTCGTCACGATCACGGTGCCGAACTCGATGGACATCGACGCGCCGATGCTCGACCAGGACACGCTTGCGGGCAGCATCATCGAGGAAGCCAAGGTCTCGGGCGGCGCCCGCGTGACTGGCCACGTCGAGCGCGTGCGCGCCGGCCAGGCGGGCCGCCGGATCGTGGAGGACGCCGTCAACATGCGCGCCGCGGCGATCGTGATGCCGCTGCCGCGCCGGATCGACGGGGCGTCGCTGTTCGGCAAGACGCTCGAGACGGTGCTCACCGAGCGGCCGTGCCGCGTGATCATCGAGTCCAGCCCCGACGGGACGCGCGGAGGCCGGCGGGCCGCGCGCGTGGGGGTGCTGGCGGAATGAACGCCGTCACGCTCGTGATGTCCGTCCTGATGATCGGCCTGGGGGTCGCGATGATCGGCGTGACGTTGTCCAACGGCGGGGGCCCGGTCGCGTTCGGGATCGTCATCGGGCTGCTGTTCGTCGCCGCGGGAGGTGGGCGCCTGTGGGTGATACACCGCCGGTGAAGCGTCAGCGCCGGGGGATGCCGGCGATGCCGAAGTGGGAGCTCGAGACGCCCCCGGCGCTCAAGCGCGGGGTCGGCGCGCCGGCGCTGTTCGGGATCGTCCAGGGCTTCATCGCGGCGTCGATCTACTTCGGGCTCGGGCTCGTCGTCCAGGCCGCGGCCGGCTACACCTGGATCGTCTACCTCGTCTCGGCGCTCTTCTTCGGGTTCGTCGTCCTGTCCTACGTCGAGGGCGCGTCGCTGCACCAGGAGCGCGGGGGCGCGACGATCATCGCGCGCTACGCGTTCAACGAGCTGTGGAGCTTCATCGCCGGCTGGGCGATCCTGCTCGACTACATCCTGCTGATCGCGCTGACCGCGTTCGCCACCACGGACTACGTGGCGGTGCTGTTCCCGCCGCTGGCCGGCGGGGCGGCCGAGTTCCTCTTCGGCGCGGCCGTCGTCGCCGGCGTGGCGTGGCTCAACATCCGCGGCGCCGGATCCAAGCGCTACGAGCGCTTCTCCTTCGTCGTGCTCGGCGACCTCGTCCTGCAGACGACGATCGTGATCCTCGGGCTGGCGCTGCTGCTCAACCCCGACGTGCTGACCCACCCGGCGAGCATCGCGGGCACGCCCTCGACCTCGAACCTGGTCTTCGCCTTCACGCTCACGCTCGTGACCTTCGCGGGCGTCGACGCGTCCTCGGGCCTGGCCGGGGAGGTGAAGGTCAGCCGCCGCGGGCTCAAGCGCCTGGTCACGGCCCGGCTGCTGGCGTTCATCCCCTACGTCGGCATCTCACTGGTGGCGGTCAGCGTCCTCCCGGTCAGGACCGGGCTGCGCTCGGGGGCCGACAACTACGTCGACGCGCCGATGCTCGGCGTCGCGGCGGGCTTCCACCAGGCGTGGCTCAGCGACGCGCTGCGGCTGCTGATCGGCCTGTCCGCGTTCGCGATCCTGGTGATCGCGTGCAACGCCGCGATGCTCGGCCTGTCGCGGCTCGGCTACTCGCTCGCGCTCAACCGCCAGATCCCGTCCGCGGTCGGCCGCCTGCACCCGACGCGCGCGACGCCGGTCGTGATCATCTGCATCGGCGCGCTGCTCGCGGTCCTGCTGCTGATCCCCGCCGACCTCGAGTTCCTCGCCTCGATCTACGCCTTCGGCGCGACGATCTCGTTCACGATCGTCCACGCCTCGGTGATCCGGCTGCGCTGGCGGGAGCCCGACCGCGACCGCCCGTTCAAGGCGCCGTTGAACCTCCGCATCGGCCGCGGCGAGCTGCCGGTGACCGCTGCGCTCGGCGGGATGATGTCGGCGGCGGCCTTCGTCGCCGTCGTGCTCCTCCACGACAGCGCGCGCTGGGCCGGTATCGGCTGGATGGCGCTCGGGATCGCGCTCTACGTGGGCTACCGCAGGGTCGAGGGCAAGCCGATCCTCAAGCGGGTCACGATCCCCGAGCGCGCGCTGACCCGCCGCGGGCGCACGAAGGCCGAGTACGGCTCGATCCTCGTGCCCGTGCTCGGCACCCCGCTGGACGACGACATCATGCAGACGGCCGGGCGGCTCTCGATGGAGGAGAACGCCGACGAGGGCGAGGGCGGCGCGGTGATCGAGGCGGTGTGGGTGTTCGAGGTGCCGATGGCGCTGCCGCTCGACGCGCGCATCGGCGAGGACGACCTCAAGCGCGCCCGCAAGGCGCTGCAACGCGCCAAGGCGGTGGGCGAGGAGTACCAGGGCGTCGAGGTGGCGACCGCAACCGTGCGCGCGCGCCGGGCCGGCGAGGGGATCGTGCGCGAGGCCAGGCGGCGCGGGGTTGAGGCGATCGTGCTGGCGGCCGAGGAGCCGACGCGCATGCGCGGCGGGCCGCTGCTGGGCGGCAAGCGCGGGCTCTACGACACCTTCGTCGGCCAGACCACGCGCTACGTGGTCACCAAGGCGCACTGCCGCGTCATCCTCACCGCCCCGCCCGGGGAGGGCCATCAGCGGCCGCGGCCGCCGAGCCGGCTCCTGCGCATCGCCCAGCCACACGCCGTGGATCCGACAAAGCTGCCGGGGCTGACCTCGGAGGACGGCCGGGACGGCATCTCCGATCCGGACGCGGCCGCGAAGACGCCGGGTGGTTAGAGTCCGCGCCGATGTTCGTGCTCGTCGTCGGTGCAGGCAGGGTCGGGTCCTCCGTGGCCACCGCCGCGCTTCGCGCAGGCCACACCGTCTCGGTGCTTGACGAGGACCCGCTGTCCCACGAGCGGCTCGACGTCGAGCTGGGGCAGGGCTGGGAGGAAGCGGGCGGGCGCTTCACGATCGGCACGGCGCTCGAGATGGACGCGCTGACCGAGGCCGGCATCGACGAGGCCAACGTGTTCATCGCCTCCACCAACGGCGACAACACCAACCTCGTGGTCTCCCAGATCGCGCAGCGCCGCTTCGGCGTCCCGAAGGTGATCGCGCGCGTGCTGGACCCGCGGCGCGCTGCCTGGTACGCCGAGCAGGGCGTGCAGACGA
Source organism: Solirubrobacteraceae bacterium (assembly GCA_039934455.1). Lineage (GTDB taxonomy): Bacteria > Actinomycetota > Thermoleophilia > Solirubrobacterales > Solirubrobacteraceae > DASQFQ01. The sequence goes on from JBDTMF010000061.1 coordinate 11,302, forward strand.
TCTGCCCGACCCAGATCGCGATCGAGCAGCTCGCCGCCGCCGCGCTGGTGGAAGAGGGCTAGGAGCACGTGGCCGGGCTCTACGTGATCATCGCCGGCGCGGGCAAGGTCGGCTGGAACCTCGCACGCGAGCTGATCGAGAAGGGCCACGAGGTCACCGTGGTCGAGCAGGACCGGCGCCGCTACCTGACGGTCGAGCAGGAGCTCGAGCACGCGGTCCAGTACGGCGACGCCACCGAGCTGTGGGTGCTCGAGCGCGAGGGCATCCAGCGCGCCGACCTCGTCGTCGCGGTCACCGGCGACGACGAGGACAACCTCTTGATCTGCCAGGTCGCGAAGGAGAAGTACCTCTGCGAGCGCATCATCGCCCGCGTCAACAACCCCCGGAACCTCGAGCACTTCAAGCTGCTCGGGATCCAGCCGGCGGTCTCCGCGACCGACCTGATCCTGCGACTGATCGAGCACGAGGTGCCCCGCTACGGCCTCGTCCACCTGCTCGACCTGCCCGAGGAGCGGCTCGAGATCATCGAGCTGGTGGTGTCCGAGCAGGCGCCGGCGGCGGGCAAGCAGGTGCTCGACCTCAACCTGCCCGAGGGCGCGCTCGTCATCTCGGTGCTGCGCAACGGCTCGGGCTTCGTGCCCAAGGCCGACACCGTGGTCGAGGCGGGCGACGAGGTGCTGGTCGTGCTCGATCCGGGCCTCGAGGACGCGATCACCGCGCAGTTCGTCGCCGGCGGCGACCGCGAGGGCTAGGCGTGGCGCACCGCAGCGCTGACGTGCTGATCGCCGGTGGCGGCGTCGCGGGGGCTTCGTGCGCCGAGGCGCTGCGCGAGCTCGGCTTCGACGGCTCCGTCCTGCTCGTGGGGCGCGAGCCGCAGGCGCCCTACCAGCGGCCTCCGCTGTCCAAGGACCTGCTGCGCGGGGAGTCCGAGCCGGAGGACGTGCTGCTGCACCCCGAGGCGTGGTACGCGGACAACGACATCGAGCTGCTGGTGCGGACGAGCGTGATGAAGCTCGACCCCGGCGCCCGGACGGCCACGCTCTCCACGAAGGACGAGGTGTCGTTCGGCAAGGCGCTGCTGGCCACCGGCGCGAACGTGCGGCGGCTGCGCGTCGACGGCGGCGACCTCGACGGCCTCCACTACCTGCGCACGCTCGGCACCGGCGCCTCGCTCCGCGCCGACGCCGCGGACGCCGAGCGGGTGGTGATGATCGGCGGCTCCTACATCGCCTGCGAGGTGGCGGCGTCGCTGACCGCGATGGGCAAGCAGTGCACCCTCGTGATGCTGGAGGACGCGCCGCTCGCCGGCCACTTCGGCGCGGCGGCGGGCGGCTTCTTCGCCGGGTTGCTGGCCGATCACGGCATCGAGTGCGTGACGGCGGACCCGCTGGCGCGCTTCGAGGGCGTGGGCCGCGTGCAGCGGGTGGTCACGGAGTCGGGCCTCTCGCTCGACGCCGACCTCGTCGTGCTGGGCACCGGCGCCATGCCGGACGTCATGCTCGCCCGCTCGTCGGGCCTGGAGCTGGGGGAGAGCGGCGGGGTGCGCTGCTCGCAGACGCTCGAGACCTCAGCCGAGGGCATCTGGTGCGCCGGAGACCCATGTGAGTACGACTCGGTCGTCCACGGCCGCCGGCTGCGCGTCGAGCACTTCGAGGTCGCCGCCGCCCAGGGCCGCCATGCCGCCGCGGCGATGCTCGGCCAGGCAGGCCCCTACGGGGAGATCCCCTACTTCTGGTCCGACCTCGCCGACTGGTGCACGCTCGAGTACGTCGGGCCGGCCGCCCAGTGGGACCGCGAGGTCGTCCGAGGCTCGCTCGACGCGGGCGAGTTCACGATCTTCTACCTCGACGCGGGTCGCCTCGCTGCGGCGTTGACGGTCGGGCGCTCGGACGACCTCGAGCACGCCAAGCGGCTCATCGCGGGTGGGGAGCACCTCGGCGACCGTGTCGAGGCGCTTGCCGACGTCGGCACGGATCTGGGGGCTGTGTAGCGGCCGCGGTTGAGAGCCGCCGTTGACGTTCGCCCGGCCCGCCGCAGCAGCCCGAACGCGAACCCGCTAGCTCGGAACCCCGACCCGCCGCTGCGCGAACGGCAGCTCGGCCGCGTCCTCGGTACCGGCGGCCGTGCCGGCCGGCGGGCCGCCGCGCAGGATCCACGCGCCGTCCTGCCGGCGCTCGATCGCCCCGCGGGCCATGAGCTGGCCGAGCGCGGTGGTGACGGAGGGCCGGCGCGCGCCGACCATGCCGGCGAGCGTGCGGTGCGGGAGGCGGAGGGAGACGAGGACGCCGCCGGGCACGACGCGGCCCCAGCGCTCGGCCAGCAGCCACAGCAGCGCCAGCAGGCGCTCGTCGACGCGCGTGATGTGCGCGATCGCCTGCGTCACGACGAGCCGCTCGGCGCGACGGGCGGCGCGGTCCATCAGCGCGGCGAAGATCTCGGGCCACTGCGCCATCCGCACGGCCAGCGCCTGGTCGACGATCGCGACGCGCGCGCTCGTGGCCGCGGCCCAGTCGATGCGGCGCGGGAGCAGCTCCTCGGCGTCCCCGTCGTCCCAGGCGCGCAGCAGGTCGCCGGGGCCGAGCAGCTCGGCGCAGGGGTGGTTGCTGACGGTCGCCTCCCGCACGAGCAGGCCCTCGAGCACCAGCAGCCCGATCGGCTGGCTGCCGCCGGTCAGCCACGGCTGCGGGGTCCAGCGTCCACGCGGAACGTCGATCGCCCGCGTGTAGAGGCGTGCCGCCGCCTCCCGCGCCCGGGGAGCGTCGAGCCCGCGGGCGAGATCCGGATCGACCTTCAGAAGTGCAACGGTGCCTGAGTTCGGGTCGCGCATGAGGTGGGGATGTCCCTTTCCCGCCGGATGACAAGAGTTGAGGGCCTGGCGCCTCCCTCGGTCATCCAGACATCAGAGCCAAAGTTAGCGTGCAGACCAGATTTAGAAAGAGCTCTGGACGTGTTAACAAGCATTCAACACGTCCGGACGCGTGTGGTTGCGGCAAAGTTGCGAGCCCGAGACGCTCGCTAGACTGACCGCCGTCTTGCGGGGTCGTCTAATGGCAAGACGCGGCCCTCTGGAGGCCGTTATCGGGGTTCGAGTCCCTGCCCCGCAGCTCGGTTACGCCGCGGCCTGCTCGGCCCAGTCGCGGTAGAGGCGCCAGTAGGCGCCGTGCTCCGCGAGCAGCTCCTCGTGCGTGCCCTGCTCGACCACGCGCCCGTGGTCGAGGACGAGGATCCGGCCCGCGCGCTGGATCGTCGAGAGGCGGTGGGCGATGACGATGGCGGTGCGGCCTCCGAGCAGCCGTCGCAGGCCGTCCTCGATCTTGCTCTCGGTGTGGATGTCGACGTTCGAGGTCGCCTCGTCGAGCACGAGGATGCGCGGGTCGGCGATCAGGGCGCGGGCGAAGGCGATGAGCTGGCGCTGGCCGGCCGAGATCTGCGCGCCGCGCTCGCCGACCTCGGTGTCGTAGCCGTGGTCGAGCGCGGTGATGAACTCGTCGGCGCCGACGGCGTGCGCGGCGGCCTCGATCTCCTCGCGCGAGGCGTCGAGGCGGCCGAAGGCGATGTTCTCCCCGATCGTGCCGCTGAACAGGAACGCCTCCTGCGGGACGATCCCCATCTGCGAGCGCAGGGAGGAGGCGCCGACCTCGCGCAGGTCGTGGCCGTCGACCAGGATCCGGCCGGAGGTCGGGTCGTAGAAGCGCGCGACCAGCTTGGCGAAGGTCGACTTGCCGGCCCCCGTGGCGCCGACCAGCGCGACCGTCTGGCCCGGCGGGATGTGGACGTCGATGTGGCACATCGCCTCGCCCGACTCCTCGCCGCCGTAGCGGAAGACGACGTCGTCGAACTCGATCTCGCCGCGCAGCCGGTCGAGCTGGATCGCGTCGGGGCGGTCGGCGAGGTCGGGCTCCTCGTCGAGCAGCTCGAAGATCTTGTCGAGCGCGGCCATGCCGGCCTGGTAGGTGGTGTAGAGCTGTGACAGTTGCTGGATCGGGTCGAAGAAGTTGTTCAGAGCGGCCACGAACGCCACCAGCACGCCGACGGTGACGTCGCCCTGCAGCGCCTGGTAGCCGCCGAAGAGCAGGATCCCGGCGGTCGCGATCGCGGACAGGAGCTCGACTCCCGGGAAGTAGGCCGCGTTGAGGTAGACCGTCGTCATGTTCGCCGCGCGGTTTTCCTCGTTGAGCTCGGCGAAGCGCCGCTTGTGGCGCCCCTCCTGCCCGAACGAGCGCACGACCCGGATGCCCGACAGTGTCTCCTGGAGGTAGGCGGTGATCGCCCCGATCTTCTCGCGCGTGAGCCGGTAGGCGTCGGCGGAGATGATCCGGAACACGAACGATGCGATCCCGAGGACCGGGAACATCAGGAAGGTCAGCAGCGCGAGCTTCGCGTCGAGCCAGATCAGGATCGCGGCCGTGCCGAGCAGCGTCAGCGTCGAGCCGAACAGCGTCACCACGCCGTCGGAGACGAGCTGGTCGAGCGCCTGCACGTCGTTCGTCAGCCGCGAGATGATCGCGCCCGCCTGACGCCGGGAGTAGAAGCCGACCGACAGCGTCTGCAGGTGGGCGAAGAGCTGGATCCGCAGGTCCTGGAGCGCACGCTGGCCGACCCAGCCGACGAGGTAGGTCTGTGCGTAGGACGCGCCCCAGTAGACGAGCGCGCTGATGACGAACGCGACGACGACGAGGTTCAGCGTCGCCGTGTCCTTCGGTGTGATGCCCTCGTCGATGGCGAGCTTGGCCAGCGGCGGAGGCGCGAGCGTCGCGGCGGTCGAGAGCAGCAGCGCGACGAAGGCCATGATCACACGGCTGCGGTACGGGCGCAGCAGCTCGACCAGCCCGCGCAGCTTGCGCCGGCGGCCGCTCGTCGCGCGCAGGCGGCGGCGGAACTCCTCCAACCGGGCGCGCTGATCAGGGCCGCTCGCCGCTGAGGTGCTCATAGCCCTGCGACCCGCTCGACCGGGTCGCGGTTGAGGAAGACCTGATCGGGCAGGCCCTTGGACGCGATCTCGGCGTAGAGCTCGGACTCGCGCAGCAGCTCCTCGTGCGTTCCGCGCGCGGCGACGCCGCCGTCCTCGAGCACGACGATGTCGTCGGCGAGCGCGATGGTCGAGAGCCGGTGGGCGATCACGAACGTCGTGCGGCCCTGCATGGCCTCGCGCAGCGCCAGCTTGATCGCCTGCTCGGTCGAGGCGTCGACCGAGGAGGTCGCGTCGTCGAGCACGAGGATGCGTGGGTCGGTCACGAGCGCGCGCGCGATCGCGATCCGCTGGCGCTGGCCGCCGGAGAGCGTGAGGCCGCGCTCGCCCACGACGGTGTCGTAACCGTCGGGCAGCTCGGCGATGAAGCCGGCCGCCTGCGCGCGCTCGGCCGCACGCTCGACCTCCTCGCGCGTCGCCTCCGGGCGGCCGTAGGCGATGTTGTCGTGCACCGTCGCGCTGAACAGGAAGGGATCGTCGGTGACGACGCCGATCTCGTGGCGCAGCGAGCCGGTCTCGATGTCGCGCACGTCGACGCCGTCGATCCGCACGCTGCCCTCGGTCGCGTCGTACTGCCGGCCGATCAGGCTCACGAGTGTCGACTTGCCGGCGCCGGTGCCGCCCACGAGCGCCACCGTCGTGCCGCCGTCGACCTCGAGGTCGATGTCGCGCAGGATCGGCGGGCCGCCCACATAGGCGAACGAGACATTGTGCAGCTGCACGCGGCCGTTGCCCGGAGGCAGCGGCTGCGCGCCGGGCGAGGACTGCAGCTGCGGCTCGCGGTCGAGCAGCTCGAACAGGCGCTTGCCCGAGGCCGTCGCGCGCTGGGCGAAGCCGAGCGAGACGCCGAGCGAGCGCATCGGCGAGATCAGCATCAGCAGGTACGTGTAGAAGGCCGCGAAGTCGCCCGGGGTGAGGTCGCCGTTGATGACGCGGCGGCCGCCGACGACGAGGATCGCGGCGAGGCCGAGGTTCGGCAGGAAGCCGATGAACGGCTGGTAGAAGGCGCTCAGCCGGTTGGAGTACATCGCCTGGTCGAAGACCCGGGAGACGGCGTGGCGGAAGCGCTCGAGCTGGCGCGGCTCGGCGGCGAACGCCTTCACCACGCGCACGCCCGAGATGTTCTCCTCGGCCTCCGCGGTCAGCTCGGCGATGCGCTGCTGGACCTCCTGCAGCGCCGGGCGCGAGCGCTGCCCGTAGCGCGCGGCGACCACGACCACGAACGGCACCGGCACCAGCGCGAGGGCGGCCAGCGAGGGGTCCTTCGCGAACATCGCCACCGCGGCGAACAGGATCGTCAGCCCGCTCTGCGCGATCCACACGAGGCCGTAGCCGAGGAAGAAGCGGATCGACTGCAGGTCGACCGTCGCGCGCGACATCAGCTGGCCGGTCTGCTGGTGATCGAAGAAGCCGAGCTCGAGCGACTGCAGATGGCCATAGAGGCGGTTGCGCAGGTCGTACTCGACTGCGAGCGAGACGCGCCCCGAGATGATGCGGCGCGCGACGGAGAAGCTGAGGCGCAGCAGCCCGGCGCCGACCACGGCCAGGCAGAGGAGCTTCAGGTCGCCGCGGTGACCCGCGTCGATCTGGTCGATCGCACGCCCGATCAGCCACGGCAGCGCGGCCGTGCCGACCATCGCGATGCCCGCCAGCACGACGGACCAGACGGCAGCCCTGCGGTAGGGACGGAGGAAGCCGAGGAGCCTGAGGAAGATGCGCACGCAACCACACGATACGACGAGCCGTCTGCAAGACTCGCGCCGCGAATGACCGACCCGATCGCTCTCCGCAACCGCTTCGCCATGGTCAAAGGCGCCTGGGAGGAGCACCTGCGCAAGGCTCCGTTCCCCGCGCTCGGCGAGGGGACGGCCGAGGAGAAGATCGAGCGGCTCGAGCTCGCGCTGGTCGACGAGATGCGCCGGCGCGCCACGCCCGAGACCGCCGAGCAGGCCGCCGACGCGATGTGGACGCTCGTGCACCACCGCGACGAGGCCGACCCGGTCAGGGTGCGCGTGACCGAGCACCATTCAGACCTCGCGCGCTTGGGCCACCGCCCGATCTAGCGGGACGGCCCACCAGTGCCCGCCCGGCAGCCCGCCGGCCTCTGCGACCGCTGCACCCACCAGCAGCTCGTGCGCACCACGCGCGGCTCGACGTTCTCGCTCTGCCGGCGTTCGAAGACGGACCCCGACTACGCCAAGTACCCGCGGCTGCCGGTGCTGCGCTGCCCCGGCTACTGCGGCAGGCGGTCCAGCACGAGGTAGGCCTTCTGGTCCTGCCCCTGCTGGAAGGAGGCGAGAAACAGGTTGCCACGCGTCAGCGCGTCGATGCGCTGGGCCTCGGGGCCGGCGATCGTCTCCGGCCGCGGGGTCTGCGCCGGGATCGTCGCGCCGAGCGGGATCTGCAGCTGCGGCTCGAGGTCGCCGGGGCGGAAGAACAACGCCTGCGTCGGCTTGTCCGTGGTCGCCGTCGAGGCGGCCGCGCCCTGCTTCGGCTTGTCGGGCGGCGCCGGCGGCAGCAGGGCGACGACGAGGTCGACGTTCTTGATGTAGCGAAAGCTGTAGAGCGCCAGCTCGAGCGCCTCGCGGCGCAGCAGCAGGTGGCGCGACTCGGACGGCTTGCCGCCGCGCACGGAGCCCTTCGGGCCGAGGCCGTTGAGCGTGTACATCAGCCCGTTGCCCTTGATGAAGTCGATGTTGCCGCCCTGCGGCGCGGACTTCATCGCGATCTCCAGCGGCACGTTCAGGCCGAGCGCGTCGATCTGGAGCGGGCCGCCCTCGACGCCGACGATCTGGTTCCCGTCGGCGAGCCGGTACTTGCGGCCGACGTGGGTGGCGATCTGCTGGGCCGCCTTCTTGCCGTCGTCGGCCGTCGGCTTCCATCCCGACCAGCCGGAGGGAGCGCCGTTGCCGTTGGAGGTGCCGACGTAGACGGCGGCGCCGATGGCGAGGGCGGCGATCCCGAGCCCGAGCAGGGCGCCGAGCAGGAGCCCGAAGCGCGAGCGGAAGGGCGTGTCGGCGCGCGAGCGCTTGACCTCGGCGGTCGGGGCGGTGCCGGCGTCGGTGGCGGCGAGCGCGCCGGCGCCGGGATGGGTCGTCGCCTCCGCCTCCGGCGAGCGGTGCCACAGCCCGCTCTTCTGCTTCTGGCGCGATTCCTCGCGCTCGCGGGCGCGCTCGCGCTCGGCGTCGGCGTCCCCCGAGGGGCGGCCGGCGGGCGAGGGCGGGGGAATCAGATCACGGGCCATGTGTCCTCGTCGAGCACGTCGATCTCGGGCTTCTCCAGGCGCGCGTCCTCGAGCAGGCGCATGACGTCGTCGCCGTAGAGCTCGCCGGCCGACATCACCCTGCCGGCCACGTAGTCGGTCCCCTCGCGGTTCTTCCTGACGGTGTTGTAGGCCACCACGAACGCCTGCCCCAGCAGCCCCGCGACCAGCTCGCGCTTGTGGTGGTCGCCGAGCGTCGCCGCGAACGGGTTGCCGTCCATCATCCCGCCGCCGGAGCGGTGCATGATCTGCGAGCCGAGCTTCTCGAAGCGCTTCATCACGCGCTCCTCTTCCTCCTCGCGCCGCTCCGGGTCGTCGATGCGGTCCGCGAGGTCGATCGGCGCCGGGGCCATCGCGTGCATGCCGACCATCAGCGAGGCCTGGTGCGTGACCGAGCCGACGTCGCCGCCGACACCGGTCGTGTTCTGGCCGTAGAAGACGTGCTCGGCGGCCATCGCGCCGAGGCCCCAGATCAGGTTGCCGACCTGCTCGGAGCGCCAGTGGCCGAAGCGGTCCTCGATCTCCATCACCTGATGGTGGCCGCCGGAGGCGCCGCGCTTGCGGATCGACAGGCGCGTCGACATCCGGTTTTCCATGAACAGGTGGCCGCAGACGGCGTGCCCGGCCTCGTGGATCGCGGTCGCGCGCTCCTCGTGCTTGGGGTAGGGCTGGCCGATCGCCACGCCCGCCTCGACGGTGGTCATCGCCTCGACGATGTCCTCGCGCTCGAAGACCTCGCGCCCGTCGGAGTGCGCGTAGGTCAGCGCCATCGAGCAGACCTGGTCGATCATGGCCGGCGAGTACCCGTTGGTGATACGCGCGAGCTCGTCGCGGCGCTCGGGCCTGTCGAGCTCGGGGTCGTGCGCGACCTTCTCCAGGTAGAGGTCGAAGATGTCGCGGCGGTCCTCCCACGTGGGGGTGCGGAAGTAGATGTGGCGGCCCATGCGGCCCGGGCGCGTGAGCGCCGGGTCGAGCCGCTCGAGCGCCACGTTGCAGGCCCCGATGAAGTAGATCTCCTCCTTGTTGGGCTTGGGAGGCGGCATCCGCAGCGAGCGCTTGCCGATCTTGCGCGGGACGATGTAGAGCGCGTCGAGCCAGGTGTTGATCCGCTTGGCGCGCATGCGCTTCATCAGCGGCGGGTCGTCGATGCCGTCCATCACGACGAGCAGCTGGTTGAGCGCGAGCCCGCCGCCGCCGCCCATCATCCCCGGCATCACCATGTCGCGGACCGCGCCGGCGAGCTTGTCGATGGCCGGCGGGTAGATGCGCCCGCGCGGCTCGGCGCGCAGCTCGAACATGCGCTCGCGCCAGGCGGCGTTCTCGACCACGAGGTCGCCGTCGGAGGTGAGCGCGCCGTTGGGCCCGTAGAAGAGGCTGTCGTGCGCGGTGGTCGATTCGATCGGCTGGAAGCCCGAGCCGAGCGACTGCCGGCGCATGCCGACGGCGTCGATCTCGTCGATGAAGACGATGCACTGGCCGCCCCACTTGCGCGCCAGGCGCTTGGCCTTGAAGGCGAGGAAGCGCACGAGCACCGCGTCCATGCCGATGAACGTCTGCGCGAAGCCCGAGCCCGGGATCGAGACGAACGGGCAGTTGAACGAGGTGGCGATGCCCTTGGAGAGCATCGTCTTGCCGGTGCCCGGCGCGCCGAGGAAGAGCACGCCGCGCTCGCGCTTGCCGCCGGCCTTCTCGAACGCGTCGCCCGACTGCCAGAGCGAGACCACGCGCGTGATCTCCTCCTTGGCCTCGGCCTGGCCGCGGACGTCGCCGAGCTTGACGCCCCAGTCCGCGTCGCCCGGCTCATAGCCCTTGATCTGCCCGGCGCCGAGCAGCAGCAGCGGGCCGAACATGATCAGGAAGTTCGCGAAGAAGA
>JBDTMF010000062.1:0-21261 GCA_039934455.1 Solirubrobacteraceae bacterium
CGCGCCACCGCCGCTTCCGCCAGCAACGTGCCGGGTTGCGCGGCTCCTTCGATGTCGGTGGTCATCGGGTCGGGTGGATCCCTTACTCGCGGGTCAGGACCCCTTACGCGGCGATCCGCGGGCGCAGGTGGAGGCGCAGCCGCGGCAGCCGGCGGGCGGGCGCGGCCGCGGCGAGCAGGCGGGTCCGCGCGTGCAGCAGGTCGACGAGGTCCGCGGTGGGGCGGAACGGGTCGGCGATCGCGCGGCCGCCGTCGAACGGCACGGCCGCGACGATCTCGCCGTCGAGCTCGGCGACGAGCACGGCCTCGGCGGGGCGCGGCGCCCCGTCGAGCTGGGCGAGGCGCGCGAGCGCGTCGGTGTCGAACGAGCCGGAGCGGCGCAGGACCAGGCGCCCCGGGGACGCGGTGGCGGTATGGACGTCCTGCGCGGCACGGGACGCGTCGGCGGCGGCGTACCGGTCCGCGAGCTGCTCGGCGGCGACGTATGCGGTGGGGGAGAGCATCCTGGAGCCCCTTCGATCGAGATTCGGCATGACTCGATACTGGGCTACGCCGACCCCCCTTACATCGGGCATTTGGAGCGCCCTTTCGGCTCCGCGCACTCAGTTTCGCGGCGGGCTCCCTTAGCTCACTGGCGCTACTCCCCCTTCGCCGCCTCCAGCTCCGCCTGGCGCAGCTCGATGCGGCGGATCTTGCCGGTCAGCGTCTTGGGCAGCTCGTCGACGAACTCGATCTTGCGCGGGTACGCGTAGGCCGACAGGCGGTCGCGGACGAAGCCCTTGATCTCGTCCGCCAGCTCGTCGGAGCCCTCCTTGCCCTCCGCGAGCACGATGAACGCCTTGACCACGTTGCCGCGGCGCTCGTCCGGCGCCGCGACGGCCGCCGCCTCGGCGACGCAGGCGTGCTCGAGCAGCGCGGACTCGACCTCGAACGGGCCGATCCGGTAGCCCGCCGCGATGATCACGTCGTCGGCGCGGCCCTCGTACCAGACGTAGCCGTCCGCATCGAGCGAGGCGGCGTCCTTCGTGTGGAACCAGTCGCCGCCGAAGGTGTCCTCGGAGTCCTTCGGGTTGTTCCAGTAGCCGATCGGATAGTGCGGGTTCGAGCGCGCGCGCAGGCAGATCTCGCCGCGCTCCCCCTGGGGCAGCGGCTTCTCGTCCTCGTCGAGGATCTGCACGTCCCAGCCCGGCATCGGTTTGCCCATCGAGCCCTCACGGACGTCCATGAACGGGTAGTTGGCGACGAGCGGATAGGACTCCGTGAGGCCGTAGTAGTCGAGCACGGTGACGCCGTACTGCTCGCGGAACCAGCGGATCGCCTCCGGGTTCAGCGGCTCGCCCGCCGAGCAGACGATGCGGAACTTCTGCGGGTAGCGCTCCCCCGCCTGCTCGATCGACATCATCGAGCGCATCGCGGTCGGCGTCGTGAAGACGTTCGTCGCCTCGTGGCGGGAGAGGAAGTCGAGCTGCTTGTGGGGATCGAAGCCGCCCTTGCGCTCGAGCACGAGCTGGACGGCGCCGTAACGCCACGGACCGAGCAGCGGCGCGATGCCGGCCGCCCACGCCCACTCCCCCATGCCGTGGAAGCGCTCGCCGTCCTGCACGGCGTGGCAGTAGACGAACTCCTCGTGCGCGAGCAGGTAGCGGTGCGCGTGCACGATGCCCTTGGCGAGCCCGGTCGTGCCGGAGGAGTAGTAGAGCTGCGCGGGATCGTCGGCGGCCGTGTCGACGGCGTCGAACTCCGGCTCGCCGCTCTGCAGCAGCTCGTCGTCGAGGATCAGCACCTCGTCGACGAGCGAGGGGTCGACGCGGTGCTGATTCGCCGCGTTGGTGACGAGGATCTTCGCCTGCGAGTCCTTGACGCGATGGCGGATGCCGTCGTCGCCATAGAGGACGGACATCGAGAGCAGGATCGCGCCCGACTTGTAGGTGCCGAAGAACGCGGCGGCGGTCTCCGGCGTCGGCGGCAGCACCATCGCCACGCGGTCGCCGCGCTCGACGCCGTGGGCCTGCAGCACGTTGGCGAAGCGGTTGGACAGCTCCTGCAGCCGCCCCCAGTGGACCTCGCGGACGTTGCCCTCGACGTCCTCGTGGATCATCGCGAGCTTGTCGGCCGGGTGCTTGTCGCACACGTCCTGCGCGATGTTGTAGCGATCGGGGACCTGCCACTCGTGAGCGGCCACGGCCTCTTCGTAGGTGGAGTACTCGCCGGCGGTCGACATGGGTTAGGTATACCCGTGCCGGCCGCCGAGCGCCAAGACGGGAGCTAGCGCTTTGACTTCGCGCGCGACCGCGAGCCGGAGCTGCGCGAGTTCTTCGCGCGCGTCTCCGCGGCCTTCTTGGCGGCGCGGCTGCGCTGATTGGCCTTGCGCTTGCGGGTCGCTGCCGCCTTCTTCGCGGCCTCGCTGCGCTTGCGGTCGGTGCGACCAACGCGTGACTCGAGCTCCGAGACGATGTCCTTCAGCTCGCTCACGGCCCGCTTGGCGCCCTTGCCGGGAGGGCTGTTGTCGGCCTTCCCGAAGGCCTTGGCGAGGTTGCTCGCCACATTCTTGCGAAGGCCGCGCGCGCGCAGCGTGTCGAACAGGTCGCGATCCATACCGTCTCTTCTCCCTGCATCCGGGAACAGTTCTCTCGGATCCGTACTTCCCCGTCTTCGCATGTGCGCAATCCCGGGTATGCACCAGGGATGCGCAACAAGGCCACGAGCGACCTCTGGTGGAAGAACGCGGTTGTCTACTGCCTCGACGTGGAGACCTTCCTGGACGCCGACGGCGACGGCTGCGGCGACCTCGAGGGGCTGACCGCGCGGATCGACTACCTCGCCGGCATGGGCGTGTCGTGCCTGTGGCTGATGCCGTTCCATCCCTCCCCGCGCAGGGACGACGGCTACGACATCTCCGACTTCTACGGCGTCGACCCGCGACTCGGCACCCACGGCGACTTCGCCGAGATGGTCCGGACGGCGCGCGACCGCGGCATCCGCGTGATCGCCGACCTGGTCATGAACCACACCTCCGACCAGCACCCGTGGTTCCAGGCGGCCCGCTCGAGCCGCGACTCGCCCTACCGCGACTTCTACGTCTGGGTCGACGAGAAGCCGCCGGAGAAGCCCGGCGACATCGTGTTCCCCGACAAGGAGAACTCCAACTGGGCGTGGGACGAGGAGGCGGGCCAGTACTACCTGCACCGCTTCTACTCCTTCCAGCCGGACCTCAACATGGCCAACCCCGAGGTCCGCGACGAGATCGCGCAGGTCGTCGGCTTCTGGGTCGAGCAGGGCCTGAGCGGCTTCCGCGTCGACGCCGTCCCGTTCATGCTCGAGCCGATGGGGATGCCCGGCGGCGCGATGGTCGACCCGCACGAGCTCCTGCGCGACCTGCGGCGCTTCCTGAACCGCCGCAACGGCGAGGCGATGCTGCTGGGCGAGGTCAACCTCGCGCCGACGGACCAGCGCACCTTCTTCGGCGACGAGGACGGCGACGAGCTGCAGATGCTGTTCTCGTTCACCGTCAACCAGGCGATGTACCTCGCGCTTGCGCGCGAGGAGGCGGCGCCGCTCGAGCGCGCGCTGGCCGAGCTGCCCGCGATCCCGCCCGACTCCCAGTGGGCGAGCTTCGTGCGCAATCACGACGAGCTGACGCTCGACAAGCTGTCGGCCTCAGAGCGCGAGGAGGTCTTCGCCGCCTTCGGCCCGGAGGAGGAGCTGCAGCTGTTCGGCCGCGGGCTCCGCCGCCGCCTGCCGACGATGCTCGACGGCGACGAGCAGCGCATCCGGATGGTCTACAGCCTGATGTTCTCGCTCCCCGGCACGCCCGTGCTGTTCTACGGCGAGGAGATCGGGATGGGCGAGAACCTCGCCATCGAGGGCCGCATGAGCGTGCGCGCCCCGATGCAGTGGTCGGACGAGCTCAACGGCGGCTTCTCCACCTCGGAGGACCCGAAGGCGCTGTGCCGCCCGGTGACCGAGGGCGCCTTCGGGCCTGAGCGCGTCAATGCCGCCACCCAGCGCCGCGACCAGCACTCGCTGCTGAACTGGTTCGAGCGCCTGATCCGGCGGCGCCGCGAGTGCCCGGAGCTCGGCTGGGGCGCGTACACCGCGCTCGCGCCCCGGGAGCCCGAGATCCTCGCCCACCGCTGCGACTGGGGCGACTCGACGATCGTGGCCGTCCACAACCTCGCCGGCCACGACGTCAAGGCCACGCTCCCGTTCGAGGAGGACGGCACCCTCATGGACCTGCTCGGCACGGACGACCTCGAGGCCCCCTTCACGCTCGCGCTGAAGGCCTACGAGTACCGCTGGTATCGCCTCCGCCGCCCCGGGCAGCGGATCGCGCCCTAGTGGTTCCTCCGGTAGGTCCGTGGGGCCTGCCGGAGGGGCCACTAGTCCTCTTCGGCCTGTCGTTCCTTGATGCGGCCCTCCAGCTGCTGCATCACGTCGGGGTCGCGGAGCGTGGTGACGTCGCCGAGCTCGCGGCCCTCGGCGATGTCGCGCAGCAGCCGCCGCATGATCTTGCCCGAGCGCGTCTTGGGCAGGTCGTCGGCCCAGATGATGCGCTTGGGGCGCGCGAGCTTCCCGATGCGCTTGGCGACGACGTCGCGGATGTCCTCGATGATCTCGTCGGTGCCTTCCTGGGTCCCCGAGAGCGTGACGAAGGCCGTGACGGTCTGGCCCAGGTCCTCGTCCTGCTCACCGATCACCGCGGCCTCGGCGACCTTCTCGTGGGAGACGATCGCGGACTCGATCTCGGCCGTCGACATGCGGTGGCCCGAGACGTTGAGCACGTCGTCGACGCGCCCGATGACCCAGTAGTAGCCGTCCTCGTCCTTGCGGGCGGCGTCGCCCACGAAGTAGACCTCGGGGCCGAACTTCTCCCAGTAGGTCGAGTTGAAGCGGTCGTGGTCGCCGTAGAGCGTGCGCAGCATGCCCGGCCACGGCCGGCGCAGCGTGAGCAGGCCCTGGTCGGTCCCGGCGTCCTCGCCGTCGCTCTCGTTGACGACCTTCACGTCGATGCCCGGCAGCGGCTGCGTGGCCGAGCCCGGCTTCGTGGCCGTGATCCCCGGCAGCGGCGAGATCATGATGTGGCCGGTCTCGGTCTGCCACCAGGTGTCGACGATCGGGCAGCGCTCGCCGCCGATGACCATGTGGTACCAGAGCCAGGCCTTCGGGTTGATCGGCTCGCCGACCGTTCCGAGCAGCCGCAGCGAGGACAGGTCGTGCTTCTCGGGGTACTCCTTGCCCCATTTCATGCACGCGCGGATCGCGGTCGGCGCGGTGTAGAAGAGCGTCACCCCGTAGTGCTCGCACATGTCCCACCAGGCGTCCTTGTCCGGGTAGTCGGGCGCGCCCTTGTACATGACGGACGTGGCCCCGTTGGCGAGCGGCCCGTAGACGATGTAGGAGTGCCCGGTGACCCAGCCGACGTCGGCCGAGCACCACCACACGTCCTTCTCCGGCTTGAGGTCGAACACGACCTTGTGGGTGTAGGCGACGCCGGTGAGGTAACCCGCCGTCGTGTGCAGGATGCCCTTGGGCTTCGCCGTCGAGCCCGACGAGTAGAGGATGTAGAGCGGGTGCTCGGCGTCGAAGCCCTCGGCCGGGCACTCGTCGTCGGCCGCCTCCAGCAGCTCGTGGTACCAGTGGTCCCGGCCCTCGGTCATGGGCGCGTCGTTGTCGGCGTGCCGGACGACGATGATCGACTCCAGCGTCTTCAGGTCGCCCATCACCTCGTCGACGTCGGCCTTGATCGGCGCCGTCTTGCCCTTGCGCCGCGCGCCGTCGACGGTCACCAGCGCCTTGGCCTCGGAGACCTCCATGCGCTCCTTCACCGACTCGACGGAGAACCCGCCGAAGACGACGTTGTGGGGCGCGCCGATGCGCGCGCAGGCGAGCATCGCCACGACGACCTCGGGGATCATCGGCAGGAAGATCCCGACGATGTCCCCCTTCTCGACGCCGCGGTTCTTCAGCGCGTTGGCGAACTTCTGGACGTCGCGATGGAGGTCGGCATAGGTGATGTCGCGCTCCTCGCCCTCCTCGCCGCGCCAGTGGAACGCCACGCGATCGCCGTTGCCGGCTTCTACGTGGCGGTCGACGCAGTTGTAGGCGACATTGAGCTTGCCGCCCACGAACCACTTCGCGTTGGGGGGATCGGACCAGTCGAGCACCTGGTCCCACTTCTGCTCCCAGTCGAGGGTCTCGGCCTGCCGCGCCCAGAAGCCCTCGTAGTCCTTGTCCGCCTCGTCGTAGATCGACTCGTCCGAGACGTTGGCCTGCTCACGGAACTCGTCCGAAGGCGGGAAGGTGTCCTGCTTCTCCAGCATCTGCTCGAGATGCTGCTCGAGCGTCTGTTCCTCGGTCCCCATTGCGTCACCTCATGACTTCGTTGTCACCGACTGAGCGGCTTCACTGGGAGCATCGTCCGCCCGAACGTGGAGTTGGTCACCACGGCGAAGGAGGCATACCACGCCGCCGCCGCGGTCGCGAGACCGAAGTAGCCGCCGAGCTTGGTGATGCTCTCGTTGCCACCCGCGTCGCCGAGGCCGAGCAGCAGGAACGTCACCGTCAGGAGCGCGAAGACCGCCGCGATCGCGGTCGTGGTCCGCAGCGAGGCGACGAACATGTAGGCGGTGAAGATGCCCCAGGCGATCAGGTACAGGCCGACCGCGTGACCGGCGTCGGCCTTCGGGATCTTGTCCGCGAAGAACGTCACGAAGACGAAGAACGACAGCCAGAAGGCGCCGAAGGAGGTGAACGCGGTGGCTCCGAAGGTGTTGCCGGTGCGGAACTCCCACATCCCGGCGAGTATCTGGGCGAGGCCGCCGTAGGCGAACGCGAGGCCGAATACGATCGGCTCGCCCTTGTCGCTTATCAGGCCCGAGTTGAACATGCTCAGGACGAAGGTGGTGAGCGCGAAGGCCGCGAGGCCGAGCGGCCCCGGATCGGCGACGGTGAAGCCCCCGTGGGCCGGCGCCTCCGCGCTGTTCGTCCGTTCCCTACGAGTGGTGGCCGCAGCCATGACAGTCTCCCCCTGTCGCTTCCCGCCGGTCCTTGGCCGGCGCGTATGCCTCTCGTTTGGGGTACCCCCCGCCCTGACTTTGAATCTGGCGCTTCAGGCGCGGCGCTTACGCTTCTTCTTCCGAGCGGAGGGGTGGACGCGGGCGTCGCCCGTCGGCCTCACGGGCTCCGGATCCGGCTCTGGGTCTGGCTCGGAGCCGCGCCGCTGGGCGTTGCGGGCCTCGCGCGCCTCCTGCTGGGAGGGCCACGGCTGGGCCTCGCCCGTGACCCAGGCGGGCGGCACGCCGTTGGGCCAGCGGCCGAGCAGCAGCATCGCCATCGCACCGAGCCAGAACGTCTGCACGATCGGCAGCGGGCTGAGGATCGGCAGCACGATCAGCGCGCCGCAGATGATGCCGAGCACGCCCATGAAGCGGGTCAGCAGCCCGACGCGCATCGCGTTGAGGCAGATCACGACCCAGCCCAGGCCGAGCGCGAGCGAGGCGAGGCCGATCGCCTGCGTGCCGGGGATCCCGATCAGCTGCGCGGTCACGAGCACGGAGGAGTCGCCGATGTCCGCTGCACGATCGACGGTGTGCGCGCCCGTGACGAAGGTGGAGATCTCGGCCGAGGTGCCGATCGTGAACATGATCGTCGCGACCGCGCCGAGCAGGCCGCCCGCGAGGGCGACGTAGATCCACATGCGCCGGAACCCCTCGCTGCGGTTGCGCACGGCGAGGCCGAGGTAGACGAGCATGAACGCGACGGCCACGAACCCGATGCCGCGCGCGAGGGCGGTCAGCAGCACGGTGCCCGCGCGGTCGTCGTAGAACTCGTAGTACGGCGTGCGCAGGCTCGGCAGCGGGCCGACGCCGCCCGGGCGGCCGGCCCGCTCCAGCGAGTCCAGGAGGCCCGCCGTCGGCGCGTTGTTGAACACCGCGGCCGTGGCGATGCCGGAGCCGATCACCAGCACGGCCGACGCGGCCGCTGCAGCCGCGGCCCGCGGGCCCTGCCGTGACTCCCAGCGGAGCACGTCCTCGTTCGAGGGCTCGGCCACGGTCAGCCGGTCGTCCGCTCGGGTGGGCCGCCGATCGGCGTGCGCGCGGGGCTCGAGAGCACCGTGCGGCGCGCGGGCTCAGGGTCGATCTGGTTGCGCCCGGCGACGCGCGACAGGCGGTCGCCGGCGAACAGCAGGAGGTCGAGCGCGGGCGCGGCGACGCGGATGAGCGCCTCCACGCGACGCACGCGGGCGCGCTGGACTGGGGTGAGGACCGCCACGGGTGAGCGATTGTAGACTCGCGCCGACGTGCTCATCCGCGAGGTCATGACCGAGTCCGTTGTCACGGCGCCGCCCGAGCGGACCGTGCGCGAGATCGCTGAGCTGATGCGAGAGCGCAACGTCGGCTCGGTGGTGCTGATCGAGGAGCGCAGACCGGTCGGGTTCGTCACCGATCGCGACCTCGCCGTCTCCGTGATCGCCGACGGGCGCGATCACGGCGACCACGTCGCCGACCACGCCTCCTCGCCCGTGATCACGGCGCGGCCGGAGATGCAGGTCGAGGAGGCGGCCGAGCTGATGGTCCGCCACGGCGTGCGCCGGCTCGTGATCGTCGACGACGACCGGCTGACGGGGATCGTCACGCTGGACGACATCGCGTCCCGGACCGGCGACACCGAGCTGGCGGCGCAGCTCTCGCTGCGCGTGACCCGTGCGGTGATGCCCGATTTCTTCTTCCACGAGCGAGGTGAGCACTGATGGAGGGCTTCGAGGGCTTCTTCAACGACCCGGACTTCCAGCGCCGGATGCAGGAGATGGCCGAGCAGATGCAGAGCGCGCAGACGCTCCAATGGGCCGATAACGCGATCAAGCTTGCGGTTGACATGACCGTGGCGGCGATCAACCGGATCAACATCCAGGGCACGACCGAGCAGCAGGCGCAGCAGATCCGCGCCGTCATGGCCACCGTCTTCCCCGAGGCCGTGACCCTGGTGCGCGAGGCGCGCCAGGGCCTCTCCTAGCTCGCCTCCACCTCGGCCTCCGCGCCCCGGGCCGCGCGCCCGGCGGCGATCACCTCCTTGAAGGAGCGGAAGCGGAAGATGAAGACGAGCGCGGCGAAGCCGACCGCGAAGGACGTGATCGCGATCGCGATCTGCTGGCCGACCGAGTAGGCCGCGATCGTCGCGCCGCCGGCCGTGCCCGCGAAGACCTTGACCAGCAGCGCCTGCTGGACGCCCGCGCCGCCGGGCGTGAACGGGACGAGCGCGGCGACGGCGTTGACGCCGAGCACGAGCAGGACGTTCTTGACCGAGCCGCCGACCTTGAACGCCTCGAGCAGGAACCAGAAGGCCGTGAAGCGGAACACCCACGCGCCGAGTTGGACGAGGAAGACCTGGCGGAGATAGCGGCGACGGTCGCGCAGGATGACGAGGCCCTGGCGCACGCGCGCCCAGAACGCCCGCACGCGGTGCGAGAGGACGGCGAACCCGACGAGCGCGAGGATCGCCAGCGCGGTCAGCAGGAACAGCGTGAAGCGCGGGTTGGAGGCGAGGAAGGCGATGTCGAACGCGGGCAGCTTCGAGAAGTCGGGCGGCTTGGGGAAGGCGCCCTGGCTGAAGGCGAAGGCCATGATCGGGATCGCCATGCAGACGTCGAAGATCGCCTCGACGAAGAAGCTCGCGCCGACCGCCGGGTAGCTCGCGTGCGGGATCGACGTCTTGGTGAGGAACAGCTTCACGACGTCGCCGCCGCGGGCCGGAACGACGTTGTTGAAGCCGTAGGCCGACATGTAGGCGCCCCAGATGCGGCGGAACTCGAAGCGCTCGTCGGGATAGGCGGCGCGCAGCACGTGGAAGTAGGCCCGCGCGCGGATCGAGAGGTAGACGATGAAGCTGGCCAGCCCGATCAGCAGCGCGCCCCAGTGGATCGAGGCGAGGTTGCTGAAGAAGTCGCCGACGGCGTGGAAGAAGGCCGACACGGCCTGAGCCTACGCGCCGCTGATGTCCGCCATCGCGGCGACTTTATTCGTCGGCGGGCACCAGCGCGTCCGCGGCGGCCTCGGTCGACGCGTAGACGACGAACGTGTCGAGCACGCTCGCGAGGTCGAGCACGCGTCGCGCGGGCCCAGGAGGGCAGACGAGCACGAGCGGCCGGTCCTCCCGGGCCAGGTAGGCCCGCGCGCGCAGCAGCGAGTGCAGCCCCGACGAGTCGAGGAAGGTGACGTCGCTCAGATCGAGGACGAAGGCGCCGACGGTGCTCCACACCGCGAGCTCGACCTCCTCGCTGAGCTGGGGCGCGGTCTCCATGTCGAGCTCACCCGACACCGCGATCGCACTCGCGCCGCCGATCCTCGTGGCGCTCGTCTCCAGGCGTGGAACCTCCAACGCGGTCACGGTGCGACGCCGCGCGGGCGGCGGGTCGTGCGGGCGGTGAGCTGCAACATGGACTCTCCCTCGGTTCCGATGGTTCCTGCTCCTTGGAGCGACCGTAGGCCGGGGGTCGAGGCTGGACCATGGGCGCGGTTCCCGCGGGGACGTATGCGCGCATACACCCGGATCGGGTAGGACTCGCGTGTGGGGGACAAGGCCATCTCGCTCGTCGACGCGGATCCAGAGCTCGGGGAGCTGCTCGACAAGGGCGATTACGAGCGCGCGCGGCGAGACGCGCTCGCGCGCGTCTCGCGCCTGTCGCCGGGCGTCTGGGACGCCGCGGCGGCGCTGGAGCGCGACGCCCACCACCGCGGCTTCCTGATCGCGGAGGGGCTGATGGCGCGCGAGGTCGATGTCATGGGCCGGCGCTGCTGCGAGCTGCTCGGCCACGGCGACGTGCTGCGGCCGTGGTCGTGGGACGCCGAGGGCTCGCACGTGCAGGCCGAGGTCGGCTGGACCGTGCTCGAGGAGACGACGATGGCCGTGCTCGACCACGGGCTGGTGAAGCGGATCGTCCCGTGGCCGACGCTCGGGGTCGAGCTGTTCAACCGCGGCACCCGGCGGGCGCACCACCTCGCGGTGGCGCTCGCGATCTCCCATCATCAGCGCGTCGACGACCGGCTGCTGCTGACGCTCTGGCACCTGGCCGAGCGCTGGGGCCGCGTGACGCCCGATGGCATCTCGGTGCCGCTGCCGCTCGGCCACCAGCGGCTCGCGGACCTCGTCGGCGCGCACCGCCCGTCGGTCACGACGGCGCTCGGCGAGCTCACCCGCGCCGGCTCGATCTCGCGCCGCAAGGACGGCAACTGGCTGCTGCACGGCGCGCCGCCGGAGCAGCTGCGCCACCACAAACTCGCGTCCTCGATCTCCTAAACGGGCACCCGTAGCCCATGGCCGACTACACGAAGCTCAATCTGAAGCAGGATGTCGAAGACATGGCGACCAAGTTCGGCATGGCGCCGAACATCGAGGCGCGGTACGCCCGCAAGCCGCTGGGGCTGGAGAACTCGGGCGTCAGCTACTTCCGCCTCGAGCCCGACTTCCGCCTGCCGTTCGGGCACACGCATGCCGAGCAGGAGGAGGTCTACATCGTCATCTCCGGCAGCGCGCGCGTGAAGGCGGGCGACGACATCGTCGAGCTCGCGCAGTTCGACGCCATCCGTGTCCCGGGCTCGACGCCGCGCGGGATGGAGGCCGGCGCGGAGGGCGCCGAGATCATCGCCATCGGCGCCCCCAACACGGACAACAAGGACGCCGAGATGCTGCAGGACTTCTGGCCCGCGGAGGGCTAGGCGGGGGCCAGCTCCGCCAGCGCGGCGAGCACGACGTCGTCCGGCGTGTTCGGCGACGCCTCGGGGGTGACGGTGGCGACCGTGCCCTCTGGGTCGATGACGGAGGTCGAGCGCCGCGCGCCGCAGCACTTCTTGCCGTACCAGGCCGGGAGGTGGTCGCGGACGCCGCAGGCCTGGGTCGTGCACCCGGGGGTGCCGGCGCGGGGGTAGAAATACAGGACGACGGGGCGGCCGGCGAGGTCGGAGAGCGTGATGGGCTCCCCGTCCTGGTCGGGCAGCGTGAAGTGCGGGGCGCGCTCGCCCTCGGCGATCACTTGAGCAGCCTCGAGAGCCGGCGGTCCTTCAGGACGCGGCCCTCCGTCTGGCAGTGCGGGCAGTAGGTCATGACGTAGTCCTCGTAGAAGACGGCCTCGAGCACGCCCTCGCAGCGCGGGCACGGCTCGCCCTGGTGGTTGTGGACACGAGTGGGCTTGGGGAACTTCTCGGGCAGCGGCATCGCCACCTGCTGCTCGTAGACGTCTACGACGCGGCCGAGCTCGGAGACCATCGCCGCGCGCAGGCGCTCGGCCTCCTCCTCGGAGAGGTCGTCGCCGCGCTTGAAGGGCGAGAGCATCGCGGCGTGCAGGATCTCGTCGACCCACGTCCGCCCGATCCCGGTCACGACGGACTGATCGCGCAGCAGCGTGTGCAGCGGCCTTGGCGCGCGCAGGGGCTCCGCGAGGGCGGGCGGGTCGGGCCACGCCTCCGGGCCGAGGTGGGCGAGCGCCTCGTCGGCCGCGAGCGCCTCGGGCGTCAGGAGCTTCACCCACGCACGCTGCTTCGTGCCGAACTCGCGCAGCCGCAGCTCGCGATCCTCCGAGAGCCGCAGGCCGACGCGCGCGGTGCGGTCGCGCAACGTCGCGCGCTTGGGGAAGAGCTGGAGGCGGCCGGCGCTCATCAGGTGCATCAGCAGGGTCAGCCCGCCGGCGTCGAGCATCAGCAGCTTTCCGCGCCGGCGCACCCCCTCGATGGTGACGCCGTCGAGCGCGCTCAGCGGCGGGTCGAAGGTCTTGAGCGCGTTGAGGCCGGGCGCGACGGCGGACTCGATCGTCTCGCCCGTGAGCGCCTCGCCGAGACGGCGCGCGGTGATCTCCATCTCAGGCAGCTCGGGCATCGCCATAGACGGTAGCCGGGTAGCGTGCCCGGTCGTGGACGACTGGGTCGCGAGGTGCTCGCATCAGATCGGCAGGCGCGCGGAGCGCGAGCTCGAGGCGCTCGTCGGCGTCTCCTCGCCCTCGGGCGACGAGCGCGGCGCGGAGGAGTGCGCGGCCGTCTGCGCCGCGCTGCTGCCCGACACGGCCGCCTTGGAGCGCGTGCCGTGCTCCTCGCCCGCTCACGCGCCGGACATGGTCGCGCGGATCCCCGGCGCCGGGACCCGGCGGATCCTGCTGCTCGGCCACCTCGACACCGTCGTGGCGCATACCGCCCACCGACCGCTCGAACGCGTCGGCGACAAGCTCGTCGGCTCTGGCACCGTCGACATGAAGGGCGGCGTCGTGCTCTCGCTCGGGGTGATGCGCGCGCTGGCCTCCCGGACGGAGGATTACGCCGAGGTCGCCCTGCTGCTCGTGTGCGACGAGGAATGGCGGACGGCGCCGTTCGGGCACGTCGAGCGCTTCGCCGGCTTCGACGCCTGCCTCTGCTTCGAGGGCGGCGCCCGCACGCCCGCGGGGGACGACGGGGTCGTCGTGCGGCGCAAGGCGGCCGGGACGCTGCGCGTGCGCGCCGAGGGTCGCGCCTCGCATTCGGGCTCCGCCCCTGACCGCGGGCGCAACGCGCTGCTCGCGCTCGCCGCGGCCGCCCAGGCGGTCGCGGGCTGCCACGACCCGGAGGGGCCCGACCGCCTCACCGCCGTGCCGACCGTGCTGCACTCCGGCGACGCGTTCAACGTCGTGCCGGGCGACGGCGAGCTGATCAGCGACATGCGGGCCGACTCCTCGGATGCCTTCCAGCGCGTGGTCGACGCGATCCCGGCCGAGGTCGGCGGCGCGACCCTGCACCCCGGGATGCTGCGCCTGTGGCCGGGCATGAACTCGACCGAGCCGACCGCGCCGCTGCTCGCGGCGGCCGCCGCCGCGCTCGGACGGCCGGTGATCGGGATGCCGCGCGGCGGCGCGAGCGACGCCAGCCACTTCGCCGGGTCGATCCCGCTCACGGTCGACGGGCTGGGGCCGCGCGGCGGCGCCGCGCACAACCCCGAGGAGTACATCGTCGCCGACTCGCTGGAGTCGCGCGCGGCGCTCGCGCTCGCGCTCGCGAGCGCGGCGATCAACCTGGAACCACCGATCATCGTGGATGAGTCGGCGTCGTAGGTCCGGTCAGGCGTCGATCGGCCGAGTATCGATGTGGTGGTGTCACTGGGGTGCTCGGCCGATCGGCGGATGGCCGTGCATACGGCGTTGATTCGCCGCGAGAATCGGTGGTTCCAGGCTTAGCCTGGAGTCGTGATCGCGAGCGACTCGAGCTCGCGCGGGCGCAGCAGCACGATCAGCTCGCCGCGCCCGCCCTCGAGGCGGATCGCGGCGACCGCCCCCTTCTTGAAGTCGATGCGGCCGCCGGTGAGGTCCTGGACGACCTGCGAGAACGACGGCTCGTGGCCGACGACGAGCACGCGGGCCTCGTCGTCGTGGCGGCCGGCCAGCTCGAGTGCATCCCCGCGCCCGAAGCCGTTGGCAAGCAGCTCCTCCTCCTCGGGCCCGACCCCGAGCGCCTCCGCCGCCAGCCGCGCGGTGTCGGCCGCGCGCGTCTTCGGGCTCGTGTAGATCGCCGCGAACTCGATGTCGAGCCGCGCCAGCGCCGCACCGGCCGCCGCCGCCTCGCGCTCGCCGCGAGCGGTCAGCTCGCGGTCGGCGTCATCGTCCTTGGAGTCGTGCGGCACGGCCTCGCCGTGCCTCAGGAGCCAGAGCTGGCGCGCCATCGGCGGGAGGGTAACCGCCCGCCCAATTGTGAACGTCGCTCAGGAGGCCCGGATCGGCGGGCCGCGCCAGACCCTGCCGTCCGGCCCGGTCCACTGCACGCGGTAGCGCTGCTGGTCGTGGTGCCTGGCGCGCAGGCCGAAGACGCCGAGGTGGTTGGTGGCAATCGTGCGCAGCGGCTTGAACGGCCGGCCTTTACGCCGCGAGGCGAGGATCGTGACCCGGGTCTGAGACGGCTGCGGCCGTACGCGGCCCCAGAGCACGTCGGAGCGCCCGTAGGCCTCGACCGCGAGCGGTAGGCGGAACCCGTCGTAGGACGGCTTGGCGCGCCCGCCGGAGCGGCGCAGGCCGGACTCGAAGCCGCTATAGCGCTGGACCCGCGGGCCCTTGCGGGGCTTGTCGTCGCTCAGCAGATACTGCGAGAACGACCGCACGCGCGGATTGGCGTAGGCCATGTGCTCCGCGATCGCGAGGGACTCGGCCTGGCGCGCGAGCGACACGCCGACGAACGGGTCGGGCGTGCTCTGGATCCCGAACTCGGTCAGGTAGACGCCGAGGCCGCGGCGGATCGCACCCGCGTGCGCGGCACGGTCGAGCGCCTTCGTGAGCCTCGAGAGCACGCCGATCGTGACGTCGTCGCGATCGGGGGGGCGGAAGCGGGGACCGACGCGCGTCGTGTAGGCGTGGTGGGCGAACCCTCCGGCCTCGATGCGCGCGCAGTGACCGCGGCGGTGGTAGTGGCGATCCAGACACAGCGCCCCGCGCAGGAACGCCAGCGGCGCGACGACGCGTGGCGTCCCGCGCGGCGCGGTCTCGCCGAACAGCAGCCTGTCGGCGCCGTTGCCTGAGGCGACCAGGCCGCGCTGGCCCGCGAGGAAGAGGTGGCGGTAGATGCGCGGGGACTTGGCCTTCTTCTTCACGAACTGCGGCAGCAGGAACTGGGGGTGGTTGGGCTCGTTCCAGATCGACCACACGCCCACCCGGTCGCCGAAGCGCCGGCCGACGGCCGTGGCGAAGGCCTGGAACTCCTTCGGACTCGGGCGCGTCACGTAGTCGCGCTTCGTCTGCGTGGCCCAGCGCGGGACCGGGCCGGTGAGCGTGAGCTGGACGGTGATGCCGCGCGCCTGCGCCGCCGCGAACAGCCCGTCGAGGCGGTCCCAGGTGCCGGCGGGATAGGCGGCCGGGTCGGTCGCGTCGAAGTCGGGGCGCCGCTTGGAGGTCGCAGCGGGCGCGTAGTCCTTCCAGTAGACGAGCACCCGGATGCGGTCGACGCCGAAGTCCGAGATCTCCTGGAGGGTGCGGTCACGCGTGCCGGCGTCGAGCAGCTCGCGTGGCGCCTCGAAGGTCATCGACTGCGTGCTCGACGCGGACGCCGCCGCGGGGAAGGCGGCGAACAGCATCAGGAGGATGACGACGGGGAGTCTGGGCATGGGAGGCGCCGGCCGGGAGGCGGGGGAAGGCCGGCGGAGACGGTCTTGGACTACCCGGAACCCGCGGACCCCTCCCAGGTTTCGGCCTTCGGGGCGCCGACGGCATACTGTGGCGCCGCGTGACCGCGATCGTCGACACCCGGGAGCAGGCCGAAGCGCTCGACCGCCCCCCGCTGCTCGTGCGCCGCCCGCTGGAGGCGCGCCTCGACGAGCACGGCCTCGGCAGCGGCGCGATCGAGGCCGAAGCGGTCGGCGAGGGCCACTCCAACGTCACCTACCTCGTCCGCCGCGGCGACGCCGAGCTGGTGCTGCGCCGCCCGCCGCGGCCCCCGCTGCCCCCGTCCGCCCACGACGTGCTGCGCGAGGCGCGGCTGCTGACCGCCCTCCAGGACGCGAACGTGCGCACCCCGCGCGTCCTGCTCAGCTGCGACGACGAGTCGGTGATCGGCGCGCACTTCTACGTCATGGAGCGCATCGAGGGCGACGTGATCGCCAGCTCGGTGCCGGAGCGGCTCGACACCGAGGAGGAGCGGCGGCACATCGGCGAGGAGCTCGTGGACGCGCTGGTCGAGATCCACGCCGTCGACTGGCAGGCGTGCGGCCTCGAGGGCTACGGCAAGTCGACGGGCTACCTCGAGCGCCAGCTGCGCCGCTTCACCGGCCTGTGGGAGCACAACCAGACCCGCGAGGTCCCGGTGCTCGACGACCTGACCGCGTGGCTGGCCGAGCACCGGCCGGAGTCGGGTCCCGCCACGATCGTGCACGGCGACTATCGCCTCGGCAACGTGATGTTCGCCCCCGGCACCCCGGCGCGCCTGAACTCGATCTTCGACTGGGAGCTGGCCACGATCGGCGACCCGCTCGCCGACGTCGGCTACCTCGTCGCCACCTGGGGCCAGGACGGGGACCCCGAGAATCCGGTCTCGGCGCTGGGCGGCCTCACCCGCGCCCCCGGCTTCCCCACCCGCGAGGAGCTGATCGCTCGCTACGAGGCGGCCTCCGGGCGCTCGATGTCCGACGTGCGCTGGTACATGACGCTCGCGCTGTGGAAGTCCGCCGTGTTCCTCGAGGGCTCCTACAAGCGACGCCTCGCGGGCACCACCGACGACCCGTGGTTCGACCTGCTCGAACAGGGCGTACCCGACGTCGCCGAGCGCGCCTGGCGGATCGCGCAGGGACGCTGAGCGTGGCGCGCGACGGGCTGCTCGTCGACTTCGGCGGCGTCCTCACCACCAACGTCTTCGAATCCTTCGCCGCGTTCTGCCGTGACGAGGGGCTGGACCCCGAGGCGGTGCGCGGCCTCTTCAGGCAGGACCCCGCCGCGCGCGAGGCGCTCGGCGACCTCGAGACGGGCCGCGTGACCGACGCCGAGTTCGAGGCCCGCTTCGCCCCCATGCTCGGCGTGGCGCCGGCCGAGGGGCTGATCAGCCGCCTGTTCGCGCGCATGCAGCCCGACGAGCGCATGTTCGACGGCGTGGCGGCCGCGAAGCGCGCCGGCGTCCGCACCGGGCTCGTCTCGAACTCGTGGGGTGAGGAGGGCTATGACCGCACCCGCTTCGCCGAGCTGTTCGACGCGGTCGTGATCTCAGGCGAGATCGGCATCCGCAAGCCGGCGCCCGAGATCTACGCGCTCGCCGCCGAGCGGCTCGGGCGCGCGCCCGAGCGCTGCGTGTTCGTCGACGACCTCGCCGGCAACCTCAGGCCGGCGCTCGAGATCGGGATGGCGACGGTGCTGCACCGCGACGCCGAGACGACGCTCTCCGAGCTCGAGCAGCACCTCGGCGTCAGCCTGCGCTGATCGCCACCACCCCGGCCAGCGTCAGCCCGATGCCCACCTGCTGCAGCCGGCTCACGCGCTCCGCGAGGACGAACCGCGCGAGCACCACGGTGACCGCCGGGCAGAGCGAGCCGAGCACCGCCACGACCGACAGCAGGCGCCCAGCGCGATCACCCCGGCACTGCCCCCGAGCGCCGCCCAGCCGACCGCGGAGGCGGAGGGGCCCTCGTCGGCGAGCGCGAACGCCACCGGCAGGAGCAGGACCAGTGCGGCGCCCTGCGAGACGAGCAACACCGCGAGCATCGCCCGCTTACGGCTCTGGAGGCCGCCGAAGAAGTCGGCGAGCCCCCAGCACAGCGACGACCCGAGGCCGAGTGCGACCGCGAGCACTCCGTCTCGCGCTAGTCGCGCTTGCCGCGGCCGTAGAGGAGCTTGAGGCCCCTCAGGAGCAGGTTCGTGGTCCGCGCCTTGTAGGGGAACATGTGGAGGTCGCGCTTGGGGGCCAGCCGCGTGATCAGCAGCGACTGCTGGCGCGCGTACTTGCGGATGCCCTGCGCGCCGTGGCGCTGCCCCATCCCCGACGTCTTCCAACCGCCCATCGGCAGCTCGAGTGCGAGGTAGTTGAGCTGGGCGTCATTGACGCACACCGCGCCGGCCTCGACGCGGCGGGCGATCTCCTCGCCGCGGGCGACGTCCTTCGTCCACACGGAGGCCGCGAGCCCGAACGGCGAGTCGTTGGCGAGGCGCACGGCCTCGTCGGCGTCGGCGACCTTCATGATCGGCAGCGTCGGGCCGAAGGTCTCCTCCATCATCGCGCTCATCGAGTGGTCCACGTCGACCAGCACGGTGGGCTCGTAGAAGTGGCCCTTGCCCGCGGGCGAGTGACCGCCGGTGAGCACGCGGGCGCCGGCCGCCTTGGCCTCGTCCACGTGGCGCGAGATCAGCTCGATCTGGGGCGGGTTGGTGATCGCGCCCATCTCGACGCTGCCGGCCCCGCC
This sequence comes from Solirubrobacteraceae bacterium, assembly GCA_039934455.1. Lineage (GTDB taxonomy): Bacteria > Actinomycetota > Thermoleophilia > Solirubrobacterales > Solirubrobacteraceae > DASQFQ01. The sequence continues at coordinate 18,870 of JBDTMF010000062.1, forward strand.
GGGCACGCCCTGGCGCAGCGCGCCGACCTTCTCGGCGACCCTTCGGACGAACTCGTCGTAGATCGGCGCCTCGACGTAGACGCGCTCGACCGAGATGCAGGTCTGGCCGCCGTTCTGCATCGAGTAGTAGGTGGCGGCGTTGGCGGCGCGCTCGAGGTCGGCGTCGGCGAGCACGATCATCGGGTCCTTGCCGCCGAGCTCGAGCGAGACCGGGGTCAGCGTGTGCGAGGCCCGCTCCATGATCTTCTTGCCGGTCTCCGTCGAGCCGGTGAACATGACCATGTCGGCGAGGTCGATCAGCTCAGGGCCGAGCTTGGAGCCGCTGCCGGGAGCGACCTGGTAGATGCCCTCGGGCAGGCCGCACTCCTGCATGCACTCCTGCATCAGCAGCGAGGTCATGGGCGTCACCTCGGCCGGCTTGAGGATCACGGCGTTGCCGGCGGCCATCGCGGGGATGCAATCGCCGAAAGAGTTCGTGAGCGGGTAGTTCCACGGCCCGATCACGCCGACCAGCCCGAGCGGGCGGTAGCGCACGACGAGTTTGCGGCCGAGCACGAACGGGTTGGCCGAGCGCACGCGCTCGTCCCCCAGGTACTCAGGCGCGTGCTTGGCCCAGAAGCCGAACGCGTTGGCGGCGTAGCCGACCTCGGCGAGCAGCGCGTCCTCGTACGCCTTGCCCGACTCGGCGACGATCGTGTTGGCGATCCGCTCCGCGTTGTCGGTCGTCCACTTCTGGGCGCGGCGCAGGATCTTCGCGCGCCCGTCGAACCCGAGCGCCTCCCAGGCCGGTTGTGCCGCGCGGCCCCGCTCGGCCATCGCGTGCAGCTCCTCGACCGACACGGCCTGGACGCTGCCGACGACCTCGCCGGTCGCGGGGTTCTCGACGGAGATCTCGCTGCTGCGCTGCTGCTCGGCGGTCGCCATGGTCCGGATCCCTCCTCAGGTCGTCTCGAGCGTGTCGATCTTCGCGTCCTCGCGCGGCCGGTCGCGGGCGTCCGTCGGCAGCGCCTCGAGCGCGTCGACGACGTCCATGCCGTCCGTGATCTCGCCGAAGACCGTGTGCTTGCCATCCAGCCACGGAGCGGCGTCGATCGTGACGATGAAGAACTGCGAGCCGTTGGTGTTCGGCCCCGAGTTGGCCATCGCGAGCGCGCCGCGAACGACCTTGCGGTCGTTGAATTCGTCCTCGAACTGGTAGCCGGGGCCGCCGGTGCCGGTGCCCTCCGGGCAGCCGCCCTGGATCATGAAGTCCTTGATCACCCGGTGGAAGGTGAGGCCGTCGTAGAACCCGTCGGCGGCGAGCTTCTTGAAGTTCTCGACGGTCTTGGGCGCGTCGTCGTCGAACATCTCCAGGACGATCGGGCCCTTGTTCGTGGTCATGGTCATCTGGGACATCGGACTAGCTCCTCGCGGTTTCGAGTCTCATGGTGTGGCCGCGCACGTCGGTGCCGTCGACGGCACCCGCCACGCGCTCGGCTTCGCCGGACGGCACCTCGAGCAGCGCGAAGCGCTCGAGCATGCGGACGTTGCGGATCGCCTCGCCGTCGAGCCCGGCCCCGGCGGCGATCGCGACGATGATGTCGGCCTCGGCGAGGCCGGCGGCGCGGCCGCCCGAGGCGATCAGCTTCGTGTAGGCGCCGTCGCCGTTGGGGACCACGGCCACCTCGTCGTGCGGCTTGCGGTGCCGGCGGGCGCGGGCAGGCTCCTCGACGGGCGCCGGGTCGACCTTGGCGCCCTCCGACCACGGCGCGATCGTCGTGTTGGCGTTCTTCTCGATCGCCTCGAGCTCGCGCCTCTGGCGCGGCTCGACGAACATGATCGCGCGGCCGGAGCGGCCGACGCGGCCGGTGCGGCCGATGCGGTGCACGTAGACGTCGGGCGAGGTCGGGACGTCGAAGTTGACGATGTGCGTGACCGAGGCGATGTCGAGCCCGCGGGCGGCGACGTCGGTGGCGACGAGGATCGGCAGGCGCCCGCTCTTGAACGAGAGCATCACGCCGTCGCGCGAGCCCTGGGACATGTCCCCGTGCAGCGCCTTGACGTTCATCCCGCGGTCGCGCAGCGTGCGGTAGAGCTGGTCGCAGCGGATCTTCGTGCGCACGAAGACGATCGCCTGGTCGGGCTTCTCGGACTCGAGCACGCGGGCGAGCATGTCGTTCTTCTCGCGCGCGGGGACCTCGACGTAGAACTGCTCGACCGTGTCGATGGTCAGCGTCGCGGCCTTGACCTGGACGGTCACCGGGTCGTAGAGGTGGCGGTCGGCGAGCGCGCGGATCTCCGGCGGCATCGTGGCGCTGAACAGCGCCGTCTGGCGACCGCCCGGACACAGCGAGAGGATCTTCTCGACGTCCTCCAGGAAGCCGAGGTCGAGCATCTCGTCGGCCTCGTCGAG
>JBDTMF010000063.1:0-21212 GCA_039934455.1 Solirubrobacteraceae bacterium
GTTCGGCTCGTCGTCGACGACGAGCACGCGGGGGGAGGGGGAGTTCAAGTTCACGCGGGCAGTATCGCCATGCCGGCTGTGAAGTTGCTGAGAGGAAACTGTGCGCCATCCTGAGGGGCATGAAGATTCTCTACACCGCTACGGCGACCGCTACCGACGGCGGGCGCGAGGGCCGTGCACGCAGCGACGACGGCCGGCTCGACCTCACGCTCTCGATGCCCCAGGCGATGGGCGGTCACGGAGGTGCGGGCACGAACCCCGAGCAGCTCTTCGCCGCCGGCTACTCCGCCTGCTTCTCCAACGCCATGCGCTCCTCCGCCCGCCGCGACGGCAACGAGGAGGCCGTCGACGGCTCGACCGTCACCGCCCACGTCGACATCGGCGCGCTCGGCAAGGGTCGCTTCGGCCTCGCCGTCAGGCTCGAGGTCACGGTGCCCGCCCTCGAGCAGGATGCGGCCGAGGAGCTCGTCGCCAAGGCCCACGAGCGCTGCCCGTACTCCAACGCCACGCGCGGCAACATCGAGGTCGAGCTGGCCGTGGAGGGCGCGGCGGCGCCGAGCGTCGACTGAGTCGGCCTCAGGCCGACTCAGTCGACACTCGGCCCGTCAGTACGCGTCGATGCCGAGCTTGACCGCGAGCGCGAGGCCGGCGACGCCGATCACCGCGCGCAGGACCGCCGCGTTGGAGTGGCGCACGACGATCGGCCCGAGGCGGGCGCCGGCGAACAGGCCGGCGGCGAGCGGCGCGACGGCGGCCCAGTGCACTGGCCCGAGCAGGCTGAACCCGACCGCGGCGATCGCGTTCGCCATACCGAGCACGACGTTCTTAAGCGCGTTGGTGCGCGCGAGCGTCTCGTCGGTGCCGGCCAGCAGGAGGGCGAGCAGCATCACCCCGGCGGCCGCGCCGAAGTAGCCGCCGTAGATCCCGATCAGGAAGACGCCGGCGACGAGGCCCGCGCCGGCGCCGCGGTGCTCGCCGCCAGGGGGCTGGATCGCCGGCACGCGCGGCCGCAGCAGGATCGTCAGCGAGGACACCCCAATGAGCCACGGCGCGATCAGCTCGAAGGTGCCCGAGGGCGTGAGCAGCAGCAGGGCCGCTCCCGCGCCGCCGCCCAGCACGGCCGCGACCGCGAGCTCCCGCACGCGCAGCGCCTGGCCCTCCAGCTCGGTCCGGGACCCCAGCGTCGCGCCGAGGCTGCTGAAGACCAGCGCGACCGTGTTGGTCACGTTGGCGGTGACCGGCCCGAGCCCGACGGCGAGCAGCGCGGGGTAGCTCACCAGCGAGGCCATCCCGGCGATGCTCCCGGCCAGGCCACCGCCCAGCCCGGCGCAGACCAGCAGCAGCAGCTCGAGCCTCGACACGGCCGGGGAGTGTGGCAGCGATCCCGCTCGGAGCTCCGCGTTCGCATCGATGACCACCCGGCCGTCGCGGCATCCGAGTGGATGCGAGCGCGCTGAGTTCTTAGACTCGTCGAGGTGAGCGAGCAGGACTCCTCAGTCGAACGGCTCGTCCGGAAGAGCCTCATCACCGAGGACGCGCTGGGCCGTCCGTTCTCGGAGCGCATCCGCCAGTCGCGCCGAACGCTCGAGAACTACCTGAAGGCCGGCGGCCTGCCGCGCTGGATGGAGCGGGTGATCGAAGTCGACTCGCGGATCGCCCAGGAGCATCAGCGTCTCGCCACCACCTACCGCGCGCTCCGGGACGAGTGCGACGGCGACCCCGCGCTGTTCGCCCGCCGCTGGACCGCGTTCGCGCAGGCCACCCGCTACGACGAGCTCAATGAGCTCATCCGCCAGCACAACGAGTGGTACCCGATCGAACGCGACCTTCCGATGAACCCGCGCACCGGCGACTACGTCCAGGTCCGCGGCCGCTCCTACCGGCGCCCCGAGCTCGACCCCGAGTGGGTGCTGGCGCAGTTCCGCCCCTGACCTGAGACTGGAGACCCCATGCGCTGCTCGATCGCCTGCATCATCCCGCCGGTGCTGCTCGAGGAGCTGGCGCGCAGGGGCACCGACGAGGAGCGCGACGCCGTGCTGCGCACGCTCTCGCTCGACGCGAGCCTGCGCCTCGCGCGCGTCCACAACTCCCTCACCACTGGGCGGGTCAATCGCGCGACGGTGCGCCAGAGCGCCACGGCCGGGCGGCCGCAGCGCACGATCTACGACTGTCACGGGCTCGAGCCGCCGAGCAACCCGGAGCAGGTGCGCGCCGAGGGCGATCCGGCGAGCGGTGACGTCACCGTCAACGAGGCCTACGACGGCCTGGGCGACACCTACGCGTTCTACTGGGACCGGTTCAAGCGCGACTCGATCGACGACCAGGGCATGCCGCTGCACGGCTGGGTGCACTACGGCGTCGACTACGACAACGCCTTCTGGGACGGCGAGGAGATGGTGTTCGGCGACGGCAAGATGTTCGATCGCTTCACCAAGTCGCTCGACGTGATCGGCCACGAGCTCACGCACGGCGTGACCGAGCACGAGGCCGGCCTGCAGTACCTCAACCAGTCCGGCGCGCTCAACGAGTCGGTCTCGGACGTGTTCGGCAGCCTCGTCAAGCAGTACAAGCTCGGCCAGTCGGCCGATCAGGCGGACTGGCTGATCGGCGCCGACCTGGTCAAGCCCGGCTTCCCGGGCAAGGCGCTGCGCTCGATGATCGAGCCGGGCACCGCGTGGGACGGTGACGACCAGCCCTCCCACATGGACGGCTACGTGCAGACCATGAGCGACAACGGCGGCGTCCACACGAACTCGGGCATCCCCAACAAGGCCTTCGCCGAGCTCTCGCTGGCGCTGGGCGGTCCGGCGTGGGAGAAGGCCGGGCGCATCTGGTACGAGACGCTGCGCGACCCGCAGGTGGGTGCCGACGCGACCTTCCGCGAGTTCGCGGGCCGCACGGCCGCGGCGGCGCGGCAGCTCTACGGCGGCGGCAGCCCCGAGGCCAACGCCGTCGCCGCCGCCTGGGACGGCGTGGGGGTCGGCGTCGTCTGATGGCGGGCGAGCCCGAGCGGATCGAGTTCGAGCGCAGCGGCGGCTTCGCGAACATCCCGCTGCACGCGGAGGTCGCGGCCGACGCGCTCGACCCTCAGGAGCGCGCGGGGGTCGACGCGCTGCTGGAGCGCGCGCCCGCCGCGGCGGCGCGGGCCGGCCCGCCCGACCGCTACCAGTACGACGTGACGGTGGTCACGGGCGGGCGCCGCCACCGCGTGCAACTCGGCGAGCGCGAGGTCGACGAGCCGCTGCGGGCGCTGATCGACCGCCTCGAGCGCGCTGCCGCGCCCGAGGCGGGGAAGTCCTAGCTGGGCTGGGGCACGATCCGGATGTACGGCTTGGGAGACTCCCAGCCGTCCGGGTAGGTCTCCTTCGCGGCCTCGTCGGAGACGGAGCCGGCGATGATCACGTCGCCGCCCTGCTGCCACTGGGCCGGCGTCGCGACCTTGTGGCTCGCGGTCAGCTGCAGGGAGTCGATGACGCGGATCACCTCGTCGAAGTTGCGGCCGGTCGTCATCGGATAGACGAGGATCAGCTTCACCTTCTTGTCCGGGCCGATGACGAAGACGTTGCGGACCGTCTGGTTCTGGGCCGGGGTGCGCTCGGTGGCCTCGCCCTCGACCTCGGCGGGCAGCATCCCGTAGAGCTTGGACACGTTGAAGTCCGAGTCGCCGATGATCGGGAAGTTCGGGGCCGTGCCCTGGGTCTCCTCGATGTCCTTCGCCCACGCCTCGTGGTTGTCGAGATTGTCGACCGAGAGGCCGATGACCTTGGTGTTGCGGCTGTCGAAGTCGGGCTTGATCTTGGCCATGTAGCCGAGCTCGGTCGTGCAGACCGGGGTGAAGTCGCGCGGGTGCGAGAACAGCACCGCCCACGAGTCGCCGATCCAGTCGTGGAAGCTGAGCTTTCCTTCGGTGGTCTCGGCCTCGAAGTCGGGGGCCGTATCGCCAATCTGCAGCGCCATATTCGTCGCTCCTTCAATCTCGTGCGGGATTCAAGAGATTACCGCTCCGATGAGTTCTGCCGCCGCGCGCGGTCTACTCGTCAGCGCAAGTGAACGAGAGCGAGGAGCAGGGCGTGGACGATGCCGTCGAGGCCGAGGGTCTGGTCAAGCACTACAAGAGCCGAGCGGGCGTGGTCGAGGCGGTCCGCGGGGTCGATCTGCGGGTCCGCTCCGGCGAGATCTTCGGCTTCCTGGGTCCGAACGGCGCCGGCAAGTCGACCATGATCCGGATGCTCACGACGCTGCTCACGATCACCTCGGGCGTTGCCCGCGTGGCCGGGGTGGACGTTGCCCGCGAGCCCGACGGCGCCCGCCGCCGCATGGGGGTGGCGCTGCAGGAGGCAGGGCTCGACCCGCGCCAGACCGGCCGCGAGACGCTCGTCCTGCAGGGTCGCCTGTTCGGCCTGTCCCCGCAGGAGGCGGCTGCCCGCGCCGAGGAGCTCGTCGAGCTCGTCGAGCTCGTCGACGCCGCCGACCGGCGCGTCAAGGGCTACTCCGGCGGCATGAAGCGCCGGCTCGACCTCGCCACCGCGCTCGTGCACCAGCCCGAGGTCCTGTTCCTCGACGAGCCGACGACCGGCCTGGACCCCGCGAGCCGGCTGACGGTGTGGGACGAGGTGCGGCGCATCAACCAGCTCGGGACGACGGTGTTCCTGACGACGCAGTACCTCGAGGAGGCCGACGCGCTGTGCGAGCGGCTGGCGATCATCGACGACGGCCTGATCGTGCGCGAGGGGACGCCGGCCGCGCTCAAGGCCGAGCTGCGCGATCGCCTGCACCTGACCGGCGAGCCGACGCTCGACGACGTGTTCCTCGACGCGACCGGCCGCACGCGCAGCCGAGCCGCCGGCGACGTCCAGGAGGTGACGGCATGACGGCCTGGGTGCTGGGCCAGCGGGCGCTGCGCGAGGCGTGGCGGACGCCGGAGGCACTGGTGCCGACGCTGTTCATCCCGCTGTTCTTCCTCGTCGTCGTCGTCGGCCAGGCCGGGAAGATCTTCCCGGCGGCGTCGACGGGCTTCCTCAAGGGCCAGGGCTATGGGGCCTTCCAGCTGCCGGCCTCGCTGCTGCTCGCCGCCTCTTTCGGCACGGCGGCGCTGTTCCTCGTCGAGGACATCGAGGGCGGCTACTTCGACAAGCTGCGCGCGACCCCGATCCCGCGCACGTCGATCGTCCTCGGCCGCCTGATCGCCGAGGTGGCGAAGGGCCTGCTCATCGCGACGCTGATCGTGCTGCTCGGGCTGGTGTTCGGCATCACGATCGCGAGCGGCGTGCTCGGCTTCGTGCTGCTGGTGGGGCTGACCGCGGTCTGGTCAGCGGTGTTCGTCGGCTTCATGCAGCTGATCGCGCTCAAGACGCGCAGCGCCGCGGCCACCAACTCCGGCGGCCTGGTCTTCTTCCCGCTGCTGTTCCTGACGCCGAACTTCGTCCCGCGCGACATGCTCACGCGGCCGATGGAGGTGGCGGCCTCGTTCAACCCGGTCACCTACGTGATGGAGGGGCTGCGCTCGCTCATCCTCGAGGACCTGGAGTGGAGCGCGATCCTGCCCGCCTTCGCCGTCGCGGCGGTGCTCGGCGCGCTCATGCTCGCGCTCAACGTCCGGATGATCAGGCGCTACGACTGACCCTTCACGGCTACACTGACTCACATCGTGCCGGGCATCCGCCCGGCGGAAGCAGTGCCAGCGTTCGTTTGTGGTTGCCTTCGCACCTCCCGCGTATCGCCCGCACGAAAACTCCCGGGAGGGAACCTGATGGCAACTGGAACCGTGAAGTGGTTCAGCGACGAGAAGGGCTTTGGATTCATCACGCCCGACGACCAGGGCAAGGACCTGTTCGTGCACCACAGCGGCATCGCCGGCAGCGGCTTCAAGTCGCTCCCCGAGGGCGCGAAGGTCAGCTACGACGCCGAGACCGGCCCCAAGGGCCCCAACGCGGTGAACGTGCAGACCGTCTAGCAGCCGCTCCTGCAGGTCCCACTAACGAGGATGGTCGAATGGCGTCAAGCTCCAAGAAGAAGACAACCATGGCGAAGCTGAACCGCGAGAGCGCCGTCCGCGACAAGCGGCTCCGCAAGGCCGCCAAGAAGGACGCCCGCAAGGCGGCCGCGGCAGCCGAGCTGCTCAACCCCACCGTCGAGGGCGACGAGATCGCCGAGGGCGAAGAGGGCGAAGAGGGCGAGACGCAGCCCGCAGAGGACCGCTCGGCCGAGGCCGCCAGCCGCTAGCCCCACCCGCGGGCGCCGTCCCGGCCCGCCGCTCGTCCCCGCGACGCGCGCAGCACCCTGAGATCACCGCACCGGCGTTCCTGCCGACCGCGGTGACTCGGTTGCGCGCGGCTTCGTTGCGTGTCATACTGAACCCGATGGTTCAGTATAAGCAGATCGACCGCACGTTCGCCGCCCTCGGCGACCCCACGCGCAGGAGCGTGTTGGAGCGCCTGGGCCGCGGCAGCGCGACGATCACCGAGCTGGCGGAGCCGTTCGGGATCTCGCTCACCGGGATGAAGAAGCACGTGCGGGTGCTCGAGGACGCCGGGCTCGTCACCACCGAGAAGGTGGGGCGGCAGCGCGTGTGCACCGTCGGCCCCCGGCGGCTCGAGGACGTTCACGACTGGACCCGGACGTACCGGCAGATGCTGGAGCAGCGCCTCGACCGCTTCGGGGAGCTGCTCGAACGAACGAAGGAGGAGTGCGCGCCATGACGAACGACCAGACCCACGCGCCGGCCGCGACCATCACCACGCCGACGGACCGCGTGATCCACATCGAGCGCGTGTTCGACGCGCCGCGCGACCGCGTGTTCGCGGTCTACACCGACCCCGAGCTGATCCCCGAGTGGTGGGGCCCGCGCGGGACGACGGCGATCGTCGACCAGATGGACGTGCGCACCGGCGGGAGCTGGCGGTTCGTGATGCGCGACGCCGACGGCGGCGAGACGGGCTTCCGCGGCACCTACCGCGAGATCACGCCGCCCGAGCGGATCGTGCAGACGTTCGAGTGGGAGGGCATGCCCGGCCACGTCTCCGTCGAGACGGCCGTCTTCGAGGACCTCGGTGACCGGACGAAGGTGATCACGACCTCGATCTTCCACACCACCGAGGAGCGCGACGGCATGCTCAACTCGGGCATGGAGGGCGGCCTCAACGAGACCTACGCCCGGCTCGACGAGCTGCTCGCGAGGCTCGCGGCGAGCTGACCGGGAGCCGGCGGTTGGGAGGATGGGCCGATGACCTCGGTTCAGACCTCCCACACCGCCGACCTGGCGCCCGAGACGCTCGCCGCCGCCCGCGCGCTCCTCTACGACGTGTTCGACGACATGACCGAGCACGACTGGGAGCACAGCCTGGGCGGCGTGCACGCGATCGCCTGGGACGGCGACGAGCTGGTCGGGCATGCGGCCGTCGTGCAGCGCCGCCTCCTGCACGGCGGGCGCGCGCTGCGCACCGGCTACGTGGAGGGGGTCGGCGTGCGCGCCGGCCACCGCCGCCGCGGTCACGGCGCGGCGATGATGGATGCGCTGGAGCGCGTCGTGCGCGGCGCCTACGAGCTGGGCGCGCTCGGCGCCACCGACGAGGCGGCCGCGTTCTACATGGGCCGCAGCTGGCAGCTGTGGCAGGGGCCGAGCTCGGCCCTCACCCGAGGCGGCCTCCGGCGCACGCCCGACGAGGACGGCGCGATCTACGTGCTCCCGGGAGCCGTCGCGCTCGATCTCGCGGGCGAGCTGGCCTGCGACTGGCGGGATGGCGACGTGTGGTAGGTTTGTAGCGCAAACTAGTTGGGACGGATCGAGCCATGGAACGGAAGCGCCTCCAGTCAGCCGCGGTGAGCTACACCTACTTCAAGGGCCTGTACGCGATCCCGGGCGGGCTCCTGGCGATCGTCTCGGCGCTCGGCAACTGGGGGTGGGGCCCGCTGCGACACGGCTGGGTGTTCCTCGGCGTCGTCGCGCTGCTCGGCGCGTCGTGCCTGCCGATCGCCCGCTACTACGACGAGCACTACGGCCGGGCGACGCTGTCGACGCGGGACCAGGTGCGCGCCGGCGTGGTCGTCGTCGTCGGCGCGCCGCTGGTCTTCGGGACCTCGCTTCTGCTCCGCAGCCGGGCCGGCTGGTCGCTCGACCTGCCCGTCAACGCGACCGCCGCCTCACTCGCCGCGCTGATGCTGGCGAGCTACGCCGCGGGCGGGGTGCTGCGGCGCCACCACGTGATCGTCTTCGGCGCCCTGCTCGTGGCGGGCCTCCTGCCGGTCTGGAACGGCGCCGACCCGAGCAACATCGGCCTCCTCCTCGCGGGCGTCGCATTCATCGCGGCGGGGATCCTCGACCACCGCACGCTCGTCCGCACCTTCGGCCCTGCCGACGGCCTGCGGCTCGGCCACGGGAATGCCTGACGGCGAGTTGGTGCTCGACCGGCTCATCCACGAGCCGGGCCGGCTGGCGATCCTGACGGTTCTGTCGTCGGTGAAGGACGCCGACTTCGTCTTCCTCCAGCGCACGACGGGCCTGACGAAGGGCAACCTCTCCAGCCACCTGACGAAGCTGGAGGAGGCGGGGCTGATCGCGATCGAGAAGCGCTTCATCCGCAAGAAGCCCAACACCAACGTCGCGCTCACCCCGCTCGGCAGGCGCCGGATCGCCCGTCACTGGGACCAGCTGGAGCGTCTGAAGCGCCTCTCGATCGCCTGACTAGGGCCGGACGAACTCGTCCGGGTCCGGGCCGGTGCGCTCGCCGCGGTCGAGGGCCTCGATCTGCGCCATCTCGTCGGCCGACAGGCTGAAGTCGAAGATGTCGATGTTCTCGTGCAGCCGCTCGACGCTGACCGACTTCGGGAAGACGACGTTGCCGAGCTGGATGTGCCAGCGCAGCACGACCTGGGCCGGCGTCTTGCCGTGCGCCTCGGCGATCGCGACGATCGCGGGGTCGTCGAGGACGAGGCCCTGCGCGATCGGGCTCCACGCCTCGGTGACGATGCCGCGGTCGGCGTGCTCGCGGCGCAGGCCGGCCTGCTGGAGGTAGGGGTGCAGCTCGATCTGGTTGACCGCCGGCGTCACGCCGGTCTCGTCGATGATGCGGCGCAGGTGGGCGGGCTGGAAGTTCGAGACGCCGATCGAGCGGGCGAGCCCGGCCTCCTGGCCCTCGATGATCGCCTGCCAGGTCTCCACGTAGCGGTCCTGCGACGGCACGGGCCAGTGGATCAGGTAGAGGTCGACGTAGTCCAGCTCGAGCTGGTCGAGGCTCGTCTTGAGCGCGCGGGTGGCGGAGTCGTAGCCGTGGTCGCTGTTGAAGCACTTCGTCGTGACGAAGAACTCCGAGCGGTCCAGGCCGGACGCGCGGATCGCCTGCCCGACCTCGGCCTCGTTGCCGTAGGCCTTGGCCGTGTCGATGTGGCGGTAGCCGGCCTCGATCGCGGCCAGGACGTTCTCGGTGGTCTCCTCCGGCGGAACCTGGAAGACGCCGGCGCCGAACTGCGGGATGGACACGTCGCCGGCGAGGGGGAGGCTCGGGATCTCGATGCTTGAAGTCATGCCCTAGCCCTTTCCGAACGCGCGCCCGGCCAATCCTGATCTGGCGCTGAACCGGCGCCGGCCTGGAATAGACGCGCGGACGGCAGCGTCTACGCAGCCAGCCTCCCCAACCAGCATCCCGACCTGGGGAGCAAAGGAGAAACGATGTACGAAAGCCGTATCAGCGGCTCGCGGCGCGCTGCGCGCCGCCTGCTCGCCGTCGCCGCGCTCTCGCTCGGCGTGATCGCCGGATCGAGTGTGACGGCGAACGCAGCCACCACCGCGACGTTCAGCGCAGGCACGCTGTCCGTGTTCGGTGACAGCGCCAACAACTCGATCGCCGTCAGCCGCGATGCGGCGGGCAAGATCCTGGTGAACGGCGGCACGATCACCGTCGCCGGAGGTGCCCCGACGCTCGCCAACACCTCGCTGATCCAGGCGCTCGGTCTGGGCGGTCAAGACGTGATCGCGCTCAGCGAGGTCAATGGCGCGCTCCCGCGAGCCAACCTCTTCGGCGGCGCCGGCAACGATGTGCTCACGGGCGGCTCCGGTGCCGATCAGCTCTTCGGCCAGGCCGGCAACGACACGCTCCTCGGCAAGGCCGGAGGCGACCTGCTCTTCGGGGGCAGCGAGAACGACATCCTCACCGGCGGCGACGGTGATGACCAGGCCTTCGGGCAGGGCGGGAACGACCGCATGGTCTGGAACCCGGGCGAGGACACCGACCTCAACGAGGGCGGCGCCGACGTCGACACCGTCGAGGTCAACGGCGGCAACGGCGCCGAGCAGTTCACCGCCACGGCCAACGGCACCCGGGTCCGGTTCGACCGCATCACGCCGGCGCCGTTCGCGATCGACATCGGCACCTCCGAGAAGCTCGTCCTCAACGCCAACGGCGGCGACGACAGCTTCTTCGCGACCGGCAACCTGGCCGCGCTGATCGCCATCACCGTCGACGGCGGCACGGGCAACGACACCCTGCTCGGCGGCAACGGAGCCGACGTCCTGCTCGGCGGCGACGGCACCGATCTCGTCGACGGCAACCAGGGCAACGACGTCGCCCTGCTCGGAGCCGGCGACGACACCTTCCGGTGGGATCCGGGCGACGGCAGCGACGTCGTCGAGGGCCAGGCCGGCACCGACAAGATGGCGTTCAACGGCGCCAATGTCAGCGAGAACATGGATGTCTCCGCCAACGGCGGCCGCGTGCGCTTCACCCGTGACGTCGCGAGCATCGTGATGGACCTCAACGACGTCGAGGCCATCGCGGTCAAGACCCTCGGCGGCGCCGACAACCTCGTTGTCGACGACCTGTCCGGGACCGACCTCACCCGCGTGTCGTCCGACCTCGCCGCCGGCGGCGGCGGCGACGACGCCGCGGCCGACAACGTCATCACCAACGCCACGGACGGCGACGACGTGGTGAGCGTCAGCGGCGTCGGGCCGAACGCCCAGGTCAGCGGCCTTCCCGTTCTCGTCTCGGTGTCGGGCGCCGTCGCCGGCAGCGACCGGGTGACGGTGAACGCACTGGCCGGCTCCGATGTGGTCGACGCCTCCGGGCTGTCCGCCGACTCGGCGCTGCTCACGATCGACGGCGGCGACGGCGACGACGTGCTCCTCGGAGGTGCCGGCAACGACACCCTCCTCGGCGGCGCGGGCGACGACGTCCTCATCGGCGGCGCGGGCACCGACACGATCGACGGCGGGTCCGGCGACAACGTGGTGCTGGACTCCTTCAACGCCAACACGGTCATGTCGGCGAGGGGCGTCGGAGCGCGCTGGCTGAAGACCCACGCCCGCACCATTCACGGCAGGACCGTGATCCAGGTCGGCGTCAAGCAGCAGGCGCTTCCCCACGCCAGTCTGACCCGGCTCGCCCGCACGGTCTGACCAGACCACCACTCCCGGCGCCAGGACCGCATCCGCGGTTCTGGCGCCGGCGTTCGTCGTGGATGATGGATGTCGTGCCCGCTGCCTCGTATGACCCGGACCCGCGCGTCGATCGGTACATCGACGCGCTGCCCGAGTGGCAGCGAGCCGTCTGCCGTCAGGTTCGCGAGCTCGTCCACGCCGCCGACCCGGAGGTCGAGGAGACGATCAAGCGGAGGGTGCAGCCCTACTTCGTCCTCCAAGGCAACGTCTGCGCGCTGCTCGCCACCAAGGACCACGTGAACGTCTTCCTCTACGACGGCGCGATCGTCCCGGACCCGGAGCGCATCATCACCGGTGGCCACGACAACAAGACGGCCCGGACGGTCGCGATCTACGAAGGCGAGCCGTTCAACGCCCCGGCGTTGCGCAGGATGTTCGAGCAGATCATCGCCAACAACCGGGCCGGCGGCTGGCGCCTTCTCAAGCATTGACACTCGGACGTGCCACGTCGTATAGGCGTCTAGGTGACATGGACGCGCGGCGCCGGTTGACGGATAGTGGGATTCGAGAGCGGTTCGCTGTCGCCGGCACGCACGATCGAGCCGTCAAGTGTCGAGCGACATGGAGGTCGCGACCCACATGCCCCACACCCCGAACACCGTCTTCCGGATGGGCTGGTTCGCCGGGCTCGTGCTGGCCGTGCTGGCGCTGCTTCCGCTCGCGCCGTCCCGCGCCGCTACGTTTGCGGCTGCGCCCGTCCCCCTCGGAACTGTCGACAGCTTCGCGGTGTTCGCCGGCAGCACGATCACGAGCACGGGCTCGACGGTGATCAACGGCAACCTCGGCCTGCATCCGGGCACCGCCGTCGTCGGATTTCCGCCTGGAACGGTCAAAGGGGCCAAGCACGTGAGCGATGCTGCCGCCCAGCAGGCCGCGACCGACCTGGCGACCGCGTACGACGATGCCGCCGGACGGCCGTTCTCGGCGATGGCGCCGCCCGACATCGGCGGGCGAACCCTGACCGCCGGCGTCTACCGGACCGGGTTGGCCGCCTCGCTCGGGCTGACCGGGCGCCTGACGCTGGACGCGCAGGGCGACCCGCGGGCGGTGTTCATCTTCCAGATCCCGTCGACGCTCGTCACGGCCACGGACAGCAGCGTCAGGCTCGTCAATGGCGCCCAGGCGTGCAACGTCTTCTGGCAGGTGGGCAGCTCCGCCACGCTCGGGACGGGAACGGCGTTCCAGGGCAGCATCCTGGCTTCGACGTCGATCTCGGTGAGCGACGGCGCGACGGTGAACGGCAGGCTGCTGGCCCGCAGCGGCGCCGTGACGTTGATCAACGACACGATCACGCGATCACGATGTGCGGCCGGCACGGACCCGGGCACGGGCCCAGCCGCTGGGACGGATCCCGCCGGCACGAGCCCGGCGCCGCAGGTGCTGGACGTGCGGCTGTCAAAGCCCGCTGTGATCGGCCGGGACAGCGCGCTGGTGGTCGAGACGCTCGACAGCCGCGCGCCGGTCAACGGGATGAGCGTGCAGTTCGGCGGGCGCGACGTGTTCGGCACCAGCGCGTGCCGGACACTCGACTCGCAAGCGAACGTCCCGCGGGTCTTCAGGCCGGGCACGCGCACGCGTCTGGCCGCGCCCCTGCGCTTCCGCAGCAGAGGGACGCAGAAGCTGCTTGTGCGCGTCGACTCGGGCGGCTGCTCGGCGGCGCCGGCGAGCGTCTACCAGACTGTGACGGTCACGCCCGTTCGGCTCGGCGAGCGCCCGCGCCCGCTGATCGTGGGCGTGCCGACGCGCGAGAAGCCTCTTGGGGCGCTGCTCCCGCCGATCCTGCCGGCCGGCCCGGTCGCCGTCCCAGGGCTGCCGGACCTGCCCATCCTGGGTGCCGCGGCCGCCCGCCGCTCGCGCGGCCGCGGCGGCGCGGACGCGCGCCCCGGGAGCTCGCGCAGATCGCGCAGGATCGCGAGCCGCGCCCTGCTGTGCCTGCTCAACAAGACCCGTCGCGCCCACGGGCTGAGGCCCCTGCGCGGCAACGCCCGCCTCCTCAAAGCCGCCGAGCGCCACTCCCGGTCGATGGTCGAGCGCGGCTATTTCTCGCACGTCGAGCCGGGCGGCCTGAGCCCGCTCGACCGGGTCCGGCGCACTGGCTACCTGAGCGGCGCGCTCCGATTCACCTGCGGGGAGAACATCGGCTGGGGGGATGGCCCGACTTCGACCCCACGCAGCATGATGCGAGCCTGGATGAACAGCGCGCCGCACCGGGCGAACATCCTGTCCGCCGGCTTCCGTGAGGTTGGCCTCGGCGGGGTGCCGGGCACCCCGGCGAGCGCCCACGCGAGCGGAGGGACCTACACGACCGTCTTCGGTGGCCGCCGCTGAGCCGCGAATGGCCTAGAGGTGCTTCTCAGCCCAGTGGTCGGCGAAGGGATTGTCGTTGTAGTCGCCGATCTCGACATAGCCGGCGGCGCGATAGAGCGGCCAGTTGTGCCGCTCGCAGTCGAGGCGAACGCTCGCGAAGCGCATCGAGCGGGCGTGATCCTCGAGCGCGATCAGCAGCGCCCGCCCGACCCCTCGACGACGCGCCCTCGGCACGACGTACATGCGCTTGACCTCGGCGACGCCCGGACCGAGGGTCTTGAGCCCGCCGCACGCGACCGCCTGGTCGTGCTCGTAGGCGAGGAGGAACGTGCCGCGCGGCGGCGTGAAGTCGGACGGCTCGGCTGAGGGCCCTCCCCTCAGGATCCGCCCGGCCGCGGCGTCGTACTCGTCGTACAGCGCGCCCAGGAGATCGGTGGCAGGCGGGTGAGCGGATGAGGTCACCACGAAACGGAGCGTCATGCCGGGCTAGATCCGCTCCAGCCCCACGTAGTTCTCGGCGAGCGTCGTGGACGCGGCGTGGGAGTTGCAGACGTAGGAGAGCTGGGAGAGCTGGAGCTTGGCCTCGAAGGGGTCCTGACCCGGTGGGCGGTGGAGCATCGACGTCATCCAGTTGGAGAAGTGCTGGACGCGCCAGACGCGGCGCAGGCAGCGCTCGGAGTACAAGTCGAGGCCGGTGGTGTCACCCGAGCCGTAGAAGGACTCCAGAGCGGACGCGAGCACCTCGACGTCGGCGACCGCGAGGTTGAGGCCCTTGGCTCCCGTCGGCGGGACGATGTGGGCGGCGTCGCCGGCGAGGAAGAGGCGGCCGTGCTGCATCGGCTCGACGACGAAGGAGCGCATCGGGGTGATGCCCTTGTCGAAGATCTCGCCCTCGGTGAGGCTGAAGCCCTCGCCGAGCTCGAAGCGCGTTTGGAGCTCCTCCCACACGCGCTCGTCGGGCCACTCGTCGAGGTCCTCGTCGGGCCGGCACTGGAGGTAGGAGCGGACGACCTCGGGCGAGCGCATGCTGTGCAGCGCGAAGCCGTTCGCGTGGTTCGCGTAGATCAGCTCCTCGGAGGACGGCGTGGCGTGGGCGAGGATCCCGAGCCAGGCGAAGGGGTACTCGCGCTCGAACACGCGCAGCGCGCTCGCGATCGCCGGGCGGCAGATGCCATGGAAGCCGTCGCAGCCCGCGATCACGTCGCAGCGCAGCTCCACGTCTGCGCCCTCGTGGGTGAAGCGCACGGCCGGGCGCTCTGACTCCACGTCCGCGACGGAGACCTCGGAGACCTCGAAGTGCAGTGGCTGACCCGACTCGACCCGTGCGGCGATCAGGTCCTTGACGACCTCCTGCTGGCCGTAGACGGTGATCGTGCGGCCGCCGGTCAAGCCGCTGAGGTCGATGCGGTGGCCGCGACCCCCGAAGCGCAGCTCGACGCCCTCGTGGACCATCCCCTCCCGGTGCAGGCGGTCGGCCACCCCGGCCTCGTCCAAGAGGTCGACGGTCCGCTGCTCGAGCACGCCCGCGCGCACGCGGCCCTCGGCGTACTCGCGTGAGCGCAGCTCGAGCACGACCGACTCGATTCCGCGCAGCTCGAGCAGGCGAGCCAGCACGAGCCCCGCCGGCCCCGCTCCGATGATCGCCACCTGGGTCTCCATCACGCCCTCCCCTCCAGTCTCCCCGCGCGCGAGGCGGGTAGCCCTGGCGCCAGCTCCAGCACGCAGATCGCGGCCAGCACGATCAGCGCCACCGTCCAGCCTCCCGTCAGGTCGTTGGCCGCGCCGAGCAGCCACGGCCCGGCGGCCGCCACGATGTAGCCCACGCACAGCGACATCGCGGTGAGCGAGGCGACCGATGCGGCATCGGCGCCACGCAGCACCGGCAGGATCAACCCGAGCCCGAGCGCGCCACCCTGCCCGAAGCCGAAGACGAGGATCCACAGCAGCGCGGCCCTCGGCGCCAGAATCAGCCCGATCACGCCGGCGGTCGAGAAGGCGACGATCGCGAGCAGCAGGGGGATCTGGTTGCGACTGCGTGCCGCGACCACCGGCACCGCGAACGCCGGAGCGAGCTGGACGAGCGCGCCGAGCGCCTGCAGCAGGCCGGCCTCACCCTCGGAGAACCCCGCATCCTCGAACACGCTCGGGAGCCACGTCAGCCCGGCGTAGAACGCCATCGACTGCACACCCATGAACAGGCTGACGTTCCAGGCGAGGCGGTTGCGCCAGAGGCCCGGCGACCGCGGGCCCGTGACCTTCGTGCCGGCCCGCAGCGCGGCCGGCAGCCACACGAGCGCGGCGACCGCGGCCGGCAAAGCCCACGCCGCCAGCGACGCCTCCCACGAGCCGAGCGCGTCCTCGAGCGGCACGGCGAGCGCCGCGGCCAGCGTGGCGCCGAGGGTGAGCGACATCGAGTAGGCGCCGGTCAGCGTCCCGGTGCTCTCGGGGTGGCGCAGGCGGATGAAGACCGGCAGCACGGCCTGCGCGAGCGCCACCGCGAGGCCGGCGAGCGCGCAGCCGAGGTACAGCGGCGCCCAGCCGCCGGCGCCCCGCAGGCCCGCGGCCACCGCGGTCAGCAGCGCACAGCCGACGAGCACCCGCTCGATCGAGACCCGCCGCGTCAGCCGCGGCGCCAGCGGCGCGAAGGCGCCGAAGGCGAGCACCGGGAGCGTCGTCAGCAGCCCCGCGGCGAACCCGGACAGGCCGAGGTCCGAGCGCACGTGGGTGAGCAGCGGCGGCAGGCTCGCGACGAGCGTGCGCAGGTTCAGCGCGAGCAGCACGATCGCGGTCAGCGCCCCCGCCACGTGGCGGTGGACCGCGGACGACCCGGCCGGGCGCGCCGCTGAGGACCCGGCCGGCGGACCCGGCCGGGTGGAGGCGAAGCGCGCGCTCATCCGGAGGATCTTTGCGGGCGGTCGGCCTGCGCGACGCGCAGGTCCGCCTCGATCCGCGCCGCCGTCGCCAGCAGCGCCGGCACGAGTCGCCGCCTGCCCGCCTCGATCGACAGCCGGCTCGCGTGCGCGGACAGGTTCACGGCGGCGATCGTTCGGCCGCTGCGGTCGCGGATCGGCGCAGCGATCGAGCGCAGCCCCTCCTCGAGCTCCTGGTCCACGAGCGCCCAGCCCTGCGAGCGCACCTTCGCGAGCTCGACCCGCAGCATCTCGTGCGAGGTCAGCGTGCGCGGGGAGAGCGCCCGGAGCTCGACGCGCCCGAGGTAGGCCTCGAGCTCGTCGTCGGGCAACCGCGAGAGCAGCACGCGGCCCATCGAGGTCGCGTAGGCGGGAAAGCGCGTGCCGACGTTGATCGACACGGCCATGATGCGCGCGGTCGGCACGCGCGCGACATAGACGATGTCCTCGCCGTCGAGCACCGACACCGAGGAGGACTCGTGGACCTCGGCGACCAGGCGTTCGAGGTGCGGCTCGGCGACCTCCGTCAGCGAGAGGCTCGAGAGGTACGCGTAGCCGAGCTCCAGGATGCGCGGGCTCAGCGTGAACCAGCGGCCGTCGGTGCGGACGTAGCCGAGGTCGGCGAGCGTGAGCAGGAAGCGCCGCGCCGCCGCCCGCGTCAGCCCGGTCGACCGCGCGACGTCCGACAGCGTGAGCTCCGGATTGTGCTCGTCGAACGCGCGGATGACCGCAAGGCCCCGCTCGAACGACTGCACGAAGTGGGGCGCGCGACCCTCTTCGCCGTCAGACGGCGAAGAAGGCGGTTTCATCGGGACCTTGGAGGCGCACGTCGAAACGGTAGCCGTCCTCCTCCCGCGCCGCCACGAGCGTCGCGCGCAGCGCCTCGTCGAGCCCGGCCAGCACCGGATCGGCGACGTTGGACTCCGCTTCGTCAGCGAAGTAGATGCGCGTGAAGAGGTGCTTGAGCAGCCCGCGCGCGAACACCGCCACGGCGATGTGCGGCGCCTGCCCTGAGGCCGCGCCGGGCTTGACGGTGTGGATCGCCCAGGCGCCGGTCGCGTCGGTGGGGGAGCGGCCGAAGCCACGGAAGCCGGGCGTCCCGTAGTGCCCGTCGGGGTCGGCCTGCCAGGTCTCGATCATCGCGTCGGGGATCGGCTCGCCCGCGCCGTCGAACACGGTCCCGCGCAGCCAGATCGCGCCCTCGCTGCCATCCGGGACGACGTCGGGGCCGTCGCCCCACGGCAGCCCGATCGAGAAGTACGGTCCGACGGTCTGCGAGGGGGTCGTCTGCGGCACGCTCACTCGAACGGGGTCTCCTCGGGCCCGCGCAGCACGATGTCGAAGCGGTAGGCGAGCGCCCAGTCGGGCCGGGTCGAGCTCAGGTCGAAGGCGCAGATCATCCGCTCGCGCGCATTCGGGTCGCGCACCGAGTTGAAGATCGGGTCGTACTCGAACAGCGGGTCGCCCGGGAAGTACATCTGGGTGACCAGGCGCTGGGTGTACGCGCGGCCGAAGACCGAGAAGTGGATGTGCTGCGGCCGCCACGCGTTGGGGTGGTTGCCCCAGGGATACGCGCCGGGCTTGATCGTGATGAAGCGGAAGCGTCCCTCGGCGTCGGTCACGCAGCGCCCGGCACCCTGGAAGTTGGGGTCGAGCGGCGCCGGATGCTGGTCGCCCGCGTGCAGATAGCGCCCGCACGCGTTGGCCTGCCAGATCTCCACCAGCGTGCCCGGCACCGCTCGGCCGCCGTCCTCCCGGACCTGCCCGTGGACGATGATCCGCTCGCCCAGCGGCTCCGCCTGGCCGTGGACCGTCAGGTCGTGGTCGTGCTCGCCGAGCGGGCGCTCGCCGAGCCTGGGCGCGGTCAGCTCCGTCTCGGTCTGGGTCAGCGGGCGCAGCTGGGAGGGGTGCCGCAGCCTGGTCGAGCGGTAGCCCTCGAAGTCCAGCGGCGGATGCGAGTCCTCGTCGCGGCGGAACCTCATGCCTCGATCACCACCGCGAGACCCTGGCCGACGCCGATGCAGATCGCCGCGATCCCCCAGCCGCCGCCGCGGCGGCGCAGCTCGTGGGCGAGCGTGCCGAGGATGCGCACGCCGGAGGCGCCGAGCGGGTGCCCGATCGCGATCGCTCCGCCGTTGACGTTCAGCCGCTCCGGGTCGAGGTCCTTCCACTCGCCCAGGCAGGCGAGCGACTGCGCGGCGAACGCCTCGTTGAGCTCGGCGACCTCGATGTCGCCCCAGCCGATGCCGGCGCGCGCGAGCGCGCGCTCGGCCGCCTGCACGGGCGCGATCCCGAACACGTCGGGGTCCACCGCGAACGTCCCACGGCCCGCGATCCGCGCGATCGGCTCGAGCCCGGCCGCCTCGGCGCCCGCGGCGTCGCCGAGGAACATCGCGCCCGCGCCGTCGTTGAGCGGAGACGCGTTGCCCGCCGTCACGGTGCCGTCCTTCGCGAACGCGGGCTTGAGCTTCCCCAGCGCCTCGACCGAGGTGTCGGGGCGGATGCCCTCGTCGCGCGCGTGCTCGCCGTCGCGCACCGGCACCGGCACGACCCACGGGTCGTAGAAGCCTCCGTCCCACGCCGCGGCGGCGAGCCGGTGGCTGCGGACCGAGAACTCGTCCTGCGACTCGCGCGAGATGCCGTAGATGCCCGCCACCTTCTCCGTGCTCTCGCCGAGCGAAATCGTCCACTCGTCTGGCATCTCCGGGTTGACCATGCGCCAGCCGAGCGTCGTCGAGTGCAGCGTCTCGTGGTTGCGCGGGTAGGCGCGCTCGGGCTTGAGCAGCACCCACGGCGCGCGGCTCATCGACTCGACGCCCCCGACGAGCATCAGCGAGGCGTCGCCGGTCTCGATCGCCCGGCTGGCCTGCATCGCGGCGTCGAGGCTCGAGCCGCAGAGCCGGTTGACGGTCGAGGCGGGCACGCTCGTGGGCAGCCCGGCCAGCAGCGCCGCCATGCGCCCGACGTTGCGGTTGTCCTCGCCCGCGCCGTTGGCGTCGCCGAAGACGGCGTCGTCGATCCGCGCGGGATCGAGGCCGGGGGCGCGCTCGAGCAGCGCGCGGACCGCGTGGGCGGCGAGGTCGTCGGGCCGCACGCCGGCCAGCGCACCGCCGGCGCGCCCGAACGGCGTGCGCACCGCGTCGAGGATGAAGGCCTCAGCGCTCACGCGGGCGCCCCCGACGCCTCGAGCGCGCGTAGCGCCTCCAGCTCCTCGCCGGTCGGCTCGGGCGAGGTCCGCAGCTCGTCCGCGACGGCGAGCTCCCAGCCGGTCGCCTCGCGCGCCTGCGCGGCGTCCACGCCGGGGTGGACCGCGGTCAGCGTCAGCTCGCAGGTCTCGGGGTCGGGCTCGAGCACGCCGAGGTCGGTGATCACGAGCACCGGGCCGCGGCCGCGCAGGCCCAGTCGCTCGCGATCGCCCGGCCCGCTGCCGTAGCCGACCGACGTCACGAAGTCGACCTTCTCGACGAACGAGCGCGGGGTCTGGCGGACGATCACCACGACCTCCCCGCACGACGCGGCGATCTCGGGCGCGCCGCCGGCGCCGGGCAGCCGCACCTTCGGGTGCAGATAGTCGTCGCCGATCACCGTCGTGTTGATGTTCGCGAAGCGGTCGATCTGCGCCGCGCCGAGGAAGCCGACCTCGATCCGCCCCGGTTGCAGCCAGTAGTTGAACATCTCGGGGACGCTCACGACGACGTCGGCGGTCTCGGCCAGGATGCCGTCGCCGATCGACATCGGCAGCCGTGCCGGCTTCGCCCCGATCGCGCCCGCCTCGTAGATCAGCACGAGGCCGGGGGCGTGGGTGCGGCGCGCGAGGTTGGCGGCCTTGCTCGGCAACCCGATGCCGACGAAGCAGGAGGCGCCGTCGGGCAGCGCCCGCGCCGCCGCCACGCTCATCATCTCGTCCGTCGTCCAGCTCATGCCGGCACCCCCTCGCGCAGCTCCGCGAGCCAGGCGCTGAAGGCGTTGCGGTCCTTGCTGATCGCGTCCCACTCGCGGTAGTAGGCATTGTCGCGCTCGTAGTAGTCGTGCGCGTAGGACGGGTGCGCGCCGTTGGGCACCTCCGACACGTAGGTCACGACCCAGTTCGGCAGCACGACGGCGTTGGGGCGCGGGTCGAGCTCGTCGACGATCTCCTCGACCGTGACGAGCGAGCGCCTGGCGGCGAGCACCGCCTCCTTCTGCACGCCGGTCAGACCCCACATCTGCACGTTGCCCGCGCGATCGGCGCGCTGAGCGTGGATGATCGCCACGTCGAGCTCGAGCGCCGGCACCGCGGTCAGCAGCTCGCCGGTGAACGGGCAGGTGATCGGCGCGATCGTGGCGGTGTGCTCGGGCAGGTCGGTGCCGCGGTAGCCGCGCATGACCGCAAACGGCAGCCCGGAGGCGGCGGCGACATAGCGGTTGGCGAGCCCGGCATGGCTGTGCTCCTCGATCTCCAGCGGCTCCGGCCAGGCGTTCTGGATCGCGTCGCGGAAGCGGTGCAGCGAGCCGACGCCGGGGTTGCCGCCCCAGGAGAAGATGAGCTTGCGCGCGCAGCCGGCGCCGATCAGCTGGTCGTAGAC
>JBDTMF010000064.1:0-20986 GCA_039934455.1 Solirubrobacteraceae bacterium
GCTGGCTGCCAACCTCACCAACCAGGTGCGAGCCATCGACGAGGTCGCGACCGCGGTGACCGAGGGCGACCTCACTCGCCAGGTGAGCGTGGAGGCCAGCGGCGAGGTCGCCGTGCTCAAGGACAAGCTCAACGAGATGATCCGCAACCTGCGCGAGACGACGCGCCAGAACACCGAGCAGGACTGGCTCAAGACCAACCTCGAGCGCTTCTCGCGGATGCTCCAGGGCCAGCGCGACCTGGCCACGGTCTCGAGCATGATCCTGTCCGAGCTGGCGCCGCTCGTCTCCGCGCAGCACGGCGTCTTCTACACGCTCACCAGCGACACCGCCGGCGGCGAGCCGGTGCTCCGCTACCAGGCCGGCTACGGCTACACGGAGCGCAAGCACCTCGCCAACGAGTTCCGCCTCGGCGAAGGGCTGGTGGGGCAGTGCGCGCGCGAGAAGCAGCGCATCCTCCTCACCGACGTCCCCGGTGACTACGTGACGATCAACTCGGGCCTCGGCGCGTCATCGCCGCTCAACATCATCGTGCTGCCGATCCTGTTCGAGGGCTCGGTCCGCGCCGTCGTCGAGCTTGCCTCGTTCAGCCGCTTCAGCGCGACCCACCAGGCCTTTCTCGACCAGCTCACCGAGACGATCGGCCTGGTGCTCAACACGATCGACGCCAACACCCTCACCGAGAACCTGCTCATCCAGTCCCAGTCCCAGGCGCAGGAGCTCCAGTCCAGGGCCGGCCGGCTCGCCGCGCAGAACACCGAGGTCGAGCGCAAGAACAAGGAGGTCGAGCTCGCGAAGGCGCTGGTGGAGGAGAAGGCCGAGCAGCTCGCGGTCTCCTCGAAGTACAAGTCCGAGTTCTTCTCGAACATGTCGCACGAGCTGCGCACGCCGCTCAACAGCCTGCTGATCCTCGCCGCCGAGCTGAAGGAGAACGCCCAGGAGAACCTGACGGAATCGCAGGTGCAGTACGCGAGCGTGATCCACTCCTCCGGCAGCGACCTGCTGCGGTTGCTCAACGACATCCTCGATCTCGCCAAGGTGGAGTCGGGCACCGTGCACCTCGACGTCCGCGAGCTGCCGTTGCAGGAGCTCAAGGACGCGCTCGAGCGCGACTTCAGCCATGTCGCCGAGCAGAAGGGCGTGGGCTTCCGCGTCGAGCTCGACTCCGGCGCTCGCGCGTCGATCGCGACCGACGCCGGCCGGCTGCGGCAGGTGCTGAAGAACCTGCTCTCCAACGCCTTCAGGTTCACCGATCGTGGCGGCGTGACCGTGCACGTCGGCCCGGCGGAGAGCGGCTGGAGCCGCATCAACGACTCGCTCAACGCCGCCGCCGCGGTGACGGCCTTCAGCGTCACCGACACCGGGATCGGCATCTCGGTCGATCTGCAGCAGCGGATCTTCGAGGCCTTCGCCCAGGCCGACGGGTCGACCGCCCGCCAGTACGGCGGGACGGGGCTCGGCCTCTCCATCAGCCGCGAGCTGGCGCAGCTGCTCGGCGGCGAGATCACCCTCACCAGCGCACCGGACGAGGGCAGCATCTTCACGATCTACCTGCCGTCGTCGCTGACACCGCTCGCCGAGTTGGCGGTCGTCATGGAAGGCGTCGCCGGCCTCGTCGGCGACGCGCCCGCCGAGCTGCTCATGCGCAGCTCGGGACCGCCGGTGAGCTCGCTGGCGGGCATGAAGGTGCTGGTCATCGACGACGACATCCGCAACATCTTCGCCATGACCACGCTGCTCGAGCGGGGCAACCTCCAGGTCATCTCGGCGGAGGGGGGCGAGGAGGGGCTCGCGCTTCTCGCGCGATCGCCCGAGACGGACATCGTGCTCGTCGACATCATGATGCCGGTCATGGACGGCTACGCGACGATGCGGGCCATGCGCAAGCTCCCGGGCGGCACGGACCTCCCGATCGTCGCGGTCACCGCCAAGGTCGGGCCGGGGGAGCGCCGGCGCTGCCTCGAGGCCGGCGCCTCGGCGTACGTTCCGAAGCCCGTCCAGAACGGCCCGGACTTCCTGGCGGTCCTGGCCGAGTGCCTGCCCGCCTCGTCGCTCCCGGCTCAGCCACTCGAAGTCCTGCGATGACGGACGCCGGCGAGGCCATCGAGGCGCCGGGCGGCCCGCGGTCGAAGGCCGCGGTGCTGGTTGTCGACGACCGCCCCGCCGAACGCCTCGCCGTGCGAGCGATGCTCGCGCCGCTGGGTCACGTCGTCGTGGAGGCCGAGTCGGGGCGCGCCGCGCTGCGCGCCGTCCTGCGCCAGAACTTCGCCGTGATCCTCATGGACGTGCGGATGCCGACGCTCGACGGCTACGAGACCGCCACGCTGATCCGGCAGCGCAGCCAGTCGCAGCTCACCCCGATCATCTTCCTCACCGCCTACGGCCGCGACGAGACCGAGACCGAGACCGCGTACGCCAGCGGCGCCGTCGACTTCATCTTCGCCCCGATCCTCGCCAACGTCCTGCGGGCCAAGGTGTCCACGTTCGTCGACCTGTTCGTCCAGGCCCTGGAGCTGAAGGGGACCCTCGACTCGATCACCGCGCTCAATGCCGCGCTGCGCGACAGCGAGGTGCGCGCCCGCGCGGTGCTGCAGAACGTGGCCGACGGGATCGTCACGGCCGGCGAGGGCGGGCTGATCGAGTCCTTCAACCAGTCGGCCCGGCGGCTCTTCGGCTACCGCGAGGACGAGCTGATCGGCCAGCCGCTCCAGATCATCATCGCGCCGAGCCATCAGGAAGACTTCGCCGACCCGGCCCGGGACCGCTGGAGCCTGCTCACCGCGAGCGACATCCCCGCCGACCCCACCGAGACGGTCGGCTGCCGCAAGGACGGCTCGTGCTTCCCGATGGAGATGGACATGAGCCAGATGCAGATCGGCGAGCGGACGTTCACGATCGGCTGCATCCGGGACATCTCCGGCCGCAAGGCCTACACGGAGGCGCTCGAGCACCGGACGCTGCACGACGATCTCACCGGACTGCCGACCCGCGCGCTGTTCGGGGACCGCATGGACCGGGCGCTCGCGGACGGCGAGCGGGCCGACGAGCCGCGCGGTGTCCTGCTCGTCGACGTCGACGGCTTCCGCGTGATCAACGAGACGGTCGGCCGCGACAACGGCGACCTCGTGCTCAAGACGGTCGCCGAGCGGCTCCAGACCGCCGTGCGCAACTCCGACACGGTCGCCCGCATGGGCGGCGACGAGTTCGGGATCCTGGCTTCGGACGAGACCGATGTCGAGACGGCCGAGGCGATCGCCTGGAAGGTCCGTGCGGCGTTCGAGGAGCCGTTCGTGGTCGCCGGCGAGGTCCTCAACGTGCGCGCGAGCATCGGCATCGCGTTCTTCCCCCAGCACGGCCGCACGACCGCCGACCTGATGCGCCGCGCGTCGCTGGCGATGCGCCAGGCCAAGCAGGCCGGCGGCGGTGTCGGCGTCTTCATCGCCGAGCCGGAGGATCCCACCGCGCGCCGGCTGACACTGCTGAGCGAGCTGCGCGAGGGCATCCCGCGCGGCGAGCTCGTCCTCCACTACCAGCCGAAGGTCGACCTCCGGACGCGCCGGACCACCGGCGTCGAGGCGCTCGTGCGCTGGCAGCACCCGACGGCCGGCCTCCTGATGCCCGCGCAGTTCATGCCCGAGGCGGGCCGCAGCGAGCTGATCGAACCGCTCACGACCTGGGTGCTCGACGAGGCTCTGCGCCAGCAGCGCGAGTGGAGCGACGCGGGCCTCGAGCTGACGATGGCGGTCAACGTCTCGGCGCGCAGCCTGGGGCGCGGCAGCGCGCTGCCGGACACCGTCGCGCAGCTGACCGCCACCTGGGGCGTCGCCGCCGGCACGCTGATCCTGGAGCTGACCGAGAGCGCCCTGATCGACGCCGAGGGGCCGGTCGTCCTCGAGCTCCTGCACGCGATGGGCGAGCGGGTCGCGATCGACGACTTCGGCACCGGCCACTCCTCGCTCGTCTACCTCCAGCGGCTTCCGATCGACGAGATCAAGGTCGACCGCTCCTTCGTCATGAACCTCGCCACCGTGTCGAGCGACGCCGTGATCGTGCGCTCGACGATCGACCTCGCCCACAACCTCGGCCTCACCGTCGTCGCCGAGGGCGTCGAGGACGAGGTCGCGCTGGGCATGCTGATCGAGTACGGCTGCGACAGCGCGCAGGGCTACCTGTTCAGCCGCGCGCGCCCGGCCGCGACACTCACCACGTGGCTGTCGGAGTCGGTGAACGGCGTGGCGCCGCGCAGCGGCCCATCGATCGTCAGCGCCGTCCCGCCGGCCGCACGCTCCGCCAGCGCCTGAGCTCCTCTGCCACCCTGGCGCCATGAGGATCCTGGTCACCGGCAGCGCGGGCCATCTCGGCGAGGCGCTCGTGCGCGTCCTCGGCGAGGACGGCCACGACGTCGCCGGGCTGGACGTGCTCGAGTCCGCGTCCACGAGCGTGGTGGGATCGGTCGCGGATCGCGCCTGCGTCCGCGCCTGCGTACAAGGCGTGGATGCGGTGCTGCACGCCGCCACGCTGCACAAGCCCCACGTCGGCTCCCACGGACGCTCCGCTTTCGTCGACACGAACGTGACCGGCACGCTGAACCTGCTCGAGGAGGCGGTGGCCGCGGGCGTGAGCCGCTTCGTGTTCACCAGCACGACCAGCACGTTCGGGCGCGCGCTGACCCCGCCGCCCGCCGAGCCGGCGGCATGGATCACCGAGGAGGTCGCGCCGGTCCCGCGCAACATCTACGGGGCGACGAAGACGGCAGCGGAGGATCTGTGCGAGCTCGCGCACCGCGACCACGGCCTGCCCTGCCTGATCCTGCGCACCTCGCGCTTCTTCCCGGAGCCCGACGATCGCGACGACGTGCGCGCGAGCTACGACGACGCGAACCTCAAGGTCAACGAGCTGCTGTACCGCCGCGTCGACCTCGAGGACGTGGTGAGCGCGCACCGGCTCGCGCTCGAGCGCACGCCGGAGCTCGGCTTCGGGCGCTACATCGTCAGCGCCACCACGCCCTTCACCCGCGACGACCTCGCCGCGCTGCGCGCGGACGCCCCGGCCGTCGTGCGCCGCCTGTTCCCCGGCTACGAGGCGATCTACGAGCGCCGCGGCTGGCGCATGTTCCCGAGCCTCGAGCGCGTGTACGTCAACGCGCGGGCGCGCGGCGAGCTCGGGTGGGCGCCGCGCTACGACTTCGGCTCCGTGCTCGAGCGCCTCGAGGCCGGCGAGGACCACCGCAGCCCGCTGGCGGTCGCCGTCGGCGCCAAGGGCTACCACGCGGAGTCGACGGGGCCCTACACCGTCCGTTGACGAAACGGACCCCCGCCCCGGAACGGGCGAGGGTCCGTTGACCCCACGGTCTGCTCGTGTTCAGCTCAGTGCGGGACCGGGACGGCCGCGGTCGGCTGGACGCGGGAGCGCGTCTGCGCCTCTGCGCTGGGCTGGCGGAGCACCCGCAGTGAGAGGACCAGGAAGCCGATCCCGGTCAGCAGGAGGGCGAAGCCCATGGCGATCACGAAGGTCGCCATGCTCTCGGCGAAGTAGGCCGTGTTGAGCGCCGTCGTCAGCGCCGTCTCGGTCACCCAGATGGTGCGGGCCGGGTTGGAGACCGGAGCACCCGTCTTGGGGTCCTTGGCGGCGGCGGCCTTGTCGGCCGTGCCCTTGCCGGACGCGGTGATGTACTGCGGCATCTGCGCGTAGGTCTTGCCGCCCGTGGCCTCGAGCGTGTGCTTGCGCATGACCTTGGCGAAGGCCTGGGCCTCGCTGCCGGTGTTGACGAGCTGGTTCGGGATGGTGGAGTCGGGCGTCCCGACGATCTGCTCGCGAGCAAGCTCCGTGCCGACTCGGTTGTGGCCGTTGACGCCGATCGCGACGGCGCCGATGCCAAAGGCGATCAGTGCGACGCTGGCGGCGATTCCTGCGTACTGGAAGAGCTTGCTCATGGTCATCCTCTGTTCACCTGCGGAAGGGTCGATCGCCATCTTGGCCGCCGCGCGGCCCGGGTCCATCCGCGCAAGGCCACACGGGCGACTGTGGGAAACCCGCAACCTGTGCCAGATTGGAAGGCATGCAGCCGTCGGCTCCCGAAGCGGTCCTCGACCACGTCCCGAGCCGGGCGGACGTCTTGGTGCCGATGGCCAACGGCGAGCCGGTGGCGCTGCTCGACGTGCTCGAGGCCGAGCACCGGCGGCTCGACCGCGTCCGCATCCACCAGATGTTCGTGATCCATGAGCGCGCCTATCTGAACGGGGAGTGCGGCGACCATCTGCGTCACGTCAGCTACTTCCTGACGGCGGTGACGCGGAAGGCGTACTGGGCGGGGCACATCGATCTCGTGCCCAACCACTTCTCCGAGGTGCCGGCGCTGATGCGCAGCAGCACTCGCTGCTCGCTCGTGATCGCCTCCGCCACCATGCCCGACGCGCACGGCTACTTCAGCCTCGGGACGAACGCCGAGTACGTGGCGTCGATGATCGGGCGCGTGCCGTTCTTCCTCGAGGCCAACCCGCAGATGCCGCGCACGTTCGGGCTCAACCAGATCCACGTCTCGCAGATCGTCGGGTGGTGCGAGTCGGAGCGGCCGCTCGTCGCGGTGCCGCCGGCCCCTCCGGACGAGCGCGACCAGCGCATCGCTGCCGCCGTCGTGGAGCGCATCTCCGACGGCGCGACGCTGCAGGTCGGCGTCGGCGGCATCAGCGACGCCGTCCTCGGCGCTCTGACCGGGCACCGCGACCTCGGCATCCACACCGAGCTGCTCTCCGACGGGATGATCGACCTGGTCGACCGCGGCGTCGTCACCGGCACCCGCAAGCAGCTGCGCCGTCACAAGGTCGTCGCGACCTTCGCGCTCGGGACCCAGCGGCTCTACGACTGGATGCACGACAACGGCGTCGTCGAGATGCTGCCGGTGGACTACGTCAACGACCCGCGCACGGTCGCCCGCGAGCGCGACTTCGTCGCCATCAACGCGACGACGGAAGTCGACCTGATGGGGCAGTGTGCCTCCGAGACGATGGCCGGGCGCTACTGGTCCTCGAGCGGGGGACAGGCCGACTTCGCGCGCGGAGCGATGTACTCCGAGGGCGGCAAGGCGTTCATCGTCCTGCACTCCACCACTTCGGCGGGCCGGAGCCGCATCCGGGCCAGCCTGACCGAGGGCTCGGTCGTGACGACTCTCAAGAACACCGTCGACCACGTCGCGACGGAGTGGGGGGTGGCGGACCTGCGCGGCCGCTCGCTGGCCGAGCGCGCGCGGGCGCTGATCGCGATCGCCCACCCAGACCATCGCGAGGCGCTCGAGCGGGAGGCGCGGATCGTTCGGCCATGAGCTCTCGCTTCTACCCCGGTCTCAATCTCCTTCAAGCGGCCGTGGCCGCGGGCGCGAGCGCCGCGAAGTCGTCGCGCGCGCCGCGTGCGACCACCAGCAGCGGGCAGCGCGCCTTGCGCAGGATGCCGGCCGACACGCTGCCGAGCCTGAAACCGCCGACCCGCGGGTGGCCCGACGAGCCGCAGACCAGGAGGTCCACCTCGCGGGACAGGCGGGCGAGCTCGTCGTCGGGGTAGCCGTCGGCCAGCTCGCCGTCGATCTGCAGCAGCCCGGCGGCGGCGCCGGTCGCGCGCCGGATCGCGCTCGCGAGCGCCTCGCGGGCGGTCGTCTCGAGCGCGTCGAGGTCCGAGACGAAGGGCAGCGCAGGGCTGACGTCCCGCGGCTCGACGACGCTGAGCACCCGGACGGCGGCGCCCGTGTGGGCCGCGAGCCCGGCCGCGGCGCGCAGGGCCGCGTCCCCCTCCGGCGTCGCGACGTAGCCGACGCCGATGCGGGCGAACTGGGCGAGCGGCCGGGTTCGGCGGCCGCCCGTCGCCACCGCGATCGGGCACGGCGCCCCGCGCAGCAGGCGCTCGCCGACGCTGCCGGGCACGATCCGCCCGAACGGCCCACGGTGCGACGTCCCGACGACGATCGCGAGTGCGCTCTCGGTGGCCGCGATCTGGTGCAGGCCGCGCGGGATCGAGGTGCAGGGCACGGCCCGAACCTCGGCGCGGGCGCCGCACAGCGGCGCCGCGACCCAGTCCAGCGCCGCCTCGGCCTCCTCCTGCAGCGCTCGCGCGTAGGCGCCCGGCTCGACCGTGGCCGAGCGAGCGCCGACGGGATAGACCGAGACGAGCAGCAGCCCGGCGCCGGCCGCGTGCGCGAGCGTCCGCCCCAGGGCAAGGGCGTCCCGCGACCGCTCGGAGCGTTCCACGCCCACGACGATCGGACCGGGGCGCGCCTCGCCGGAGCTCACGGCGCGGTCACGGGCGGCGTGACGACTCCGATGTGGTCGAGCGCGGCCTCGACCGGGACGTGGTCGTCACGGATGTGATCGACGGCGTCGAGCTCGTCGCGGTCGAACAGGAACGGGGCGAGGTAGCGGCCCGCGATCTTGCTCGGCGGCCACCACAGCGCGTGGCTCGCGACCCTGGCGTCGCCCCCACCGCCCGCGACGGCGCCGCGCAGGAAGCGGTTGTCGCCGCCGGTGAGGAGCATGCCGCGCAGGACGGGCCGGAACGGCTCGGCCTCGACCGCCGCGCCGACGGCCTCGGCGATCGTCTCGGCGACGGTGTCGGCCTGCTGGGTGGCAAGCCCGCCCTGCTTGATCGGGAACGCGGTCCCGTCGCCCGCCGCGTAGACGCCGGCGAGGCCGGGGACGCGGCCGTGCTGGTCGACCGGCACGAAGCCCCCCGCGTCGGCCGGGACACCCGGGATGCGGAGGCCCTCGAGGCGCGGAAGCGTCACGACGCGGTTGACATCGATGCGCCGGCCGCCGGGGTCGACAATCAGGTGCCCGCGCTCGACGGTGGTGTACGCCGAGCCGATGAACTCGATCGCGGCGGACTCGAGCAGCTCGGCCACCGTCTCGCTGGCCGGGCCGCCGAAGATCGCGACTGGCCGGTCCTCGGGCGTCACGAAGTACAGCTTCAGCCAATCGGCGCCCATGCTCCAGGTCTGGCGCGCCATCATCAGCGCGAGCTCGTAGAGCGGCAGCGACCAGGTGGCGCCGTCGGGCACGACGAAGGCGACGTGCTTGAGGTAGCCCTCCTCGGCGTCCTGCAGCAGCCCGTGGAGCGCCTCCTCCTCGCGGTCCTCGCCGAAGGTGATCGCGTGCGCGTAGGCGGTGGTCGCCCGCGCACCGGTCGCGAGCACGAGGTGGTGGTACGGGATCATCTGGCCCTCGCCGGTGCGGATCGCCTGCTCCTCGGCGGCGACCTCGACCACGATGTCCTGCACCATGCGGGCGCCGAAGCGCTCGGCGATCGCCCTCAGCTCATAGCTGCGGGCATGGCCCTTGGCAAACGGTTCCGCCACGGTCATGGGGCGGTAGCCGAAGCAGACATCGGGCGCGACCAGCGTGATGTCCACGCGGTCGCCGGCGAGCTCACGAACCGCGATCAGGGCTTCCAGGGCCGCGACGCCGCCACCCGCGATCACCACGCGGGAGCGGGTGGCCGGGGTCATGAGGCCACCAGGGCCCGTGCGCGCTCCGTGGCGCGCTCGACGGCGCGCTCGGGGATCACCGTGACCGGGCACTCCGCGAGGTGGATCAGCTCATGGGCGACGCTGCCGAGCAGCGCCCGGGCGCGGCCGTGGCCACGGGTGCCGATGATGATCTCGTCCGCGTCGCGGGCGGCGGCGACGCCGGCGATCGCGCTGGCGGGGCGGTCGCCGATGACCTCGACCTCGGAGTCGATGCCGACGAGGTCATCCTCGAGCGGCTTGACGGTGGCCTGCGCGCGCTCGAGCACGACGTCGAGCAGCCGCTGGTAGTCGGGGGTGCCGATCCAGTCGTGGGGCAGTGCATAGGCGTGGACGACGTAGACCTTGCCATCGTCGCCGGCGCGCTCGGCGGCGCGCGCGAGGGCGGAGCGTGAAGCGGGGGAGCCGTCATAGCCGACGACGATGCGTCGGGAGCGGTTGTCGATGGTCATCTCGGTCTCCAATCTCGGGGTATGAGACGAACCTAGGTGCGGGGCGGTCCCGATCCATCCGCAGCGGCCCACATGCCTGCTGCGGGAAACTGCGGACGAGTAGATTCCCCGCATGACGAAGATCGTCATCGCCGACGATCACCGCGTCGTCCGCAGCGGCCTCCGCATGGTCCTCGACCGGGAAGAGGACTTCGAGGTCGTCGCGGAGGCCGGCGACGTGGTCGACGCCCGGCGCTACGTGCGCGCGCACCGGCCCGACGTGCTCATCCTCGACCTCAACATGCCGGGGGACCCCAGCCTCCCGGCGATCCCGGCCATCCGGGACGAGTCACCCGGGACGCGCGTGGTCGTCCTGACCATGCAGGACGACCCGGCCTTCGCGCGCGAGGCGCTGCAGGCCGGGGCGAGCGCCTACGTGCTCAAGGAGGCCGCCGACGAGGAGCTGGTGGAGGCCGTGCGCGTCGTCGCGGCCGGCGGCACGTTCCTGACGCCTCAGCTCGGCGCCCGCATCGCGGCCGCGCCGCCTGAGCCGGCGGGCCCGCCCGACGACCTGACCGAGCGCGAGGTGGAGATCCTGCGCCTGATCGCGCTCGGCCACACCAACGCCGAGATCGCCACCCAGCTGTTCCTGAGCGTGCGCACCGTCGAGTCGCACCGGGCGCACATCCAGCAGAAGATCCGCCTGACGACGCGCGCCGAGCTCGTGCGCTACGCGCTCGAGCACGGGCTCATGACCGTGTAATGCGCGCGTCGCGGACCCGCCCCGAGGTCCACCTCAGCCATCGGTCCAACTGGCTCCGGGCCGGTGTGCTCGGCGCCAACGACGGCATAGTGTCGACCGCGAGCCTGGTGCTCGGCGTGGCCGCGTCCGGCGCCACGGGCTCCGCGATCCTCGTCGCCGGCACGGCGGGGCTCGTGGCGGGGGCGCTGTCGATGGCGGCCGGCGAGTACGTCTCGGTCAGCTCCCAGCGCGACGCCGAGCAGGCCGACATGCGCCTGGAGGCGCGCGAGCTGCGCCACGACCCACCCGGTGAGCTGCGCGAGCTGGCGGGAATCTACGAGCAGCGGGGGCTGCCGCCGGCGCTGGCGAGCGCGGTCGCGACGTCGTTGTCGGACCGCGGCGCGCTGCGGGCGCACGCCCGCGACGAGCTGGGGCTCGACGAGGCGCGCCTGGCACGGCCGTTCCAGGCGGCCTGGACGTCGGCGCTGTCGTTCTCGGCCGGCGCCGCGCTGCCGCTGCTCGCGGTCGCGGTCACGCCCGCTGCGGCCCGGGCCGTCGTGATCGTGATCGTCACGCTGATCGCGCTCGCGGGGCTGGGTGACATCGGCGCCCGACTCGGCGGCGCGCCACGGCGCGGCGCGATCGTCCGCGTCGTCGTCTGGGGCGCGGCCGCGATGGCGGTGACGGCGGCGATCGGGGCGCTCGTCGGGCAGGTGGCCTGACGGTCCTTTGCGTCCCGCCTAGTGGGCCGCGATCCTCTCGTGCGGGGCGTTCACGCCGCGGCGGGCGTTTCGGTCATGCGCTCGGGGATGACGGTGACCGGGCATTGCGCGCGGTGGATGACGTCGTGCGCGACGCTGCCCAGGAGGGCGCGGACGCGGCCGAGGCCGCGGCTGCCGACAACGATCTCGTCGGCGTCGGAAACCTCGGCGGCGTGGACGATCGCTGCGGCGGCCGGCCCCATCGAGACCTCACGCTCGTACGCGACGGTGGCGAGGGCGCCGCAGTCGCGCTCGAGGTCGTCCAGCACGCTCTCGGCGAACGCGGCGGCGTCCTGCTGCATCGCCGCGTAGTAGCTGGCCCCCGAGAAGTCGGCGGGCACCGCGTAGGCATGCACGACGACGAGCCGGCCGACCGGCTCGGCCCGGTCGACGGCGTCCTCCACCGCGGCGCGAGCCGCGGTGGAGCCGTCGTAGCCGACGACGACGGTGCTCATGCCGGCACCAGGTTGGAGGCCACGCGGCCGTTGGAGCCCTGGTTGCGCTCGCTGCCCTCGAGCACGACCTTCAGCGCGCCGGTGGACGCAGGGTCGGAGAACGCGTCGTAGGCGCTCATCGTGTCCCCGAGCGGGAACCGGTGGGTGGTGAAGATCGTCGGGTCGAGGCGACCGCTGACGACCAGCTTCAGCAGCTGCGGGATCGTGCTGGTGTCCACCAGCCCGGTCGTGAGGGTGATGTCGCGGATCCAGAGCTTCTCGAGGTGCAGCGTCACCGGTGCGCCGTGCACGCCGATGTTCGCCACGCGCCCGCCGGGCCGGATCAGCTCGGTCGCCAGCTCGAACGTCTGCTGGACGCCGACCGCCTCGAACGACACGTCCGCGCCGAGGCCGTCGGTGAGCTCCATGACCTGCAACACCGCGTCCTCGCGGCCGTTGTTGATCGTCGTGTCGGCGCCGAAGCGCTTCGCGCTCTCGAGCCGGCCGTCGTCGAGGTCGATCGCCACGATCCGCCCCGGCGTGTAGAGCTGTGCGGTGAGCATCGCTGCCAGGCCGATCGGCCCGGCGCCCACGATCGCGACCGTGTCGCCCGGCGTGACCATGCCGTTGAGCACGCCGACCTCGAAGGCGGTGGGGAGGATGTCGGCCAGGAACAGGACCTGCTCGTCGGTCAGCTCGTCGGGAACCTTGTAGACGGAGTTGTCCGCGAACGGCACGCGCGCGTACTCGGCCTGGAGCCCGTCGATCGTGTGGCCGAAGATCCATCCGCCACCGCCGAGGCACTGGCCGTAGCGGCCCTCCTTGCAGAAGCGGCAGCGCCCGCAGGCGCTCACGCACGACAGCAGCACCCGGTCGCCGGCGGCGACGGTGGCGACGCTGGCGCCGACCTCCTGCACCGTGCCGACGGCCTCGTGACCGAGCACCGTGCCCGGCGTCGTCTCGGGCACGTCGCCCTTGAGGATGTGCAGATCCGTGCCGCAGATGGTCGAGGAGTCGATCCGGACGACGATGTCGGTCGGGTCGATGATGCTCGGATCGGGCACCGAGTCCCAGCCGCGCTCGCCGGGCCCGTGGTAGACGAGGGCCTTCATGACACGGCCTCGGCGACGGGCACGAGCACCCGCTGGGCGAGCTCGACGAGGCGGCTGGAGTAGCCCCACTCGTTGTCGTACCAGGAGATCACCTTGACCTGGGTGCCGCCCGTGACGAGCGTCAGGCCCGAGTCGAACACCGACGAGTACGAGGACTTCACGATGTCGGTGGACACCAGCGGCTCCTCGCTGTAGGCGAGGATGCCGGTGAGGGCGCCCTGGTCGGCATGGCCGGCCATGGCGTGGTTGATGGCCTGCGCGGACGTCTCGTGCTCGAGCTCGACCGTCAGGTCGACGAGCGACGCGGTCGGCACCGGGACCCGGACGGCGAACCCCTGCAGGCGGCCGAGTAGGTCGGGGATGACGAGGCCGATGGCCTTGGCGGCGCCGGTGCTGGTGGGGATGAGGTTGATGGCGGCGCTGCGGGCACGGCGGTAGTCCTTGTGCGGCGCGTCGATCAGCTGCTGGTCGCCGGTGTAAGCGTGGATCGTCGTCATCACGCCGTGGCGGATGCCGAAGTCCTCGTGGAGCACCTTGGCGACGGGTGCGAGGCAGTTGGTGGTGCAGGACGCGTTGGAGATGATGTGGTGCTGGTCGGGGTCGTATTCGGCGTCGAAGTTGACGCCGAGCACGACGGTGATGTCGCAGTCCTTGCCGGGAGCGGAGAGGATGACCTTGCGTGCGCCCGCCTCGAGGTGCTTGGACGCGCCGGCACGGTCGTTGAAGTGGCCGGTGGACTCGATGACGACGTCGGCGCCGAGCTTGCCCCAGGGCAGGTTGGCGGGGTCGGTCTCGGAGAAGACGGGGATCGCGGTGCCGTCGACGCGGATGGCGCCGTCGACCACCTCGATCTCGCCCGGGAACGGCCCGTAGACCGAGTCGTGGCGCAGCAGGTGCGCGAGCATCTCGATGTCCATGACGTCGTTGATGCCGACCCATTCGAGGTCGGCACCCTGCTCGTGGGCCGCGCGGAAGGTGGCGCGCCCGATGCGGCCGAAGCCGTTGATGCCGAGTGTGGTGTGCATGCCTGCACTCTCCGCCGCGCGCGCCGCGCCGACATCCCGTCGGACCACGGCTCCTCGTCAGTAGTTCCCACCGAGGCGCCCCCTGTACGCTGAATCCGACCAACGGGAAGAGGAGCTGCCATGACGCGTTCGACCCGAGAGGACGAGGGCAAGCACGAGCGCGAACCGCCGCGACACTCCGCGAGCGCGGATGCGGCCGCCCTGCGCCGCGAGGAGTCCCAACCCGTCGATCCCGAGGCGCCGCCGCCGCCGGCCGAAGCCGATCCGCACCCTCCGCCGGCCCGGCCGGGCGGGCACTCCGCGAGCGCGGAGGCGGCCGCCCTACGCTGGCAGGAGCGGCATCCGGACGAAGAAGACTGAAGCCCCGGCCCTTCGGGCCTGGCTCAGGCGAGACCCCAGCCGAGGATGCCGGCGATGTCGAGCGTGGAGAGCACGCCCACCGGGCGGCCCGTGCGCGGCTCGACGACGACCGCGTGGCTCGTGCCGTGCTCGAGCATACGTTCGGCGACCTCGGGCAGGCTCTCGTCCGGCTGAGCGAGGAGGACCTCGCCCGTCGCGACATCGCCCGCGGTCCGATCGGCGACGACCGCCGCGCTGCGCAGGACGTCGTGGTCGGTGACCACGGCCCACGGCCGGTGGGCGGACTCGCCATTGGCGCCGACCGTCTCGAGCACCACGATGATCGCGTGCACGTGCTCGCCGGCCATCCGCTGCGCGACGGTCACCAGCGGGGTGTCGGGCTCGCAGGTGAGGACCCGCGGGCGCATCGCGTCGGCGACGCTGGCGTGATCGAAGCTCGGTGTGAGATAACTGCCGGGGGATTCCTTGACGTCCATGGCCACGACGCTAGGCGCTCGCCCCGCGTCCGGCATCCGGGCAAGCCCGCCATCCGGTTGCGGGTTTCCCGAGCCCCGCGCGCCTACGGCTCGAGGACGTACTCCCCGGGTGCCGCGCCCACGAGCTTGTGCCGCCGGTTGCCGAGCCGCGCCGGCGCGGGGCGCATGCCTCCCGAGCGCTCTGCCAGCCACGCGTCCCAGTCCGTCCACCAGGTGCCCTGGGTCATGGTCGCGAGGTCCTCCCACTCCGCGGGGTCGGGCGGTGCCTGCTCGCCGGCGGTGCGGTAGGTGGCCCGCTGGTTGCCCGGCGGGTTGACGATGGCCGCGATGTGCCCGCTGGTGGACAGCACGAAGCGCGTGGAGCCGCCGAGGAGCTGGGTCGTCCGGTAGCAGTTCTGCCACGGGCTGATGTGGTCCGCCGCGCCCGCCATCACGTAGCAGTCGACCGTGATGCTGCCGAGGTCGACCGGCGAGCCCAGCACCGTGACGCCACCCGGCCGGCGCAGCGAGTTCTGGCTCGAGATCGCGAGGAAGTCCCGGTGCAGCGCTGCGGGCATCCGGGTGGTGTCGGCGTTCCAGTAGAGGATGTCGAAGGCCGGCGGCTCCTTCCCGAGCAGCCAGTTGTTGACCATGTACGGCCAGATGAGTTCAGTCGGGCGCAGCCAGAGGAAGATGCTGGCCAGGTCTCGCCCGTCGAGGTAGCCCTTCTTCGCCGAGGCCGCCGCCGCGACGTTCTTGACCTCCTCGGTCGCGAACGCGCCCAGGACGTTGCTCTGCGCGTTGTCGATGACACAGACCCCGAGCGTGACGCTCGCGGCCTGCTCGAGCCGGCCGACGGCGGCCAGGTGCGAGACCGCGGCGGAGGTCACCATTCCGCCGGCGCAGTAGCCGAGGATGTGCGCGCGACCCGTGCCCGAGATGTCGAGCACCGCGTCGAACGCCTCGAGGACCGCGTCGGCGTAGGCGTCCAGGCCCCAGTCGCGATGCTCGGCGCCCGGGTTACGCCACGAGATCGCGAAGACCTCCTGCCCGCACCCCACCAGGTGTTCGATCTGGCTGCGTCCCGGCGCCAGGTCCATGACGTAGTACTTGTTGATCATCGGCGGTACGAGGAGGATCGGAACCTCCCGCACCTCCAGGGTCACCGGCTTGTACTGGATGAGCTCGAAGCGCTCGTCGCGGAGCACGACGGCTCCCGGGGTCACGGCGAGGTTGCGGCCGACGCCGAACTTGCTGATGTCGACATTGGCGGGCAGGCGAGGGGGCTCCCGCATGTCGCGCGCGAACTGCCGCGCCCCGCGCACGAAGTTCAGCCCGCCCGTTTCGATCGCTGCCTTGAGCACCTCGGGGTTGACGAGTGGAGCGTTGGCCGGTGCCAGCGCGTCGACGATGTTCTGCGCGATGAACCGCAGCTTGCGGTCGTCCGCCCAGCCGAGGTCGGCATCGCCGATGACACCGTCCACGGTCTCGTCCACCGCCAGGTAGGTCTGCAGCAGCCTGCGGTAGGCCCAATTGCCGGACCAGGCGGGGTCGAGGAACCGGCGGTCGCCGCGCGGGAGCTTGAGCCCCGAGCGGCCGGCGACGACCTTGGCGAGCTGCGCGGTCAGCGCGGCGCTGCGACGCGCCACGCGTCCCGGACGCCGGGCGAGTCCTGTCATGAGCCGGAGGGTCTCCCGGCCCGGCAGGAAGCGTGCGCGAGTGTCGAGCCCGGCCTCGGTCAGGAACAGGTCCAGCGCCGCGCCGGCGGTCGAGAGCGCGTACTCGGCCTCCGCGGAGTCGGAGCTGCGCGCATCCCTCACCGGCGCAGGCGTCATCGCGTGAGCGGTTCTGCCGCCCGTTGCCCGGAGAAGACCGCCGTCTCGTCGCGAAACGCGGCCCCGACCGTCCGGTTCTCGGTGACCGCCTCACCGAGCGGAACGAGCTCGATGACGTCGCCCTTGAGGGCGACCATGGTACCGAAGGCCTGCTCGTGCACGGCGCCGATGGCCCGCAGCCCGAAGCGCGTCGCCAGCACGCGGTCGTACGCGGTCGGCGTTCCGCCTCGCTGGATGTGACCCAGCACGGTCGCCCGCGTCTCGAAGCCCGTGCGCTCTTCCAGCGCGGCGGCCAGGACCTGGGCGATCCCGCCGAGCTGGGCGTGACCGAAGGCGTCGACCTTGCCGCTGGCGACCGAGAGGGTGCCCTCCTTCGGCACGGCGCCCTCGGCGACGACGACGATCGACGCGTAGCGGCCCTTGCTGTGACGCTGCCTGATCCGGTCCGCGACGTCGTCGATGTCGAACGGCTCCTCGGGGGTGAGGATCACCGCGGCGCCGCCGGCGATACCCGCGTACATCGCGATCCAGCCGGCGTGGCGGCCCATCACCTCGCAGACGAAGACGCGATCGTGCGACTCCGCCGTCGTGTGGAGACGGTCGATGGCGTCGGTCGCGATCTGCACGGCGGTGTGAAAGCCGAACGTGACGTCGGTGGCCGACAGATCGTTGTCGATCGTCTTCGGGACTCCGACGACCTGCACGCCCGTTTGCGACAGCCGGTACGCCACGCCGAGCGTGTCGTCGCCTCCGATGGCGACGAGCACGTCGATTTCATGCTTCTTCAGTGTCTCGGTGACGGCCTCGACTCCCCCGTCGACCTTGTAGGGATTGGTGCGCGAGGTACCCAGAATGGTGCCGCCCTTGGGCAGGATGCCGCGACAGTCCTCGACGCTGAGCGGACGGCTGAGGTCCTCGGTCAAGCCCTTCCAGCCGTCGAGGAATCCGACGAAGGTGTCGCCGTGTTCGATCTCACCCTTACGGACGACCGCTCGGATGACGGCATTGAGCCCGGGGCAGTCGCCGCCGCCCGTGAGGACCCCGACCCGCATCAGGCCTCCCGCCCTTCCAGCGCGGCCTGTGCGGCGGCGACGCGCGCGATCGGCAGGCGGAACGGCGAGCAGCTCACATAGTCCAGTCCGGCGCGATGGAAGAACCGGATCGAGTCGGGGTCGCCGCCGTGCTCGCCGCAGATCCCGACTTCGAGCTGTGGCCGTGCGGCGCGGCCGCGCTCGACGCCCATGCGCACGAGCGCCCCCACGCCTTGCTCGTCGATCGACCCGAACGGCGAGCGCTCCAGGATGCCGCGGTCCATGTAGCAGGGGATGATCCGGCCCTCGATGTCGTCGCGCGAGAAGCCGAGCCCGGTCTGGGTGAGGTCGTTGGTGCCGAAGGAGAAGAACTCGGCGTGGCGTGCGATGTCGCCCGCCACGAAGCAGGCGCGGGGCAGCTCGATCATGGTGCCGACGATGAAGCCGTCACCGGGCTCGAAGCCCTCCTCCGCGGCGACGCGCAGCACCAGCTCGCGTGCCTGTTCGAGCTCGCTCGCGTAGGCGACGAGCGGGATCATGATCTCGAGATTCGGCGCCTGGCCCGTGCGCTCGCGGACGCTCGTCGTGGCCCGGAAGATGGCCCGCACCTGCATCTCGTAGATCTCGGGATGGAACAGCCCGAGCCGCACGCCTCGCGTGCCGAGCATCGGGTTGCCCTCCTCGAGCGAGCGCACCCGCTCGAGCTCGTGCTCCAGCTCGCCGAGCTCCGGCTGGTCGCGCAGGCGCGCCTCGGCGATCCGCTCCACCAGCTCGTCGCGATCCGGCAGGAACTCGTGCAGCGGCGGATCCAGCAGCCGGATCGCGACCGGCAGCCCGGTCATCGCCTCGAAGAGCCCCTCGAAGTCCGCCTGCTGCAGCGGCAGCAGCTCGTCGAGCGCGGCCCGCCGGCCGGCCTCGTCCTCCGCCATGACCATGCGCTGCATCTTGGGCAGGCGGTCCGTGGCCATGAACATGTGCTCGGTCCGGCACAGGCCGATGCCCTCGGCGCCGAACTCGCTCGCACGGCGCGCATCCTCCGGCGAGTCGGCGTTGGCGCGCACACCCAGCGTGCGCAGCTCGTCGCACCAGCCGAGCACGCGCTCGAAGCGCGCGTCCACGCCGGGCGTCACCAGCGGCACGTCATCGACGGTGATCTGGCCCGTCGAGCCGTCGATGGCGATCAGGTCGCCCTAGTGCAGGGCGAGATCGCCGACGCGCAGCTCGCGGGCGTGCAGGTCGATGTCCAGGTCGGCAGCCCCGGTGACGGCCGGGCGGCCCATGCCCCGTGCCACCAGCGCGGCGTGCGACGCCTTGCCGCCCTCGGCGGTGAGGATCCCCTTCGCCGCGTGGAAGCCGGCGACGTCGTCGGCCTCGGTGAACTGGCGGACCAGGATCACGGCCCGGCCGTCCGCCGCGGCTGCCACGGCATCCGGCGCGGTGAACACGATCTCGCCCTTGGCCGCGCCGGGCGAGGCCGCCACGCCCCGCGCGACGCAGTCGAAGTGGGCGTCGGGTGCGAACGTGGGGTGAAGCAGGGCGTCGAGGGTGTCCGCGTCGATCGTCGCGATCGCCTCCGCGGTCGTCAGCAGCCCCTCGTCGACGGCGTCGACGGCGAAGCGCACCGCCGCCTGGGCGGGGCGCTTGGCGCTGCGCGTCTGCAGCATGTACAGGCGTCCGTCCTCGACGGTGAACTCGGTGTCCTGCATGTCCTTGTAGTGGTGCTCCAAGGTGCTCAGGATCTCGCGCAGCTGCACGTCGACGGCGGGCATCCAGTCGGCGAGCTCCGAGAGCTCGCGCGGCGTGCGCACGCCCGACACGACGTCCTCACCCTGAGCGTTGGCGATGAAGTCGCCGCTGGGCTCGGGCGCACCGGTGACCTCGTCGCGGGTGAAGGCGACGCCCGAGCCGGAGGTGTCGCCCGTGTTGCCGAACACCATCTGCTGGACGTTGACCGCGGTGCCCCAGTTGTCCGGGATGCCCTTGATGCGCCGGTAGGCGACCGCCCGGTCGCCGGTCCAGGAGTCGAAGACGGCGAGGATCGCGCGCCGCAGCTGCTCGCGCGGGTCGGTCGGGAAGTCGTACAGGGCACGGAAGCGGCGAGTGAGCTCGCGCAGCGCGTCGGCGTCGAGGTCGGTGTCGAGGCGCACGTCGTGCTCGCGCTTGATGGCGGCGATCTCCTCCTCGAAGCGTTCGCCGGGCACGCCGCAGACCACGTCGCCGAACATCTGCACCAGGCGGCGATAGGAGTCCCACGCGAGCCGGTCGTTGCCGGTGCGCGCCGCGAACCCCGCGACGGACTCGTCGTTGAGGCCGAGGTTGAGGACCGTGTCCA
Source organism: Solirubrobacteraceae bacterium (assembly GCA_039934455.1). Lineage (GTDB taxonomy): Bacteria > Actinomycetota > Thermoleophilia > Solirubrobacterales > Solirubrobacteraceae > DASQFQ01. The sequence goes on from JBDTMF010000064.1 coordinate 20,022, forward strand.
TCATGCCCGGCATCGAGTCGCGCGCACCGCTGCGCACGGACACCAGCAACGGGTCCTCGGGATCCGCGAGCCGCTTGCCGGCCTGCTCCTCGAGTCGTTCGAGCGCCTCGTCGATGGCGTCGTCGAGTCCCTCCGGGCCACCGTCGGCGCCGTCCATGTAGGCGACGCACGCCTCGGTGGTGATCGTGAAGCCGGCGGGAACGAGCTCGGGGCCGAGTACACGCGTCATCTCCGCGATGTTGGCGCCCTTGCCGCCGAGCAGGTCGCGCATCTCGCGCGAGCCCTCCGTGAAGTCGTAGACCCACCGGGTGACGGTCGGTGCGCTCATGTCAGATCCTCTCGATTGCCCTCGATAGCGGCGTGCAGGCCGCACCCCTGCAGCCTCACCGGTCAGGCCGGCATCTCCATCCGGGCAAAGCGCCGTAAGCCCCTCCGTAGTCCTCCACAGTCCGCGAGGCGGAGCGCGGGCTACGCGGTCACCAGGCATCCTCGGCGCTGCGGTTGGCTGCTTGCATCGCGCCGACGTAGCCCGCGCGCTCGTGCTCGGCCTCGTCGGTGCCGGGCGCCACCGAGAGGAGCCCGCGCAGCTCGCCGATCGTCGGGAATCCCTTGCGTTCCATCCATTCCGACAAGCCGTCGAGCAGGACGGCCGCATGCTCAGGGCCGTGCCGCAGCAGCGCCGACGTGGTCATGACGACGTCCGCGCCGGCGAGGAGGTACTTGACCACATCGGCCGAGGTGTCGACGCCGGTCGTCGCGGCGAGCGATGCGCGGACCCGTCCGCGCAGCAGCGCGATCCATGTGCGCGGCACCCGCGCCTCCGCTGGGCTGGAGAGGCTCACGCCCGACACCACCGCGAGCGTCTCGGGGTCGATGTCGGGCTGCAGGAACCGGTTGAAGAGCACCAGTCCGTCCGCGCCGGCCTCGTCCAGCCGCAGCGCCATCTCCCCGGTCGAGCTGAAGTA
>JBDTMF010000065.1:0-20859 GCA_039934455.1 Solirubrobacteraceae bacterium
GCGTTGACGTGGATGATCGGGACGTCGAAGCCCTTGGCGAGGTCCGAGGCCCAGCGCGTGGAGCGCGCCTCCTCCGGGTCGGTGGTGAAGCCGACCTGGTTGTTCTGGATCAGGTGCAGGGAGCCGCCGACCTGGTACCCGTCGAGCGCCTGCAGGTTCAGCGCCTCCGCCACCACGCCCTGGGCGGGGAAGGCGGCGTCGCCGTGGAGGATGATCGGGATCGCGGCGTTGTTGTCGATGTGCGCGTGCGGGCCCTGGCGCGAGGTCTGGACCGCGCGCGTGGCGCCCTCGACGACCGGCGAGACGTACTCGAGGTGCGACGGGTTGGACTCCAGGCGCACGATCACCGACTGGTCGTCGGGCAGCTGGTAGGTGCCCTGGGCGCCGTGGTGGTACTTGACGTCGCCGGTGCCGCCCTGCGGGATCGTGGTGACGGCCTCGATCGAGGACGCGCCCTCGAACTCGCGCCAGATCGTCTCGTAGGCGCGGCCGAGGTTGTGCGCGAGCACGTTCAGCCGGCCGCGGTGGGCCATCCCGATCACGACCTCGCGCGCGCCGTTGGCCGCCGAGAGCTGGATCATCTCGTCGAGCATCGGGACCGTCATGTCCAGGCCCTCGATCGAGAACTGCTTCTGGCCCAGGTAGGCCTTGTGCATGAAGCGCTCGAGCGAGTCGACCATCGTGAGGCGCCGCAGCAGCGCGTTCGCCTCGTCGTTGGTCAGCGCCTTGCGGAAGGCGCCGGACTCGATCTTCTCGCGCAGCCAGGTGCGCTGGCGGTGCGAGGAGATGTGCTCGATCTCGTAGGCGATGGTGCCGCAGTAGGTCTCGCGCAGGTGCGGCAGCGCGTCGGCGAGCGTCGCGCCCGGGACGTGCGTGCGCAGGATCCGCGCGGGGATCTGGGCCATCAGCTCCGGCGTCAGGCCCAGCGGCTCGGGATCGAGGGCCGGATCGCCCTCGGGATCGGAGTCGAGCGGGTCGAGCTTGGCCGCGAGGTGGCCGTGCATGCGGTGCGCCTTGAGGAGCGACACCGCGGCCTGGACCGCCTGCAGCAGGTCCTCGCCGGGGCGGGGGTCCTGCTCGGCCGGCTTGCCCTCGCGGACCGTCACCGCCGCGGCCGCCGGGGGCTGCGGAAGCTGGCCGAGCGGCGCTTCGAGGTCCTTGAAGACCGACTCGTAGAAGCCGTGCTCCCCCTGGAGGTAGGCCTCCACGACCTGGAGGAACTGGCCCGACTCCGCGCCCTGGATGACGCGATGGTCGTAGGTCGACGTCATCGTCATCACCTTCTCGGCGCCGATCATCGAGCCGATCGAGGCGAGGCCGGGCGGGTAGCCGATGGCGCCGGTGGCGACGATCGTGCCCTGGCCGGTCATCAGCCGCGGCACCGAGGCGATGGTGCCGATGCCGCCCGGGTTCGTCAGCGAGACGTTGGCGCCGACGAGGTCGTCGGCGGTCAGCTTGTTCTCCCGAGCGCGGGCGATCAGGTCGTTGAAGGCGGCGAGGAAGCCGGCGAAGGTGAGGCGGCCGGCGTCGCGGATCACCGGCACCATCAGGGTGCGGCCCCCGTCCTTGCGCTCCACGTCGACCGCGATGCCGAGGTTGACGGCGCCGTCGTCGACGCGGTGCGGCTTGCCGTCGATCTCGGCGAAGTGGTGGGCCATCACCGGCATCTGCTCGGTCGCCGCGCGGGCGATCCCGTAGGCGATCAGGTGCGTGAAGGAGACCTTGTGGCCGGCGGCCTTGAGCTCCTTGCGGCGCGCGTCGAGCACCGTGACGGCGAGCGTGCGGAACGAGGTGGCGGTCGGGATCGACCGCGACTCGTCCATGTAGCGGGCGAGCATCGCCGAGGCGCCCTTGATGAGGGTGGCGTTCTCGGTCGGAGCGGCGGCGGGCGCCGCGCCGTTGCCGGACGCGGCGAGCACATCGTCCTTCTGGATCCGGCCGGCGGGGCCGGTGCCCGTGACGTTCGAGAGGTCGATGCCCTCCGCCTCCGCGACGCGCCTGGCGACGGGCGAGATGCGGATGCCGTCGGGGAGGACGACCTCCTTCGCCTCGCCCGGCTCCGCGGGCTCGGCCGGCTTGGCCTCTCGGGCGGGCGCCGAAGCACCGTTCGGCCCCGAGGTCATCCGCCCGATGACCTGGCCGACGCTGACCGTGTCGCCCGGGTTGGCGAGGATCTCCCCCATGACGCCGGAGGCCGGCGCGGGGACCTCGGCGTCCACCTTGTCGGTGGAGATCTCGACGATCGTCTCGTCCTCTGCCACCTGGTCGCCAGGCTGCTTGGCCCACTCGAGGATGACGCCCTCGGAGACCGACTCGCCCATGGCGGGCATCGTGATCTCCACGGCCTCGCCCTCGGGCTCCTCCGACGGCTCCTCCTCGGTCTCCGTGTCCGCGAGCGCCGATCCACCGTTCGGCGCGATCTCGGCGAGCAGCGCGCCGACGTGCACGGTGTCACCCTCGGCCGCGTGGACCTTGACCACGGTGCCCGTCGCGGGGGAGGGCACCTCGGCGTCGACCTTGTCCGTGGAGATCTCGACAATCGTCTCGTCTTCGGAGACGGAATCGCCTTCCTGCTTGTGCCATTCCAGGATGGTTCCCTCGGAGACCGAGTCTCCCATCGCCGGCATGACGACCTGGACCGTGGTGTCAACTGCCATTTGGGTGTCTCAGGATACCTTTTCCACTGCGGGGCCGGGGGACCTGGTTCTTTGCCGGACGCGGCGTTCCTCCAGATAGAAGCCGAGGCTCCCCGCGAACGGCCCCACGCCGCCGATCACGGCGACCATCACGCCGAGCCACGGCGGGATCACGCGGCGGCGCACGGCGGCGAGGCAGAGCAGCGACATCACGATCCAGCCGACGCCGTGCACCCACCCGAGCACGGACACGATCCCCTCGCGCCCGGTGATCGCCGCCCACAGCAGGATTGTGTAGACGATCGAGTGCGTGTAGGAGCCGTAGCGGAGGACCGGCCGGCGCAGGATCGCGCTCATACGAGCAGCGACGCCATCTGGCGCAGCGACGGGTCGGCGTCCTCCTCGGGCCAGTCGGCGGGGTCGCGCGGCCACCAGGCGTGCGCGTCGTGCTCGGGGTCGGGCGTCACCTCGACGCCCGCGGGCAGCCACGCCTGGCCGATCAGCATCGCCAGCCGGTTGGGCAGCGAGACGAGCGCCTCTACCGTCAGCCGCTCGGGCGTCACCGACCACTCCTCGTCGAGCTCGCGCGCGAGCGTCTCGACCGGGTTCTCGCCGACCTCGACCGCGCCGCCGGCGCCGAGCGCCCAGCGGCCCGCCCACGTGGCGACCCACGGCGCGCGCCGCCCGGCCAGCCACCGGCCGTCGGCTGAGCGCGTCACGCACAGCGCGGCCAGCGACGCCGACGCGTCGTCACGGACGAGGCGCAGCGACCACCGCAGCGGCTGCAGTTCGAGCTCGAGCCGGCCGTCCTCGATGCGGAAGTCCGCGAGGCGCGCGGCGAGCCCGTCGTGCGCGGGCGAGCCGCGGCCCTCGAGCGCGGCGATCGCCTCGTCGGCGGCCTCCGTGCGGGCGGCGGGCGCCTCGAAGGGGTCCTCGCGCCAGCGGCTCGCGACCTGATCCGCCTGCCAGGGTCCGCGGGCGAGGATGCCGGGGGGATAGGACACCGTCGCTCTGATCGTAGACGCGTAGGGTCACCCACCGTGGCCGAGCATCGTCGCAAGCATTGGGGCTGGGGCTACGAGGACGAGCAGCCCGGCCCGGACGAGCTCCGGGCGACCGTGGCGGGCCTCGCCGACCACCTCGGCTTCGGCGAGCGCGAGCCCGAGACGGCGGTCGCGCTGGAGGACGTGGAGTTGGCGCCCCCGCGCCTGCAGACGCCGTACGCGCAGGACACGTGGTCGCGCGCGGCGCACGCCCAGGGCCGCTCCTACCTCGACGTGGTGCGCGGGCTGCGGGGCGAGTTCCCTCACCCGCCCGACGGGGTCGCCTTCCCGGGCTCGGAGGACGAGCTGCGCTCCGTGCTCGACTGGTGCGGCGAGCGTGACGTCGCGATCGTGCCCGTCGGCGGCGGCACGAGCGTCGTCGGCGGCATCGACGCCATTCCGGGCCCCGGCCACGCGGGCGTCGTCGCGGTCAACCTGCGCGGGCTCGACCGCGTGCTCGAGGTCGACCCGGTCTCGCGCGCCGCCCGCATCCAGGCCGGCGCGACCGGCCCGGGCCTCGAGGCCCAGCTGGCGAAGCACGGGCTGACGATGCGCTTCTACCCGCAGTCGTTCGAGCTCTCGACGCTCGGCGGCTGGATCGCGACGCGCGCGGGCGGCCACTTCGCCACCGGCCCGACCCACGTCGACGACCTCGTCGAGTCCGTGCGGGCGCTGACCGCCAAGGGCAAGGTGTGGGAGTCGCGGCGGCTGCCCGGCTCGGGCGCTGGCCCCTCGCCCGACCGCATGCTGCTCGGCTCCGAGGGCACGCTCGCGGTGATCACCGAGGCCTGGGTCCGGGTCCAGCCGCGGCCCGAGCGCCGGCGCTCGGCGACGGTGACGTTCCCGGACTTCGCCACCGGCCTCGACGCGATGCGGGAGGTTGTGCAGGCCGGGCTGCGGCCCGCGAACTGCCGCCTGCTCGAGCCCGAGCAGGCGCGGCTGGCGCTGGCGGGCGAGGGCGCGCGCGCGGTCATGGTGCTCGGCTTCGAGGAGATCGTCGAGCCGGCCGAGCGCGCGTTCGAGCTCTGCCGCGCGCGCGGCGGCGAGGTCGCCGAGGGCCGCGGGGGCGGCTCGGGCGCCTGGCGCGAGGCGTTCCTGCGCGCGCCGTACCTGCGCGACTCCTTCGCCGCGATGGGCGTGCTGTCGGAGACGTTCGAGACCGCGATCACGTGGGAGCGGCTACCGGGCTTCGTGGCGCAGGTGAAGGCCGCGGCCCACCAGGCGCTGGGAGCGGGCATCGTGATGTGCCGCGTCACCCACGCCTATCCGGACGGTGCCGCGCCGTATTTCACCGTGCTCGCCCCGGTCGCCCGCGGGGAGGAGGCGGAGCGCTGGGGCCGCGTGAAGGCGGCCGCTTCGGAGGCGATCCTGGCGGCCGGCGGGACGATCACGCACCACCACGCGGTCGGCCGCGACCACCGCCCGTACTACGACCGCCAGCGGCCCGAGCCGTTCGCGAGCGCCCTGCGCGCGGCCAAGGCCGCGGTCGACCCTCGCGCGCTGCTCAACCCAGGGGTACTCTTCGACGCTCGATGAGCAGCGCCAGCGCCAAGAACATGCAGGCGGTCTGTCAGGCCAAGGAGGCCCACGACAAGAACTGCCCGTGGGGCGGCAAGGGCACCGAGGTCCATCTGGCCTGGTTCGACATCGAGCGCATGGGCTGGGAGGAGGGCGACGTCATCTGCGGCCTCGTGGTCGTGGGCGACGAGACGGTCTCCACCGGGATGATGCGCGTGACCTGCGACGCGGAGGGTGACGGCGGCGGGCGCTCCGAGGAGGAAGAGGTCGAGATCGTGGAGGCGGTCTCGAACCGCGAGCTGGTGCCGACCACGCCGTCATGAGGCTGGTGCGCCTCCGCGCGGCCGGGGGGGAGCTCGAGGCGGCGTTCGCCCCCGAGGCGGGGCTCGTCGGCAGCTCATTGACGCACCGCGGCGAGGAGCTGCTCTCGCAGCGCAAGGGCCTCGAGGAGTACGCGCGCAGCGGATCCACCTTCGGCATCCCGTTCTTGCACCCGTGGGCCAATCGCCTGGCCGACTTCAACTACGCCGTCGCCGGCCAGGAGGTCGAGCTCGACCGCGACTCCGGCCTGGTGCGCATCGAGGAGCACGGCCTGCCGATCCACGGTCTCGGGCCCAACGGGCTGCAGTGGGAGGCCGAGGAGCACGGCGATGCGCTGCGCGCGGAGACGGAGCTCGACCGCGAGCGCCTGGAGGGCTTCCCGTTCCCGCACCGCCTCACGGTCGAGGCCGTGGTCGCCGACGACGGGCTGACCATCCGCACGACGCTGACCGCGACGACCGCCGTGCCCGTCCCGATCGCGTTCGGCTACCACCCGTACCTCGTGCTGCCGGGCGTGCCACGGCCGGAGTGGGAGGTCGAGCTGCCGGTCGACACGCGGCTCGTGCTCGACGACGACCTGATCCCGACCGGGGAGGAGGAGCCGCCGGGCTTCCGCCGCGGCGCGCTTGAGGACCGCTCGCTCGACGACGCGTACACGATGCCCGAGCACCCGCGCCCGTTCACCGTCGCCGGCGGCGGGCGCACGCTCGGCGTCGAGTTCCTCGAGGGCTACACGCACGCCCAGGTCTTCGCGCCGCCCGGCAAGGACCTCATCTGCTTCGAGCCGATGACCGCGCCCGGCAACGCGCTGCGCTCGCACGAGGGCCTGCGACTCGCGCCGCCGGGCGAGCCCTTCACCGCCGCGTTCCGCATCACCGTCGATGGCTGACCGCGACGCCGAGAAGCGCGCCGCGGCCGAGGCCGCCGTGGCGCTGATCGAGGACGGGAACCGCGTCGGCCTCGGCACCGGCTCGACCGTCGCTCCGCTGCTGCCGGCGCTGGCGGCGCGCGGGCTGCGGCTGCGCTGCGTCGCGACATCGGTCGCCACCGAGGTCGCCGCCCGCGCGCTGGGTCTCGCGGTCGAGCCCTTCGAGCAGCTCGATCGGCTGGACATCGCGATCGACGGCGCCGACCAGATCGACCCGGACAACTGGGTCATCAAGGGCGGCGGCGGGGCGCACACGCGCGAGAAGGTGGTCGCGGCCGCCGCGGATCGCTTCGTGGTGATCGCCTCGGGCGACAAGGTCGTCGACGCGCTCAGGCCGCCGGTGCCGCTCGAGCTGCTGGCCTTCGGCATCCCGGCGACGCTGCGGGCGCTCGGCCAGGCCGAGCTGCGCCACGTCGCGCTCAGCCCCGACGGCGGCGCGATCGCCGACTACCGCGGGGAGTTCAGCGACCCGGCCGCGCTCGCGGCCTGGCTCTCGGCGATGCCGGGCGTGGTCGACCACGGGCTGTTCCCGCCCGATCTCGTCCACGACGTGCTGATCGCGCGCGGCGGCGAGATCGAGCACCGGCAGCGCTGACGCCCACCGGCGTCGAGGCGGGCCCGGGCGTACCCGAGCGCACGCGGCCGCAACTAGGCTCTCTGCATGACCGACACCGCGATCTTCGCCGCCGGCTGCTTCTGGGGCGTGGAGGCCGACTTCCGCCGCGCCGACGGTGTGAGCGCCACCCGCGCGGGCTACACCGGCGGCCACACCGACCATCCCACCTACCGTCAGGTGTGCGGCAAGCGCATCGGCCACGCCGAGGCGGTCGAGGTGACCTTCGACCCGGCCGTCGTCTCCTACGACGAGCTGCTCGAGCGCTTCTGGGCCGTCCACGACCCGACGACGCGCAACCGCCAGGGCTTCGACCTCGGCTCGCAGTACCGCTCGGCGATCTTCTTCGCCTCGCCCGCGCAGGAGCAGGCGGCGACCCGCTCGCGCGACGCGCAGCAGGCTGCCCTCGAGGAGGACGGCGGCCGCACTGTCTCGGCCAGAGGCCTCACCACCGGCTTGCGCCTCGTGCTCGGCCGGCGCCGTCGCGTCGTCACCGAGATCACCCCCGCGACCACGTTCTGGCCGGCCGAGGACCACCACCAGCGCTACCTCGAGAAGCGCGGCCAGGCCACCTGCGCCGTCGCGCTCAGGGACCATGCGGTCGGCAGCAGCGGCTGACCTCGCCCGACTCGTGCGCGACGCGACGGTGGTGGACCTCTCGGTCACCACCGGCGTCGACTTCCCGTGCTCGCCGCCGGAAGGCCAGCCGCCCGGTCAGTTCCTCATGAACTGGTACACGTGGCCGCGCGGCCCCTTCCTCGAGTACGTGCAGGTGCACGACGACCACACCGGCACGCACGTCGACTCGCCGTCGCACATGACGCCCGCCCCCGATACGGGCCTCGAGCACGCGACCGAGTTCGGCAGCGTCACGATCGAGCAGGTCCCGCTCGAGCAGCTGATGGGTCCCGCCGCGGTCGTCGACGTGCGGCCGCTGATCGAGGCCGCGCCGCGCGGCGAGACCACGAACCTGCGGGAGAGCCCGGTGATCACCGCGGATCACCTGCGGGAGTGGGAACGCGAGCACGGCCGCTTCGAGCCCGGCGACGTCGTCCTCTTCCAGACGGGCTGGTCGGACCGCTACTACCGGCCGCTGCCGGAGGGGTTCCGCTACGACCGCTCGCACCCGGCGCCGGGCGAGGACGCGATCGTCCACCTCCACGAGCGCGGCGTCCGCCACATCGGGATCGACGCCCGCGGGATCGGGCTGATGCAGGACGACTACACGCCGCACTGGGCCGCCCTCGGCCGCGGAATGATCGCGACCGAGAACCTCACGAACCTCGGGCAGCTGCCCACGCGCGGGGCGCTGTTCATGCTGCTGCCGCACAAGTTCGCGGGCGCCTCCGGCGGCCTCGGGCGCGCGATCGCGTTCGTCAGTCGCTGACCCTGAGCGTCTTGTCGAAGGCCCGCTCGAACAGGTCGCTCTGGCGCTCGGCCGCCCAGCGCGCGACCGACACGTCCTCGTCGGCCTCGAGCCGGATCTCGACGCGGCCGTCCTCGACCTCGACGTGCGCCGCGTGCACCGACTGGTCGCGCGAGCGCTCGAGCATCTCGCCCAGCCGCAGCAGCGCGGCGCGGCGGGCCAGCGCGGCCTCGTCGCCGTCGCGCGCGAGCGCCTCGGCGAGCCCCAGCGACGGGTTGCCCTTGCGGTGATAGCGCGCCATCTGGCCGATCAGCGCCGTCTCGCGCGTGGTGTGGCCGGGCAGGCCGGCGTTGAGGATCAGGTAGCGCGAGTGCTTGTGGTGGTCGTCGTAGTCCACGGCCGTGCCGATGTCGTGCAGCATCCCCGCGGCCCACAGCAGGTCGCGCTCGCGCGGGTCGCAGGGGTGCGCGCCGGCCTCGCCGAGCGCGTCCCACATCCCGAGCGCGAGCCGCGCGACGTGCTCGACGTGGGCGAAGTCGGCGTCGTACTGCGCCGCCAGGTTGAGCACGGCGTCGCGGCGGACGTCCTCGAACAGCGGCGGGTCGCGGCCCTCGAGCAGGGTGGAGTAGAAGACTCCCTCGCGCAGCCCCGCCTCCGTGACCTCGAGCGCGTCGAAGGCGCCGAGGTCCATCACGGTCTGGACCACGATCGCGCCGGCCAGGATCAGGTCCCCGCGCTCGGGCTTGATGCCCGGGACCTCGCCGCGCTCCTTCGGGCTCATGTCGGCGAAGCGCTCGACGAGCTTGTCGAGCGCCCTGCGCTCGAGCAGGAAGCCCTGGACCCCGAAGGACGGCTTGTCCTCCGCGATCTCCGCTGCGGCCGCGAGGTTGCGGACCGTGCCGCCGATGCCCGCGAGGCGCGCGCCGTCCTCGCCCGCGTCGTTGAGCCAGCCCGCCGTCTCCAGCGCGTCGCAGATGTGCGCCCGCAGCGCCTTGAGCTGCTTCCCCTTGACCTTGTCCCCGGCCAGGAAGCGCTCGGTCATGCGGACGGCGCCGAGCGGCCACGAGCGCGCGTCGCGCGCGTGGCGGTCCTGGACGTGGGTCAGCTGCATCGAGCCGCCGCCGAGGTCGAGCGCGACGCCGTCGGAGAGCGTGGTCGAGTTGACCGCGGCGAGGTAGCCGTAGCGCGCCTCCTCCTCGGGCGCCAGCACCTCGATCTCCAGCCCCGAGCGCTTGCGCGCCTGCGCCAGGAACGCCTTCTGGTTGGTCGCGTCGCGGATCGCCGAGGTGGCGACCGGGCGCACGTCCTCGATCTCCGTCGCCCGGCAGAAGTGGGCGAACAGGTCGATCGTCTCGAGCGCCCGCTCCATCGGCTCGGGCTGCAGCTCGCCGGCCGCGTCGAGCCCGGCGCCGACGCGGACCGCCTCGTGGATCTCGTCCGTCCGCCGCCACCAGCCGTGGCCGCCGCGCTCGCCCCACGTGAAGACGACCAGACGGAACGAGTTCGACCCGAGGTCGATGACCGCCAGGCGCCGGTCGCTCATCTCTGGGTTAGCGCTCGATCAGCTCGATGCGGTAGCCGTCGGGGTCGCGCACGAAGCAGATCCGCGAGCCCCCCTCGTGCACCCGGTACGGCGGCTTCTCGGGCTCGATGCCCTGGCCGCCGAGCTGCTCGAGCGTGCCGTCGAGGTCCTCCACGGTCAGCGCGATGTGGTTGTAGCCGGTGCCGAGCTCGTAGGAGTCGACGCCGTGGTTGTAGGTGAGCTCGAGGCGGTCGCCGTCTCCGGGCAGGCCCATGAAGACGTTGATCGCCTCCTCGCGGATGGGCATCCGCCGCCGCTCCTCGAACCCGAGCGCCTCATAGAAGGCGACGGAGCGGTCGATCTCGCCGATCCGGTAGCAGGTGTGGATCAGTTCCATGGCGCGGAGGCTACCGCGGGAGGAACACGACGCGGCCGCGCAGCTCCTCGACCACGTCGCCGGGCAGGTCCATCGTCATGCCGAGGTCCTCGAGCGAGGAGAAGCCGCCCACGCCGTCGCGCGCGACGACGATCTGGCGCGCGGTCGCGGCGTTGATCCCGGGCAGGTCGGCGATGTCCTCCACCGGCGCGTGGTTGACGTCGACCACGCCGCCCTCGTCGAAGCCGCCGCGGCGCCCGATCTGGGCTTGGCGGGCGAGCTCGGGATCGCGACGGGCCAGCTCGCGGGCGTAGGCCTGACGCTCCTGGGCCAGCCGGGCGGCCTCGAGCGCCGGGTCGTCGAGGATCGCCATCCGCCGCAGGTAGGCCTTGCGGATGACGAGCGAGTGCACGATCCCGGCAGCCCAGCCGCCGAACATCGCGAGGTAGCCGAGATTGTCCTCGAGCCCGATCTCGTTGTCGTCGAGCGAGGTCACGACGATCGCGGCAGCGGCGATCAGCGCGTAGCCGAGTCCGATCCAGACCCACAGCGGCCGCTTGGCGCGAAAGCCCGCGTAGCCGAGGCCGACCCACGTGAGCCAGCCGACGGGGATGAAGGAGGCAAGGACCCAGCGGCCGCGCGGCATCGGTGCGTAGTGTCCCACCCATGATCCTCGAACGCTCCATGAGCGACCCCTGGCTGTCGAACACCTACCTCGTGGCGGCCGGCCCGGAGAGCGACGCGTTCGTCGTCGACGCCGGCGGCCCCGTCGAGCCGCTGATCGAGAAGGCCGACGAGTACGGGCTCAACGTCACCCACATCCTCCTCACGCACCACCACCACGACCACGTCGCCGAGCTCGACTCGCTGACCGAGCGCTGGCCGGACGCCGAGGTCCTCATCCACCCCGCCGAGCGCTCCCTCATGGACGGCGCCACCGGCGATCTCGAGCCAGACCAGGAGCTCGAGATCGGTGGCCTGACCGTGCGCACGCTGCCCACGCCGGGCCACACCGCCGGGATGCTCTCGCTGCTGGTCGACGGCTCCGAGGTCTTCACCGGCGACACGCTGTTCAAGGGCTCCGTCGGCGGCGTGCGGGCGCCCGGGAGCACCAGCTACGCCGATCTCAAGCACTCGATCATGGACGTCTTGCTGGCGCTGCCGCCCGAGACGACGATCCGGCCGGGCCACACCGACCCGACGACCGTGGGCGACGAGCTCGAGTCCAACGGCTTCGTGCGCATCTGGCGCGGCGAGGACGAGGAGGACGGCCGCGAATGCACCGCGCTGGGCGAGAAGGCGACGCTCGTGCTGCTCGGCGACGACTACGACGGAGGGCACAAGGCCTGGGTCCGCTGGCCCGACGGGAAGGACGACATCGTCCCCGGCTCGCAGGTCTCGCTAGCGTAAGGGGCATGAGCCGCGAGCAGTCCGGCGGACTCTCGATCACCACGCTCCTGATCGCGAGCGGATCCGCTGTAGCGGCCGCCGTGATCGTCCCGTTGTTCTGGGAGCGGGGCAGCATCGTGGCCACCGCCTTCACACCGATCATCGTCACCCTCACCGCCGAGGCGCTCAAGAAGCCGGTCGAGAAGGTCCAGACCGTCGGGGTCTGGCGCAAGACGCCCCAGGGCACCGCGGTCCGCCAGCCCGGCGACCGCGACTTCGAGGTCCACGACCCGGAGGAGGAGCGGCTCGAGGTCGACCCGGGGCAGCGCGGCGACCCGTTCGGGCTGCGCGAGCCCGAGCGCGGAGGCTTCTTCACGCGCAAACGGGTCGTGCTGGCGCTCGTCACCGGCCTGCTGGCCTTCGGGATCGCCGCCATCGTGGTGACGGCGGGGGAGCTGACCATCGGCAGCTCGACGTCGCCGTCGAGCCGCACGACCTTCTTCGGCGGCAGCAAGACCGCGACCGCGACGCCGACCGCGACGCCCACGGCCACGCCGGACGAGAACGCGACGCCGACGCCGACGCCGACGCCGGGCGAGACGCCCTCCGCGACCCCCACGCCGTCGGTGAGCGCGACGCCGACCGTGGCGCCCGACGCCGCCACCCCGGAACCGGGCGCGACGCCGCCCCCCGCCGCCACACCGTAGGGCGGGGCCTACCATGCCTCGGGCATGGCCAAGGACCGGATCCCGACCTCACGCCTCTCGCGCACCGCTCGGGTCACGGGCCTGGCCGCGGGTCAGGCCGCGCGCCAGCTCGGCACGGCGACCGCCAACCTGACGCGCGACGAGGAGGGCAAGCAGCAGGCGCTCGAGCGCCGCCGCGTCGAGGCGGCCCAGCAGATCGTCTCGGCGCTGGGCACGATGAAGGGCGCGGCGATGAAGCTCGGGCAGGTGATGTCGTTCCTCGACGTGGGCCTCGTGCCCGAGGAGTACCGCGAGGAGTTCCAGCGCAAGCTCGGCGAGCTGCGCGACGCCGCGCCGAAGGTCCGCTTCTCGGACATGCGCAAGGTCGTCGAGTCGGAGCTGGGCGCGAAGCTCGACGAGGCGTTCGCGGAGTTCGACGAGACACCGATCGCCGCCGCCTCGATCGGCCAGGTCTACCGCGCCCGCCTGCACGACGGCCGCGAGGTCGCGGTCAAGGTCCAGTACCCGGGCGTCGCCCAGGCGGTGCGGGCCGACATGCAGAACCTCGGGATGATCCTGCGGCTGCTGAAGCGAATCGCGCCCGGCCTCGACGTCAAGGCGACCGCCGAGGAGGTCCGCAGCCGCATCGGCGACGAGCTCGACTATGAGCTCGAGGCCCAGAACCAGCGCTCGATGGCGCGGATCTTCCGCGGCCACCCGTTCATCGTCGTGCCCGAGGTCGTCACCTCGCTGACGCGCGAGAAGGTGATCGTCTCCGAGTTCGTCTCCGGCCTCGGCTTCGACGCCATCAAGCAGCTCGACCAGGCGACGCGCGACCGTGTCGGCGAGACGGTCTTCCGCTTCTACTTCGGCTGCATGTACCGCCACCACCAGTTCTCCGGCGACCCGCACCCCGGCAACTTCCTGCTGATGGACGACGGCAAGGTCGCGTTCCTGGACTTCGGGCTCTTCAAGGTCATGCCCGCCACGCTGCTCGAGATCGAGCTGGCCTGCCAGCGCGCCGGCCACGAGGGCGACGGCGAGGAGCTCAAGCGGATCTGGACCGAGACCGGCTTCCTCAAGCATCCGGAGAACTTCCGCCCCGACAAGCTGCTCGCGCAGTTCCGCGACGCGACGTGGTGGTACGTGCTCGACGAGGACATCGAGCTCGTGCCCGAGATCGCGACGCAGGTGATGATCGACATGTCCGACCCGCGCTCCCAGCACTTCGGCCAGATGCGCCACGAGACGCTGCCCGCCGACCATCTGTTCGGCCGGCGCGTTGAGATGCTCACGCTCGCGGTGCTCTCCCAGCTGCGCACCCACGCCAACTTCCACCGCATCGCCCGCGAGTGGATCTACGGCGACGAGCCGGTGACCGAGCTGGGGCGTGAAGAAGCCGCCTTCTACGCCGGCGCCCGCCGCTGACGGCGCGCCGCGGGCCGCGTGGCTGCGCCTCGGCGCCCTGGCCTTCGGGATCCTCACGGCGCTGCTCGTCGTGGCGACCGTCACCGGCCTGTCGGCGCGCGGGGTGCGCGACTGGGTCGACGGCTTCGGCGCTGCGGCCCCGCTCGTGTTCATCGCCGTGTCGGCCTCGCTGACCTGCGCGCTGTTCCCCGGCCCGGTGCTGGCCGCGGCGAGCGGGCTGCTGTTCGGGACCGCGCTCGGCTTCCCCGTGTCGCTCGCCGCCGCGACGCTCGGGGCCTCCTGCGCCTTCCTGATCTCGCGCCGCGTCGGGCTCGGGGCGGTCGAGCAGATCGCCGGGCCGCGCGTCCAGCGGATCCGGGGGTGGATCGGCCGCCGCGGCTTCGTCTCGGTTCTCTACGCGCGGATCGTGCCCGGCGTGCCCTACTCGCTCGTCAACTACGCGGCGGGGCTGACGCCGCTGCGGCTGCCGGTGTTCGCGGCGGCGACGGCCGTCGGCGCCGCACCGCGGGCCTTCGCCTACACCGCGCTCGGCGGCTCGTTCGGAAACTGGCGCTCGGCGGAGACGATCGTCGCGGCGGTGGTGCTGGTGGCGATGGCGCTGGCCGGCCTCGTGCTGCTGCGGCGCGAGGTCAGACCTCCTGGATCTGGAACATGCTCGTCGTCCCCGGCTTCCCCGACGGCAGACCCGCCGTGATCCCGACGCGATCGCCGGGCTGGACCCAGCCGAGCTCGACAACGCGGGCGGCGGCGGCGCGCACCAGGTCCTCGGTCACCTCGTAGCGCTTCATCGACGCCGCCTGCACGCCCCACATCAGCCCGCAGCGGCGCACCGTCTCGCGGCCGGGCGAGAGCGCGAGGATCGGCACCGTCGGGCGGTGCGCGGAGATCAGCCGGGCCGAGCGGCCCGAGAGCGTCGGGCAGACGAGCGCCGCCAGCCCGAGCTCGTAGGCGGCACGGCAGGCCGTGTAGGCGATCGTGTAGGCGGGGTCGCGGCGGTCGCGCCGCACGCGCCGCTCCTGCCACTCGCGGTAGGGGGCGGAGCCCTCCGTGCGTTCGGCGATCGCGGCCATCATCTCGATCGCGCCGACCGGGTAGCGGCCGACCGCGCTCTCCTGGGAGAGCATCACGGCGTCCGTGCCGTCGAGGATCGCGTTGGCGACGTCGGCCACCTCGGCGCGCGTCGGGCGCGACGAGGACACCATCGAGTCGAGCATCTGGGTCGCGGTGATCGAGGGGCGGGCGAGCGCGCCGGCCAGCGCGATCACCTGCTTCTGCACGATCGGGACCTCCTCGATGCGCATCTCGATCCCGAGGTCGCCGCGCGCGACCATCACGCAGTCGGCGGCGCGCACGATCTCCTCCGCGCGCTGCACCGCCTGCGGCTTCTCGATCTTGGCCACCAGCGGCAGCCGCGTGTGGCCGCGGACGAACTCGACGTCCTCGGCGCGGCGCACGAACGAGAGCGCGACGAGGTCGACGCCGATCTTCTCGCCGACGGCGAGGTGCTCGAGGTCCTCCTGCGGCACGGCGGGCAGCGAGGCGGCCTCGCCGGGGATGTTGAGGCCCTGGCGGGAGGCGACCGCGCCGCCGATCTCGACGACGGTGTCGATCTCGCCGGACTCCGGCCGCGTGGCCGTGACGCGCAGGCGCACCGACCCGTCGGCGAGGTACATGACCTCGTCCGGGCCGACGGCGTCGGCGAGGCCGTCCCAGGAGATGAACATGTTGTGCTTGTCGCCCGCGCCGCCGTCGGTGCCGCCGCAGGTGAAGGTCAGCGGCTCGCCCGGGCCGAGCTCGACCACGTCGTCGGCCAGCTTGCCGATCCGCAGCTTCGGCCCCGGCAGGTCCTGCATCACCGCGACCTGGCGGCCGGCGCGGTTGGCCGAGTCACGGACGCGCTCGATCACCTCGCCGTGCTCCTCGGCGCTGCCGTGCGAGAAGTTCAGCCGGGCGACGTCCATCCCCGCCTCGACCATCCGCACGAGCACCTCGGGTTCGCGGGAGGCCGGTCCGATGGTCGCGACGATCTTGGTCCGGCGCATGGGAGCCGTCAGCCGATGTCGACGTACTTCGGGAGCGTGAAGGTGCGGAACAGGTGCAGGTTGCCGACGCGGAAGCGCACCTTGGTGGCGAACAGCAGGCCGCCCGTGACGCCCAGCGGCAGCGCGCCGGGCCGCGTGCCGCCCGCGGACCGGGTCGTGCACGAGGACGCGCCGCGGTTGGCGGTCACCGGCTCGACCGAGGGCGCGGAGCCGAGTTGGCCGCGCACGACGCTCGCGTCGCAGGTCCACGGCGCGGCGGCGGCGGAGCCGGGGGCGCAGAGCAGGAGCAGGGCGAACAGCAGGGCCGCGCGGACCAGGCGAGACGTCATCGCCCCGTATCTATCACGCGCGACGCCGAGAGGAGCCGCTCAGCGCCGGTGCAGCCTGACCTTGCGCGTCACCTTGCGCTTCGCCCCGGCCGCGTCGCGGCCCGCGAACTCGATGCGGACCCGCGGTTTGCGGCTGGAGCCCATGCGCTTGCGGCGCAGCTGCACGGTGAACGTCGCCGCCTGGCGGCCGCGGAGCGAGATCGTGCGCGAGCCGATCAGCAGCGAGCTGCGCTTCGTCCGCAGGCGCCGGAGGCGGAGCTTCCCGCGGCAGTGCTTGGCCTGGAGGCAGCGCAGGCGCACCTTCACCTTGCCGTGGCGGGCGGTCAGGCGGGTCGGCAGCGAGACGAACGCCGCGACGCGCGGGGAGCCGTTCGTCGCGGGCAGCGTGCCGTTCGCCGCGGGCGGCCCGGGCGCCGCGTCGCCGCCCAGGTAGCGGGCCAGCGCGAGCCGCGCGGTCCCGCCGCTGCACTGCGACCCGCTGCCGCCGGCGCAGGTGATGCCGGCGACGACGAGCTTGCCGTCGGGCTGCTGAGCCAGAGCGGTCGCGCGCGCCACCGTCGTGCCGGGGAAGTCGGTGAGGGCCACCCCCTGGGAGCCGAAGCTGGGGTCCAGCGCGCCGGAGGGGTCGAAGCGGGCGAGCATGAACGCGTGCTTCTGACCGAGGCTCGCGTGCCCCGCCGCCACCGCGCGGCCGCCCGGCTCGAGCACGACGTCGGTCGCCACCGAGCCGTCGCGGGCGCGGACGAGCGCGGTGCCGTCGCCGTCCCAGGACCGGTCGAGCGCGCCCTCCGCGCTGGTTCGGACGAGCGCCATGCCGGGGTTGCCGCTGCGCTCCGTCGCCACGCCCGCCGACAGGATCCCGCGCCCGTCGCGAAGGGCGACGGCGGCGTTGGCGTAGGAATACGCCGCGCCGATCGGCCGCAGCCACGGCGCGGCGACGTCACCGCTGTGGCCGACCACCGCGCCGCTGAAGCGGAGGTTCTCGACCGCGGAGGACTGGCCGGACCCCCCGACCGCGACGATGCGGCCGTCGGGCAGCATCGCACCGCCCGCGGCATAGGCGTAGGGGGCCGAGGTCGGCACGACCACCGAGCCGCCGGAGTCGAAGCTGAGGTCGGGCGCCCCGCGGTCGTTGAAGCGCGCGAGCGCGAAGCGGTCGCGCCCGTCGACCTGGGCCTGGCCGAGCGCGACGACGCGGCCGCCCCAGCCGGCCAGGAGGTCGGAGATCGCGTCGAAGCCCTCGCCCACGCGCATCAGCGCGAGGCCGCCGGACCCGAAGGAGGTGTCGAGGCGGCCGTTCGGCAGGTAGCCCGCGAGCGCGAACGAGCCGGGGTCCGACGGGTCCATGCTCGCCACCCCGCCCACGACGATCTTCCCGTCCGGGCGCACGAGCACGTCGTAGGCCTGCGAGCGGCCGGCCCCGATCGCGGTGGTGACCATCCCGCCCATCCCGAAGTCCGTGTCGAGCCCGCCGTCGGCGGTGTAGCGCAGGAGCCGGAACGAGGAGTCGCCCGTCGGCCCGCAGGTGCCGGTGTCGCACGAGTAGCCCGCGACGACGATCCGGCCGTCCGGCTGCACCGCGACCGCGCGGGCCACGAACGTGTCCGGACTCGTCAGCGTGGAAACGCGCCCGTCGTTCGAGAAGGACGGGTCGAGATCCCCTGGGCCGGCCGCCGCGGGCGCCGCCACCAAGGCGAAGACCGCCAGCGCAGCGGCAAGCACGCGCTGTTTGACATCCATGTCGGGCGCGACATTACCCGAGGTCCGGCGGCGTCACCCCTGCAATTCGTCCAGAAACCGGCCGTTTTCCATGAGTGGGGCCCCGTCTGCGCTGAGCCGGCCGCCGGCGCGCAGGTCGCAGATCATGTCCCAGTGCACCGCCGACTCGTTCACGCCGCCCGTCTCCGGGTACGAGCGGCCGACCGCGAGGTGCACCGTCCCGCCGATCTTCTCGTCGAACAGGAGCGCCCCGACCGGCCGGTCGATGCCGAAGTTCGTGCCGATCCCGATCTCGCCCAGCGCCGACGCCCCCGGGTCGGTGGCCAGCGTCTCGCGCAGGTAGTCCTCGCCCCGCACGGCACGCGCCTCCACCACTCGGCCGGCCCGGAACTCGAGCTCGATGCCGTCGACCGCCACCCCGCGCGGGCTGGAGGGGATCGTGAAGCGGACGTGGCCCTCCGCGGAGTCCTCGACCGGGCCCGTGAAGACCTCGCCGGAGGGCATGTTGCGGCGGCCGTCGGAGTTCACCCACGTGCGCCCGGCGACGCTCAGGCGCAGGTCGGTGCCCTCGGCCTCGATGCGCAGCTCGCTCGCGCCGGCGAGGCGGTCGATCAACCGCGCCTGGCGCGCGCGCAGCTCGCCCCAGGCCGCAACGGGGTCGTCGCGGTCGAGGAACAGCGCGCGCTCGACCAGCGCGGCGAAGTCGTGGGTCGACATCCGCGCCTGCTGGGCGCCCGCCGGCGTCGGCCACAGCGTTCCGCACCAGCGCCGCTGCATCGCCAGCTCGCGCACCGGCGCCCGCGTGCGCGCCGCACGCGCCTGCCGCGCCGGGTCGACACCAGCCAGCTCGCTCGTGTTCTCCGGCGCCTGGATCGTCAGCAGGCAGTCCGCGGTCTCGGTCTCCACCCGCTCGCCGGGGCCGAGGGAGTCGAGGTGGATGTCGCGCGCCGCCGCCCAGTAGCTCTCCGCCTGGCCGGGTAGCGACGTCCGCAGCGCCGGCCACGCCTCGCGCTCGAGGATCTCGCGCTGCAGTTCGAGCAGCAGCGGCGCGGCCAGCGTCGTCGAGCGCACCAGCACCTGCTGCCCGGGCTGCACGTCGAGGCAGTAGCCGCACAGCAGCGCGGCAAAGCGCCGCGGATCGGGCAAGCCCTCAACCAGGGGTCAGACCCCTCTCGTCACCCGGCCCGGGCCCGGTGGGCACGGAGAGGTCGACGATCCTCACGGCGCCTCGAGGTCCGGGAAGTGCGCGGCGAGGTGCATGCGCAGGACCTCGCGGATCCACGCCCGCTCGTCGCCCCCGGCGAAGCGGTAGCGGGCCAGCAGGTCGCGCTGGCGCTCGATCGGGTCGGTGCCGGCGATCTCCCAGCGCACGGCCAGGCGCTCGAACAGGAACTCGACCGAGCGATGCCAGGCGTCCTCCTGGACGAGGCCGCTCGCGCGCACCTTCGCGTACTCCGCGCGCGTGGCCGGCGTCATCGAGCCCCGCAGCACGAGCACGTTGCCCTCGGCGTCGTCGTACGGGCTCTCGGGGGCGGCGATCTGCTCCGCGCTGCGACGACGGCTGCGCCGGCCCACGATCAGGTCTCCGCCGCTGCGCGCTCGAGCTGGCCGCGGACGTCGCCCGTGACCGGGTCGGCGTGGCCCGGCCAGGCGACCGACGGCTCGAGCGCCGCGACCTTGCGGATCGAGGCGCGCGCCTGCTCGGTGTCCTGGTTGAAGCCGTACAGCGGCAGCCGCGGCGCGCCGTGGCGCCCGGTCCCTGGGTCGAGCGTGTAGAAGCAGTCGCTCGTCAGCGCGACGCGGTCGGACGCGCGGAACAGCGCGATCATCCCGGGCGCGTGGCCTGGGATGTGGACGACGCGGAAGCCGGAGACGTCGTCGCCCTCCTCGACCGTGCCGGCGATCGCGACGGGCCCGCCGTCCCACACCGGCAGCAGCCGCGGGATCGTCCAGCGCGCGGGGACGCTGACGTTCGAGAAGTCGAAGTAGTGCATCCCGCCGTCGCCCTCGGCGTCGATGCGCTCGGCGGGGTGGCAGTGCGTTTCGACCTGCAGGCCCGGCGCCGCCCCGCGGTGATCGCCGTGGGAATGGCCGAGCACGATCCGGTTGACGCCGCCGAGCGAGGCGGCGGCCGCGGCGAGGCCGGTCGACATCGCCTTGATGCCGGCGTCGAACATCGTCACCCCGCCGCCCTCGTCCTCGATCAGGTAGACGTTCATCGTCTTCAGCGGGAAGCCGCCGCGGACGAGCCAGACGCGCTCGGCGATCCGCTCGGGGTCCGCGCAGAGCGCGCGCCGGCGCACCTTCGCCTGGCCGTTGAACGCCCTCGCCATCCGCTGCTCGGCGCTCGAGCCGCTGGGCGGCAGCAGGCCGATCTGGCGCGCGAAGGTGGTGCCGTCGGTGTAGGCGTCCTCGCGCAGGATCTGGCCGTCGCGCAGCCGGAAGAGGTCGAGGCCCTCGAGGTCGAGGTGCGCGTAGGTCGGCTCGATGCCCTGGTAGCTGCCGGGCCCGGCGAAGGTGCCGGTCGCCGACCACTTGACGGAGACCTGGTCGCCCTCGGCGATCAGCGCCTCGACCGTGAAGCGCATGTCGGGGACGGCGCCGAGGAGCTCGGCCCAGTACGCCCGCACGCCGTCGGGGCCGGCGGCGTCGGCCTGGCCGGCGACGTGGCAGTGCCCGTCCGGCGCCCAGGCGGCCGCGATGGCATCGAGGTCGTGCCGCGTGAGCGCGTCGAAGTACGCGGTCATCACGGCCTGCGGCGTGGTGCCCAGAGCGCTTGAGGCCATGCCGGGACGTTACCGTCACCAACCATGCGCAAGCCGACCCGACCGCGGGAGGTGGGGCGCGGCGAGCGCGTGCTCCCCGGCGTCTGGCGGCTGCGCCTGCCGCTGCCCTGGCCCGGCGTGCCCCACTGCAACGCCTGGGCGATCGCGGCGGGCGACG
>JBDTMF010000066.1:0-20583 GCA_039934455.1 Solirubrobacteraceae bacterium
CGGCGGCGGCGGGGGCGGCGGCTCGACCAAGAAGGTCGACGTCGCGGCCGAGCTCAAGAAGCCGGCCACGATCACGGTCTGGGCCTGGACGCCCGGCACCGACGTGGCCGTGAAGATGTTCGAGAAGGCCCACCCCAACATCAAGGTCAAGCTCCAGAACGTGGGCCAGGGCTCGCCGCACTACCGCAAGGTGCGCACCGTCCTGAAGTCGGGCAAGGGGCTTCCGGACGTCATCCACATGGAGTTCCAGTTCATCCCGAGCTTCACGCTCACCAAGAGCCTGCTGGACATGAAGCCGTACCTGCCGAGCAACTTCCTCTCGAACTATCCCGAGTGGATCCAGAAGCAGATCCAGGTCGACGGCGGGATCTACGGCGTGCCGTGGGACACCGGGCCGCTGGGGTTCATCTACCGCGATGACCTGCTCAAGAAGGCGGGCGTCAAGACGCCGATCAAGACCTGGGACGAGTTCGCCACCGCCGCGATCAAGTACCACAAGGCCAACCCGAAGTCGTACCTCGTCAATATGCCCGGCGGCCAGACGGGCCAGTGGCTCGCGCTGTTCTGGCAGAACGGGGCACGCCCGTTCACGACCGATCCGACGAACTTCAAGGCCGACCTGACCGATCCCAAGATCAAGCAGGTCACCGAGTTCTGGGACAAGCTCTACAAGGCCGGCGCCATCTCTCATGACGCCGACTTCGCGGACGCCTGGTACCAGGGCTTCGCCAGGGACAAGTACGCAGGCTGGCTGTCCGCGGCGTGGGGACCGATCTTCCTCCAGGACTACACGAAGAACTCCAAGGGCAAGTGGCGCGCCCAGGCGCTCCCCCAGTGGAACGAGGGCGACAAGGTCTCCGGCAACTGGGGCGGGTCGACCCTCGCGGTCCTCAAGCAGAGCCAGCACAAGGCTGCGGCGGTCGAGTTCGCCCGCTGGATCCTGACCGAGAAGCAGCCGGTCGAGATGTTCTCGTTCGACCGCTTCCTGTTCCCGCCGCAGAACTTCATGCTCCAGAACCAGCAGTGGCTGGACAAGAAGTACCCGTTCTACGGCGGCCAGCAGGTCAACAAGACGTACGCCGAGATGGCCAATGCCGTCGACAAGGGCTGGCAGTGGGACCCGATCCACGAGTACGTGGCGACCCAGGGCGACGCCATCAAGGGCAAGTCCGTCGACCAGGGGAAGGGGGCGACCGCGGCCCTGCAGCCGTGGCAGGACGCGGTGGAGAACTACGCCAAGCAGCAGGGCCTGACCGTCAAGTAGTCAATGGGGCCCGCCTCGCGGCGGGCCCCCGCTGACCGATCTTCTCACCACCTATGACAGACGTCACCGTTACCTCAACCAGCGTCGCGCGAGTGCGCGTGCCGGGCGGGCGCAGGAAGAAGCCCGTCGGTCACCACGGCGCCGCCGGCTTCCTCTTCACAGCGCCCTTCATGGTGCTGTTCCTCGCGCTCTTCATCGCGCCGCTCGCCTACGCGCTGTACCTCAGCCTGTATCGCGACCAGCTCATCGGCGGCAACTCGTTCGTCGGACTCAAGAACTACACCGACGGCCTCAAGGACAAGCAGTTCACGGACGGCGTCAGGCGCGTCGGCCTGTTCCTGGTCGTCCAGGTGCCCGTGATGCTGATCCTCGCGCTCACATTCGCGCTCATCATCGACTCGGGCAAGATCATGTTCGGCAAGCTCTACCGGGTCGGGTTCTTCGTGCCCTACGCCGTGCCGACCGTGATCGCCGCGCTCATGTGGGGCTTCCTCTACGGGCGCGACTTCGGCCCGTTCGCCGACATCGCGAACGCGATCGGCTCCGCGCCGCCGAACTTCCTCGGCGAGGGGGCGATGCTGTGGTCGATCGCCAACGTCTCGACGTGGACCTACACGGGCTACAACATGATCATCTTCTACGCGGCGCTGCGGGCGATCCCGGCCGAGCTCTACGAGGCGGCGGCGGTCGACGGGGCGAGCGCGCTCCGGACGGCGATCCACATCAAGCTGCCGCTGCTGCGCCCGGCGATCCTGCTGTGCGGGATCTTCTCGGTGATCGGCTCCTTCCAGCTGTTCGCCGAGCCGCAGATCTTCTTCGCGATCGCGCCGTCGGTCATCGGGAAGGCGTTCACGCCGAACCTCTACGTCTACAACCTCGCGTTCGCGGATCAGCAGCTCAACTACGCGGCCGCGCTGTCGTTCATGCTCGGCGTCGTCGTGTTCGTGGTGTCGTATCTCGTCATGTACGCGTCGCGCCGACAGGAGGCACGAGGATGAGCGTCCCCACCGTCGCGCCCGACGTAGGCGTGGCCGCCGTCGAGCCGAAGGTCCGCACCCGGCGGGTCGGAGGCAAGCCGGGCGCCGGCAACGCCGTCGTCCCGACGCTGTTCATGTTGGCGTTCCTCGTGTACTTCCTGATGCCGCTGGGGTGGCTGTTCATCGCGTCCACGAAGTCGCTGGACGACCTCTTCAGCTCGTTCGGCCTGTGGTTCTCGCACTTCAACCTGTCCGACAACATCAGCGAGACGTTCTCGAAGGACGACGGCGTCTACCTGGACTGGCTGCGCAACACGCTGATGTACTCGTTCGTCAGCGCGGGCGGCGCCGCGCTGCTCGCGGCGGCCGCCGGGTACGGGTTCGCGAAGTACGACTTCCGGGGCAAGGGCCTGTTGTTCTGGTTCGTGCTGGGCTCGGTGATGGTCCCGACGACGGCGCTCGCGATCCCGACGTACCTGATGTTCAGCAAGCTCGGCTTCACGAACAACCCGCTGTCGGTGATCCTGCCGTCGCTGGTGAGCCCGTTCGGGATCTACCTGATGCGGATCTACGCGGAGGCCTCGGTGCCGTCGGATCTCATCGAGGCGGCGCGCATCGATGGGGCCGGCGAACTCCTCATCTTCCGCAGGATCGCCTTCCGGCTGCTCGCCCCGGGCTTCGTCACCGTCCTGCTGTTCACGTTCGTCGCGACCTGGAACAACTACTTCCTCCCGCTCGTGATGCTCTCGGAGCCGAAGTGGTACCCGCTCACGGTGGGGCTCGCGCAGTGGAACGCGCAGGCCACGGCCGGCGGCGGCGCGACCGCGTCGTTCAACACGGTCATCACCGGAGCGCTGATCTCGATCGTGCCGCTGATCCTGGCGTTCACGTTCCTGCAGCGGTACTGGCAGAGCGGCCTCGGCTCCGGCGGAGTCAAGGGCTGAGGCGGCCCCGCGCCTTCCTGAGGTCGGACGCCCCGTCGCTGTCGCTCGACGGCGACTGGGCGTTCCGTCTCTCCGCCCGCGCCGACGCCCCGCTCGACTTCGCCGCCGAGGCGTTCGATGACGCGGGCTGGGACCGCCTGCCCGTGCCGTCGCACTGGCAGCTGCGCGGCTACGGCGCCCCGGCCTACACGAACGTCGTCTATCCGTTCCCGGTCGAGCCGCCGCACGTCCCCGACGAGAACCCCACAGGCGATCACCGGCGCACGTTCACGGTGCCGCGCGAGTGGGAGGGGATCGACGCGGTCCTGCGCTTCGAGGGCGTCGACTCGTGCCTGCGGGTCTGGCTCAACGGCGTCGAGCTCGGCACGGCGATGGGCAGCCGGCTCCCGACCGAGTTCGAGGTCGGGGAGGTCCTGCGGCCGGGCGAGGACAACGTCCTCGCGGTGCGTGTGCAGCAGTGGTCGGCCGGCTCCTATCTCGAGGACCAGGACATGTGGTGGCTGTCCGGGATCTTCCGCAGCGTCACGCTGCTCGCGCGCCCCGCGGGCGCGGTGGACGACGTCTTCGTGCACGCGGGCTACGACCACACGAGCGGCGCGGGGACACTGCGCGTCGATACGGATGTGCCCGCACGCGTCACCGTGCCCGAGCTCGGCCTCGACGGCGCGGCGGGGGAGACGGTGGACGTGCCGGCCGTCGAGCCGTGGAGCGCCGAGCTGCCCCGCCTCTACGACGCCGAGGTGGCGAGCGCAGGTGAGCGCGTGCGGCTGCGGATCGGCTTCCGCACCGTCGTGATCGAGGACGGACTGCTGAAGGTCAACGGCCGGCGGGTCCTCTTCCGCGGCGTCAACCGCCACGAGTTCGATCCCGACCACGGGCGCGTGGTGTCGGAGGATGTGATGCGACGCGACGTGCTGCTGATGAAGGCGCACAACCTCAACGCGGTCCGCACGAG
The DNA here is from genome assembly GCA_039934455.1 of Solirubrobacteraceae bacterium. GTDB lineage: Bacteria > Actinomycetota > Thermoleophilia > Solirubrobacterales > Solirubrobacteraceae > DASQFQ01. The sequence goes on from JBDTMF010000066.1 coordinate 4,141, forward strand.
CCACTACCCGCCGCACCCGCGCTTCCTCGAGCTCTGCGACGAGCTCGGGCTCTACGTGATCGACGAGTGCGACCTCGAGACGCACGGCTTCTTCGTGCTCGACTGGCGCGGCAACCCGAGCGCCGACCCGCGCTGGGAGGCCGCGTTCGTCGACCGCATGCGCCGCACCGTCGAGCGCGACAAGAACCACCCGAGCATCATCATGTGGTCGCTGGGCAACGAGAGCGGCAGTGGCTCGAACCTGAGCGCGATGGCGGCCTGGACCCGCGAGCGCGACCCGTCGCGGCCGCTGCACTACGAGCACGACTGGTCGTGCCGCGACGTCGACGTCTACAGCCGCATGTACGCCTCGCACGCGGAGGTCGACGCCATCGGCCGCGGCGAGGAAGAGCCGCTGGAGGACCCTGAGCTCGATGCGCGCCGGCGCGGGCTGCCGTTCATCCTCTGCGAGTACGCGCACGCGATGGGCAACGGGCCAGGCGGGCTTTCGGAGTACCAGGAGCTCTTCGAGCGCCACCCGCGCTGCCAGGGCGGGTTCGTGTGGGAGTGGATCGATCACGGGCTGCGCCAGCGGACGCCCGACGGCGGCGAGCGCTTCGCCTACGGCGGCGACTTCGGCGAGCCCCTGCACGACGGGCCGTTCGTCGCCGACGGCCTGCTGCTCCCCGACCGCACCCCGTCGCCCGGCCTGCTCGAGTTCAAGAAGGTCATCGAGCCCGTTCGCATCGCGGGAGACGCGGCCACGGGACGGCTGAGCGTGACGAACCTGCATGACTTCCGTGACCTGTCCCATCTCGCGTTTCCGTGGACGGTGGAGGAGGAGGGCGTGCCCGTCGCGGAGGGCGTGCTCGAGATCGCTGCGACGGCCGCCGGCGAGACCACGGCGGTCGCGCTGCCCGAGCTGCCCGCAACACACGGCGAGACGTGGCTCACCGTGCGCGCGGTGCTCGCCGCCGACGAGCCGTGGGCGCCCGCCGGCCACGAGGTCGCCTGGGGCCAGCTCCAGGTCAGGGCGCCCGCGGCCGCGAGCGCGGGGGGAGGCGGCGAGCCCGTGGCGGACGGCGACGGCGCCCTCTCGCTCGGCCCCGGGCGCTTCGATCCGGCCACCGGCGTGCTGCGCCGGCTCGGCGACCTCGAGCTCGACGGGCCGCAGCTCGACGTCTGGCGCGCGCCGACCGACAACGACACCGGGATGCACGGGCCGGAGCAGCTCGAGGCGGCCTGGCGCGCCCGCGGGCTGCACCGGGCACGCCACCGCGTGCTCGCGATCGAGCCCGGGCCGGCGGGGCTCGTGGTCCGCACGCGCGTCGGGATGGGCGCCTCGGACGCCGGCCTGCTCACGACCTCCACCTGGAGCGCGGACGCGGACGGGCTGCTCCTCACCGTCGAGGTGGTGCCCGAGGGGGAGTGGGCGCTGCCGCTGCCGCGGCTCGGCCTCCGGCTCGCGCTGCCCGCCGGCCTCGACCGGCTGGAGTGGTTCGGGCGCGGCCCGGGGGAGGCCTACCGCGACACCCGCCGCGCGGCGCGGGTCGGGCGCTTCGCGCGCTCGGTCGACGAGCTGCAGACGCCGTACGTCCACCCGCAGGAGAACGGCAACCGGACGGAGGTGCGGTGGGCCACACTCACGGACGCCGCCGGCGCCGGCCTGCGCGTGGAGGGCCGCCCGCACATCGAGGTGACGGCGCGGCGCTGGACGAGCGAGGACCTCGCCGCCGCCACCCATACGCCCGAGCTCGTCCCGCGCGACCGGGTCTGGATCAACCTCGACCACGCCCAGCAGGGGATCGGCACGGCGAGCTGCGGGCCGGGCGTGCTCCCCCAGCACCGCCTCGCGGCGGTCCCGACGACCTTCGCGCTGCGCCTCAGCCCGCTAGTCCGGTAGGCCGTTCGCGGCCGTGACCTCCGCGTACCAGCCCGCGCTGTCCTTCGGCGTCCGCTCGAGCGAGTCGAAGTCGACGTGGATCAGCCCGAAGCGCTTGGAATAGCCGAACGACCACTCGAAGTTGTCCAGCAGCGACCACACGAAGTAGCCGCGCAGGTCGACGCCCTCGGCGATGGCGCGGTGCGCGGCGCGGAAGTGCGAGTCGAGGTAGGCGACGCGGTCCGGATCGTGGACCTCGCCGTCAGGCCCCTTCTCGTCGGGAAGCGCGCAGCCGTTCTCGGTGACGTAGAGCGGCACGCCGGGGTAGTCGCGCCCCACCCGCGTGAGGAAGTCATAGAGGCCCTCGGGGTCGATCTCCCAGCCCATCTCCGTCTGCGGGAGCCCGCGCAGCACCGGCTCGATGTCGCCCTGGCCGACCCACACCGACTCCGCGTCGCGAGCGCCGTCGCCCGCCCGCACCACCGTCCGGTAGTAGTAGTTGATGCCGAGGAAGTCGAGCGGGACGTGGATGGCCTCCATGTCGCCGGGCTGGATGTGGGATCCGTCCGTGACCGCCTGTACGTCCTCGAGCGTGTCGACCGGGTAGGCGCCGCGCAGCAGCGGGTCGAAGAAGAGCCGGTTGGTCAGGCCGTCGGCGCGGCGCGCCGCGTCCACGTCGGCGGCGTCCTCGCTCGCCGCGTCGGTCTGGCTCACATTGAGCGTGATGCCGAAGGTCGAGTCGGCGTCGCCGTGGGCGCGCATCGCCGTGGTCGCGAGGCCATGGCCGAGCATCAGGTGGTGGGCGGCGCGCAGCGCCGCCTCCGGGTCCTTCACCCCGGGCGCGTGGCGGCCGGTCGCGTGGCCGATGAACGCCGAGACCCACGGTTCGTTGAGGGTCGTCCAGTGCGTGACGCGGTCGTGCAGGCGCTCGTAGACCGCGGCGGCGTACTCGGCGAAGCGCTCCGCGGTGTCGCGCTCCGGCCACCCGCCGGCATCCTGCAGCACCTGCGGGAGGTCCCAGTGATACAGCGTGACCCAGGGCTGGATGTCCTTGGCGAGCAGCGCGTCGACGAGCCGCGAGTAGAAGTCGACGCCGGCCTCGTTGAGCGCCCCGCGCCCGTCGGGCTGCAGGCGCGGCCAGGCCAGCGAGAAGCGGTACCAGCCGACGCCGAGCCCGGCCATCAGCTCGACGTCCTCCTCGTAGCGGTGGTAGTGGTCGTCGGCCACGTCGCCGGTGTCGCCGTCCTGGACCTTGCCGGGTGTGTGCGAGAACGTGTCCCAGATCGAGGGCGAGCGACCGCCCTCCTCGACGGCGCCCTCGATCTGGTAGCTCGCGGTCGCGGTGCCCCAGGCGAAGCCGTCGGGGAACTGGATGCTCATGAAGTGGCCTCTCGTGTCGGTTCGGTGGTCAGTTCCTCCCACAGCTCCGGCGGGATCGCCATGCGCGCGAGCTCGACCAGCCGGTCGACGCGCTCGGGCTTCGAGACGCCGACGACCGTCGAGACGATCCGCGGGTCGCGGGTCGAGAACTGGACCGCGGCCGCCGCGAGCGGGACGTCGTGGCGGGCGCAGGCGGCCTGCATGGCCTCGATCCGCGCAAGGATCTCGGGGTCGGCCTTGCGGTAGCCGTAGTACCCCTGCGCCTGCGGCGCGCCCGCGAGCACGCCGCCGCCGAACGGCGCCGCGTTGAGCACGGCGACGCCGAGATCGCCGGCCTCGTCGAACAGCGGCTCGGCGGACTGGTCGATCAGCGAGAAGCGGTTGTGCGTGAGCACGACGGCGAAGGCGCCCGTGCGGATGTAGCGCTGAAGGAGGTCGATCGGGCCGCCCGCGACGCCGAGCTGGGCGATCACGCCCTCCTGCTTGAGTGCCTGCAGCGCCTCCAGCGGCCCGCCCGGCGCGATGCCCTCCTCGAAGGAGATGTTCTCCGGGTCGTGGAGGTGGACGAGCCCGAGCCGCTCGAGGCCGAGCCGCTCGAGGCTCTCGTGGACCGAGCGCCGGACGCGGTCGCCCGAGAAGTCGCCCGTGCTCACGTCGCGGTCGACCTTCGTCTGGAGCACGAACCCGTCGGGGATGCCGCCGCGCTCGCGCAGCACGATCCCGATGCGGCGCTCGGCGTCGCCGTAGTTGTTGCCGGTGTCGAGGAAGTTGATCGGGCTGTCCATGGCCCGCCGCACGGTCGCCACCGCGTCTGCCTCGGGCACGTCGCGCGCGTAGGGGAGGGGCGTGTTGCCGAGCGGCGAGGTGCCGACGCACAGCGGCGTGACCTCGAGGCCGGTGCTGCCGAGCACGCGCAGACCGAGCGCGTCGCTCATGATCCGTCCTCGTGCGCCTCGGCTCGCCACTCCCGCAGACGTGGGACTCGCCCGACGGCTGGATCGCCGCCGTGCAGCGCCACGGCTTCCGAGCCGCCTACTGGCCCCTGGGCGATGACGCCGATGCGGACACCGTCCGCGCCTACGCGGACGCGGCCGCCGCGGCGGACATCGTGATCGCCGAGATCGGGGCCTGGAGCAACCCGCTGAGCCCCGACGCGCCGACCCGCGCCGCCGCGCTGGAGCTCTGCAAGCGGCGGCTCGAGCTCGCCGACCGCGTCGGCGCGCGCTGCTGCGTCAACATCGCCGGATCGCGCGCCGAGACCTGGGACGGTCCCCATCCCGAGAACCTCAGCCGGGAGACGTTCGCCCTGATCGTCGACAGCGTGCGGGAGATCGTCGACGCCGTCGACCCGCGGCGGACCTTCTATTCGCTCGAGCCGCTGCCGTGGGCGCTTCCCGACTCGGCCGACAGCTACCTGGAGCTGCTCGGCGCGATCGACCGGCGTCAGTTCGCCGTGCATCTCGACCCGGTCAACCTCGTCAACAGCCCGGCGAGGTACTACGACAACGCCGGCCTGCTGCGTGACTGCTTCGCGAAGCTCGGGCCGCACATCAAGTGCTGCCACGCCAAGGACGTCACGCTCGCGAACGAGCTCACCGTGCATCTCGCCGAGGCGATCCCCGGCCGGGGATCGCTCGACTACCGCGTCCTGCTCGGGGAGCTGGACCGCCTCGACCCCGACACGCCGATCCTCGTCGAGCATCTCTCCAGCGCGGAGGAGTACGCGGCGGCCGCCGCGCACATCCGGAGTGTGGCCGACTCCCTCGGCCTGAAGACCTGATCCGCTCATGCTGGTGCTCCGGCGCCGCGGGTGCTCTCGCCACCGTCTGGCGGCGAGAGCCGAGGAGGATCGAGAACCCGCGGGCCGGAACCCTCGCTTATCGCAGTCCTCATCGCGTCGTACAAACGCTGTACTGATAATCCGAACGGCGCTGGGTGCGTGGGGGCGCGAGCGATACAACCAGGCCGTGGACCCGACCACCACGCTCAATCGCGGCGACCTCGCCGCGCGGACGGCGGCGCTCTCGCTGGAGCAGAAGGTGCGGCTCCTGACCGGCGCGGACTTCTGGTCCCTGCATCCCGAGCCGGCGGCCGGCCTGCGGCGCCTGGTCGTCTCCGACGGCCCCGCGGGCGTGCGCGGGGAGCGCTGGGATGAGCGTGAGACGTCGGCGAACGTGCCGTCGCCGACGGCGCTCGCGGCCAGTTGGGACGAGGCGCTCGTCGAGGAGATCGGCCGCCTGCTGGCGTTCGAGTCGCGGCGCAAGGGCGTCGACGTGCTGCTGGCGCCGACCGTGAACCTGCACCGGACGCCGTATGGCGGTCGCCACTTCGAGTGCTTCAGCGAGGACCCGCTGCTGACCGCGCGGATCGGCATCGCCTACGTGCGCGGCCTGCAGCGCGCGGGCGTGGCCGCGACGGTCAAGCACTTCGTCGCCAACGACTCCGAGACCCAGCGCATGACCCTCGACGCCCGCGTCGGCGCCCGTGCGCTCAGGGAGCTGTATCTCGCGCCGTTCGAGGCGATCGTGCGCGAGGGCGGCGTGTGGTCGGTGATGGCGGCCTACAACGGCGTCAACGGGCAGCCGATGACCGAGAGCCCGCTGATGCGCGACATCCTCCACGGCGAGTGGGGGTTCGACGGGGTCGTCATGTCGGACTGGTTCGCCACCCGCACGACGGTGCCGTCCGCCGTCGCGGCCCTCGATCTCGTCATGCCGGGCCCCGCCGGGCCGTGGGGTGACGCGCTGATCGCCGCGGTGCGCGCGGGCGAGGTCGACGAGGTGACGATCGACGACAAGGTGGAGCGGATCCTGCGGCTGGCGTCGCGCGTCGGCGCGCTCGAGGGCTCGTCCGCCCAGCCGGCCCCGGAGCTCGGCGAGGCCGAGGTCGCCGCCACGCTGCGGCGCGCGGCGGCGGCGGGGTTCGTGCTGGCCCGCAACGAGGGCTCGGCGCTGCCCCTCGACCGTTCCGCGCTCGCGCGCGTCGCGGTCGTCGGTCCCAACGCCGAGGACGCCCGGACCCTGGGCGGCGGCAGCGCGACCGTCTTTCCTCCCTACACGGTGTCGCCGCTCGCCGCGGTGCGCGCCGCGCTCGGCGAATCCGTCGAGATCCAGCACGGCATCGGCGTCACGCCGAGCCGCCGCATCCCCGTCGCGGGGCCGCCGTGGATCCACACGCCCGGCGGCGAGCCCGGGGTCGAGGTGCGCTTCATCGGTGGCGACGGGACGGTCCTGGCCACCGAGGAGCGCCCCGGATGCGCGTTCACGTGGATGGGCTCCTTCGGCCATGGCCTCGGCATCCGCGACGTCGCGCGGGTCGAGGTGCACGCCGCCGTCCACGCGACCGACGCGGGGACTTACGAGGTCGCCGGGTCGGGCGTCGGGCGCTACGAGCTGTCGGTCGGCGGCCGGCAGGCCTTCGACGGCGAGCTCGTGCTCCCACCGGGCGCCGACATCGTCGAGGGCATCATGATCCCGCCCCAGGCCACGCGCGGCGTCGCCCTTGAGGCGGGCGAGCGCGTCGAGGTCATGCTCGCGCACCAGGTCGGCTCGATGACGACCGATGTCGGCGACCTCGGCGTGACCTTCCAGCTCAACCTCCTGCCGCCCCACGGCAGCGACGACGAGGAGATCGAGCGGGCGGTCTCGATCGCTCGCGACGCCGACGTCGCGGTGGTCGTGGTGGGCACCACGGCGGAGGTGGAGAGCGAGGGCTTCGATCGCGCCGACCTCGCGCTGCCGGGGCGTCAGGACGAGCTCGTGCGCCGCGTCGCGGAGGCGAATCCGAACACCGTTGTCGTGGTCAACGCCGGCGCGCCCGTGCTGCTGCCATGGGCGGACGAGGTGGCCGCCGTCCTCCTTGCGTGGTTCCCCGGCCAGGAGTTCGGCAACGCGCTCGCGGACGTCCTGCTCGGGCTTGCGGAGCCGGGCGGCAGGCTGCCGACGAGCTGGCCGAGCGCCGAGGACGGCCTGCCGTCCACCCAACCGGCCGGCGGCACGCTCAGCTACGACGAGGGGCTGTTCATCGGCTATCGCGGCTACGACCGCGACGGCCGGGCGCCGCTCTATCCCTTCGGGCACGGGCTCGGGTACACGAGCTGGGAATGCGTGTCGATCGAGACGTCCGACGGGATCGTGGAGGCGGCCGACGTGGCGATGGTGGTGCGTCTTCGCAACACCGGCTCGCGCCGCGGGCGAACCGTCGTCCAGCTCTACGCGTGTCGCCCCCAGGGAGAGATCGAGCGCCCCGGGCGCTGGCTGGTCGGCTTCGCGACGGTCGACGCGGAGCCGGGCGAGGAGGTCGCGGCCACCATGACGGTGCCGCCCAGGGCCTTCGAGCACTGGGATGAGGCGGCCGGGCGGTGGGCCGTGGAGCCCGGCACGTTCCGGCTGGTCGCGGGCCTGTCCTCCGCCCGCCAGCTCGTCTCGACCGAGATCACGGCCCGCGGCCGATGACCGCAGCGTGCGCGCGCGGGCGCCGGCTCGACGACGCCGAGGAGGCCTTCGGCTGGCTCCGTCCCTCCGACTCCGTGGCCGGCGACCCGGAGGCGCTCCGGGAGCGGCTCGAGCAGGACGGCTACCTGTTCGTGCCGGGCGTGCTCGATCGCGAGGCCGTGCGCGCCGGTCGCATGGAGCTGCTCCGCGTCGTGCAGGCAGCGGGCGCGCTCGACCCCGCGTACCCGATCGAGGATGGCGTGCTGCGTCCGGACGCCGGCGAGCTCGGGCTGTGGCAGGCCTACCCGTCGTCCAGCGACCGGCTCCGGTCCGTGCTGCAGGGCGAGCGGATGACGGGCTTCTTCGCAGAGCTGCTCGGCGGAGCGGTCCGCGGGTACGACTTCATCTGGCTGCGCGATCAGCCCCGCAGCCACGGCGTCGCGCCGCATTGCGACGCGGTCTTCATGGGTCGCGGCACGCCCGACGTGCTGACCTGCTGGACGCCGTTCGGGGACATCCCCCTCGGCGGCGGCGGCCTCATGCTGCTCGAGGACTCCCACCGCCAGTCCGTCGTGCGGATCGCCGACTACCTCTCACAGGACGTCGACACCTACTGCGAGAACGGCCCGAACGCCGACGCCGTCCGCGACGGCACGATGCAGTGGGAGCGTTGGGACGACCCCGCGCCCGGACGCGACTGGGGTGGCGAGATCGTCGAGGATGCGGTGGCGCTGCGGGCGGAGTGGGGAGGACGCTGGCTGACGGCGCCCCAGTTCCGCATGGGCGACGTGCTGATCTTCAGCATGCGGACGGTCCACGCCGGCACCGACAACGACACGAACGCGCTGCGGCTATCGACCGACTCGCGCTACCAGCGCGCGGACGCGCCGGTCGACGACCGGTGGGTGGCCGGGCCGAACGGCGAGCCGCCGGTGGGCCACGGCGCCGGCGCGAAGCGCGGGAAGATCTGTTAGACGAACAACGGCGCGAGGTCGCGCCGGCGGGTGAGCTCGGCCATCTCCTCGTCGGCCGGCCGCCGCTCGAAACGCTCCGCGGCGTCGAGCAGGAGCGGCAGGATCTCGACGTCCCCGGTCGTGAGCAGGAACGCGTCGGGCCGTCCGAGGATCCAGTGCGTCGCGAGGTCGATGTCGGCCTGGTCGCGCAGGGGCTCGTACCACGTCGCGGCGGTCGCGGCGCGGCCGTCCCAGCGGCGCGAGGCGAGGCTCTTGATCGTCTGCAGCGCCACGTTGCGCTCCCGGCAGACCGCGGCGAGCGCCTCGAACGTCTCCGCGTAGCGCGGGTCCTGCATCTGGACGTAGTTGTAGGGGCACAGGACGGAGTCGAACGGGAAGCGCTCGAGGCTGCGCCGGTGCATCTCCGGGATCGAGAGGCCGTGACCGGTCACTCCGATGAACCGCACGAGCCCTTCCTCGCGCGCCTCGATCGCCGCCTCGAGGGCGCCGTCGGCTCCGAGCGCCGTCTCCCACTCGATGACGTCCACGAGGTTGTGGAGCTGGATCGAGTCGACGTGATCGACGCCGAGCCGGTCGAGCGAGCGGCGGATCTCCTCGCGCGCCTCGCGGTAGGTGCGCTTGTCGGTCTTGGTGGCCACGAAGAACTCGCCTTCGTGGCGGCGCAGCCAGGTGGCGATGCGCAGCTCGGCGTCGCCGTAGCTGGCCGCGACGTCGATGTGGTTGATGCCGTGCTCGAGCAGCAGCTCCAGCGTGCGGTCGGCGTCCTGCTTGGAGACACTGCCCAGCGCCGCGGCGCCGAAGATGGTGCGAGACGACTCGTGTCCGGTCGCCCCGAAGAGGGCGCGTTCGATCATGGCGGGAAGACTACGCCCGCTGCCACAGCACCGCGTTGAGGCGCCCGGAGCGGAACGGCTCGCGGTCGAGGACCGCGTGCGCGTAGCCCGCGGCGCGGACGGCGGCGACGATCTCGTGCTCGCGCTCGAAGGCCAGGTCGAGATCCTCGGCCGCGATCTCGATGCGTCCGAGGATCCCGTGGTGGCGGACGCGCAGCACGGGGAACCCGAGGGCGCGCACCGCCCGCTCGGCACGGTCGATGCGCGCGAGCGTCTCGGGATCCACCGCCGTCCCGTAGGGGATGCGCGAGGCGAGGCAGGGCGTGGCCGGCTTGTCCGCGCTCGGAATGCCCAGCTCCCGGGCGAGCGCGCGCACGTCGGCCTTGCCGGCTCCGGCGTCGAGCAGCGGATGCAGGACGCCGCGCTCGGCGGCCGCGCGCAGGCCGGGGCGCCAGTCGCCGGCGTCGTCGGCGTTGGCGCCCGACAGCAGCACGCCGTAGCCGCGGCGCGCGGCGAGCTCCGCGAGCGTGTCGTAGAGCTCGGACTTGCAGAAGTAGCAGCGGTCGGACCCGTTGCGCCGGTAGCCGTCGCGGGCGAGCTCGTCGGTCGCGATCGTCTCGTGGGCGATGCCGACCGCGGCGGCGACGCGGCGCGCGCCGTCGAGCTCTCCGGCGGCCACCGCCGGCGATACGGCGGTCACCGCCAGCGCGCGGAGGCCGAGCGCGAGGGCGGCGACCGCGGCCACGAGTGAGGAGTCCACCCCGCCCGAGAACGCGACGACCGCGCTCTCATGGCGCCCGATGCCGCGCTCGAGCGCGGCGAGCAGCGTCACGCGCCCTCCAGGTGCGCGGCGGCGAGCGCCTGCGCCCACACGGTCTTGACCGCAGCCCCGCTGCGGCGCGCGGCGCGCTCGCGGTCGGCGTGCTCGGGTGCGAGGTTGACCACCTTCCCGTCGAGCCGCCCGACCTTCACGCGCACCGTCTCGCCCGCCACCTCCACGGTCCGGCTCTCGCGCTCCAGCTCGATGCGGTCCAGCCGCGCGATGCGGACGCCCAGCGTGCTCGTCTCGCGCAGCATCGCGGTCGCGACGGCCTCCTCGTCGCCCGGCCGCGTGAGCGCCGAGAGCACGAACCCGGGGCGCCCGTGCTTCATCTGCGCCGGCGCGGTCCAGACGTCGAGCGCGCCGGCGGCGAAGCAGGCCGCCGCCGCGTCCGGCGCGAGCTCGGGGAGCAGGTCGTCGAGGTTCGCCTCGATCAATGAGACGGGCCGGGAGGCGGGCCGGGTCGCGGCTCCGACGATCGCCCGGACGACGTTGGGAAGCTCGGCGCCGTCGCGGCTGCCGGCGCCGTAGCCGGTGGCCTCGAGCGTGATCCTGGGCAGCGGCCCGTACCCGGCGGCGAGCGCGGCGACGAGCGCCGCACCGGTCGGCGTCACGAGCTCCGTCTCGACCTCCACGCCATAGAGCGGCGCGCCCTCGAGCAGCGCCAGGGTCGCGGGCGCCGGCAGCGGCAGGCGCCCGTGCGCGGCCGCGACGAACCCGCGGCCGACCGGCAGCGGCGAGCATTCGACGCGGTCGACCTGCAGGTCCTCGAGCGCGAGGGCGACGCCGCACACCTCCCCGATCGCATCGACGGCGCCGACCTCGTGGAAGTGCACCTGCTCGGGATCGACGTCGTGGATCCGCGCCTCGGCGTGGGCGAGCCGCCTGAAGGCCTCCTGCGACCAGTCGCGCGCGCGCTCGGGCAGGCCCGCGGCGTCGATCAGCGTGCGGATCGAGCGCCAATCGCGCTGCGGCTGCCCGGGCGCTCCGTGGATCGTGGCGTGCGTGGCGCTGATCGCGTGCCGGCTCACGCGCTCGGTGCGCAGCTCGAGCCCCTCGACGCCGAGCCCGGCCAGCCCCGCGCGCACCACCTGCGGATCGGCGCCGGCGTCGAGCAGCGCGCCCAGCAGCATGTCGCCGGCGACCCCGGCGACGCAGTCGAGATAGAGGACGCGGCTCACCCGGCCCCGCCCCCGCCCGCCGAGCGGGCGATCCGCGCTGCGATCGTGCCGGCCCCGAAGCCGTCGTCGATGTTCACGACGGCCACGCCGGCCGCGCACGAGACGAGCATCGACATCAGGGCGGTCATGCCCGAGAGCGCGGCGCCGTAGCCGGTGCTGGTCGGCACGCCGATCACCGGCGCGCCGACGAGCCCGCCGACCACGGAGGTGAGCGCCGCATCCTGTCCCGCCACCACGACCACGCAGTCCGCCCGCCGCAGATCCTCCAGCGCCGGCGCCAGCCGGTGCAGCCCCGCCACCCCCGCGTCGGCGTGCACGACGACCTGCGTGCCCAGCAGCTCCGCCCGGACGCGGGCCTCGGTCACCACCGGCCCGTCCGACGTCCCGCCCGAGACGATCGTCACCAGCCCGCGCGTCGCGGGCACGCGCCTGGCGACCCACGCGAGCCGCGCCCGCGCGTCCTCCTCAGCGTCCGGGGCGGCCCGCCGCAGCGCGTCCCGGGCCGCCGCGTCGGCGCGGGTCACCAGCACGCTGCTCGCATCGCTCTCCAGCAGGGCGCGCGCGATCGCCTCGATCTCGTCGGGCGCCTTCCCCTCGGCGAGGATCGCCTCCGGCGCGCCCTGGCGCAGCTCGCGGTGCGTGTCCACGCGCGCAAAGCCCAGGTCGCGGAACGGCTGCATGGGGTCCGCATCGGCCACGACGGCAGCGTACGGTGTCGACATGCTGCGACCGAAGGACACGGTCACGCGCGAGCGCAGGTCGCTCGACGGGCTGTGGCGGTTCGCCATCGACACCGAGGGAGTGGGGCGGAGCGAGGGCTGGTGGGAGGGTCCTCTGGCCGGGACACGGGAGATGCCCGTGCCGGCGAGCTACAACGACATCCCCGCCGATGCCACGGTGCGCGACCACGTCGGCGATGCCTGGTACCAGACGGTCGTGCGGGTCCCCGCCGGCTGGGGCGGCCGGCGCATGGTGCTGCGCTTCGATGCCGCCACGCACTGCGCCGTGGTCTGGCTGGACGCCACGCGGGTCGCCGAGCACGAGGGCGGCTACACGCCGTTCGAGGCGGACGTCACGGAGCTCGTGGAGCCGGGGGCGGAGCACCGCGTCACCGTGGTGGTGAGCAACGTCCTGAGCTGGCAGTCGATCCCGCCCGGCTTCGTCGAGGACACGCCCGACGGTCCCCGCCAGCGCTACTTTCACGACTTCTTCAACTACGCCGGCCTGCACCGCTCGGTCTGGCTCTCCACCACGCCGAAGTCATACGTCGAGGACGTCACGGTCGTGACCGGTCTGGACGGCTCGCTCGGAACCATCGGCTACGTCGTCGAGGCGGAGGGCGGCGACGATCTGGAGGTGCGCGTCGCGCTGCGCGACGCGGGCGGCGCCGAGGTCGCCCGCGCGACCGGCGCCGCGGGCGCCCTGACCGTCGCGGACGTGCATCCGTGGAGGCCCGGCGAGGGCTACCTGTATGACCTCGACGTCGAGCTGTGGGGCGACGGCGTCGCGCCGGTCGACGCGTACACGCTCCCCGTCGGCGTCCGGACGGTGAAGGTGGAGGGCACGCGCTTCCTCATCAACGGCGAGCCGTTCCACTTCAAGGGCTTCGGCAGGCACGAGGACAGCGCCGTGCGCGGCAAGGGCCATGACAACCCGTTCATGGTCCACGACTTCGCGCTGATGCAGTGGCTCGGCGCCAACTCGTTCCGCACCTCGCACTACCCGTACGCGGAGGAGGTCCTCGACTACGCCGACCGCCACGGCGTCGTCGTGATCGATGAGACGGCCGCGGTCGGGATGAACATGGGTCTTGCCGCCGGCATCTTCGGCGGCCCGTCGCTGCCGACGTTCTCCGCGGAGACCGTCAACGACGCGACGCAGGCGGTTCACCGTCAGGCGATCCGCGAGCTCGTCGCGCGCGACAAGAACCACCCCAGCGTGGTGCTGTGGAGCGTCGCCAACGAGCCCGAGTCCAACACGCCCGCCGCGCGCGCGTACTTCGAGCCGCTCGCCGCGGAGGCGCGGCGGCTCGATGCCAGTCGCCCCGTCGGCTTCGTGAACATGATGCTGGCGCCCCCCGACCGCGACGTCGTCACCGACCTCTTCGATGTCGTCATGCTCAACCGCTACTACGGCTGGTACGAGTTCCCCGGCGACCTGGCCGCGGCCGAGCGCGAACTCGAGGCCGAACTCGACGCGTGGGCTGCGAAGCACGGCAAGCCGATCCTCGTCACGGAGTACGGCGCCGACGCGGTGGCCGGGATGCACGGCGCGCCGGCCACGCCCTGGACCGAGGAGTACCAGGCCGAGCTGCTCGAGATGTCCCACCGCGTCTTCGACCGCGTCGACGCGGTCGTCGGCGAGCACGTCTGGAACTTCGCCGACTTCGCGGTCGGGCCCGGCGTCTTCCGCGCGGACGGGAACAAGAAGGGCATCTTCACGCGCGAGCGCCGGCCCAAGAGCAGCGCCCAGGTCCTGCGCCGCCGCTGGCGGCCGCTCCCCTGACCCCGGGCTCTGCCATCCTCCGGGCCATGGAACTCCGCCGTCTTGGCAGGACCGGGCGCGACGTCTCGGAGATCGGCTTCGGCGCGTGGCAGATCGGCGCCGACTGGGGTGACGTGGAGGAGGACGCCGCGATGGCGACGCTGCACGCGGCCGCCGACGCCGGCGTGACGTTCTTCGACACCGCCGACGTCTACGGCGACGGGCGCTCGGAGCGGCTGGTCGGGCGCCTGCTCCGCGAGCGCGAGGACCCGGCGATCACCGTGGCGACGAAGATGGGCCGGCGCCTGGACCAGGCGGTCGAGAACTACTCGCCCGAGCACTTCCGCGAGTGGAACGACCGCTCGCGCGAGAACCTCGGGGTGGATACGCTCGACCTGGTGCAGCTGCACTGCCCGCCGACCGGTCTCTACTACCACCCGGAGGTGTTCGAGGACCTGGAGGCGATGATCGGCGAGGGGCGGATCGCCGCGTACGGCGTCAGCGTCGAGCGCGTCGAGGAGGCGCTCAAGGCCATCGAGTTCCCGAACGTCGCGACGGTGCAGATCATCTTCAACGCGTTCCGTCAGCGGCCCGCGGGCGTGTTCTTCGCCGAGGCCGCGCGCCGCGGGGTCGGGATCATCGTGCGCGTGCCGCTCGCGTCGGGCCTGCTGTCGGGTCGCTACACGCGCGACACGGCGTTCGCCGCCGACGACCATCGCAGCTACAACCGCCAGGGCGAGATGTTCGACGTGGGGGAGACGTTCGCGGGCGTGCCGTTCGAGGTCGGTCTCGACGCCGTCGAGGAGCTGCGCGGACTGGTGCCGGAGGATGCGACGCTCGCCCAGCTGGCGCTGCGCTGGATCCTGATGCACGACGCCGTCTCCACGGTCATCCCCGGCGCCCGCTCGCCCGAGCAGGCGAGGGGCAACGCCGAGGCCGCCGCGCTGCCCGCACTCGACGACGCCGCCATGTCGCGTGTCGCGATGGTCTACGCCGAGCGGATCGCTCCGCACGTCCACCAGCGCTGGTAGCTAGAGCTCGCCGGCGAGGCGCTCGCCGATCCGCCATGCGAGGGCGAGGATGGTCAGCACCGGGTTGACGCCGCCGTTGGTGACGTGCAGCGAGCCGTCGGCGATGGTGACCCCGTCGTGGCCCCAGACTCGGCCCCACGGATCGGTCACCGACGTGCGGGGGTCGGTCCCCATGCGGCAGGTGCCGGCCTGATGCTGGCCCGCGCTGGGCCCCTTGGACAGCGCCCACCTCAGCGAGGCGGCCCGCTGGGCGCCGCTGGCTCGCAGCCATTCCTCCGCGCGCCGCGCGAGGAACTCGGCGGCACGCAGGTCGTTCGGCTCGGGGCGATCGGCGAGCAGGCGGACGGCCGGCACGCCGTTGCGGTCGGTGACGCCGCGCTCGAGCGTGACGCGCGAGGCGGCCGAGGGCACCTCCTGGAGCGGCCCGACGACGAACTGGGTGCGGCGGTAGGCGTCTCGCATCGCGTCGGCGCCCGCCTGTCCCCAGGCCGGGACGATTTCGGCGGCGGCGAGCTTCGTGTACGCCTCGATGGGGATCGGGACGAACTCGTTGGCGAGGATGCCGCCGCCGAGGATCCCGTCGTTGTGGTGGCGGAAGTCGGTGGTGGAGATCGACGGGCCGGGTCCCACCGAGTCCTGCACGGACTCGTCGAAGACGCCGACCGCGCCGGCGTAGGCGTGACCCTGCAGGTGGCGGCCGGCCTGGTCGTGCGCGGTCCCGACGTCGCTGACCAGCAGCAGCCGGGCGGTCTCGATCGCGCCCGCCGCGACTACGACATGGCGAGCGCGCACCGTGAGGCGGCGGCCCGGCGCTGCCAGCTCCGCGCCGGCGACGGTGCTCCCGTTCGTGATCAGCCGGGTGGCGGCGGTGCTCGTGAGGAGGTCGCAGCGCCCGGTCGCGAGCGCGCGCACGATGGCCGTGTTGTGGGTGCCGTTCTTGGCGTCGGCGTGGCACGCGAAGCCGACGCAGGTGCCGCACCGGATGCACGCCGGGCGCCCTCCGTACGGCACCGAGTTGATGAGCAGCGGCACCGCGTCGGTGGCGAGCCCGAGCGCCCGGGCGCCGCGCGCGAGCACGGGCTCGGCGGCGTTGGGCGGCAGCGGTGGCATCGGGTAGCCGCGAGCCCGCGCGCCGTCATGGGGGCGGGGCGCCTCCGGGCCGCTGACGCCGATCTCCCACTCGACGCGGTCGTAGAAGGGCGCCACGTCCTCGTAGGCGATCGGCCAGTCCATGAACGGCTCGCCGTAGGTCGAGCCCATGCGGAAGTCCTCGGGGCAGAACCGCCACGCCATCGCGCCGTACACGCGCGTGCCGCCGCCGACGGTGCTCGCGTTGTGGTTCCAGGCCTGCTCGGTGGGCAGGACCGCCGCGTCGCCCACGAACCTCGGGTTGCCCGCCACCGGCGGATCGAGCTGGCGCTCGAGCCCGGTGAAGACGCGCGCGTT
>JBDTMF010000067.1:0-20526 GCA_039934455.1 Solirubrobacteraceae bacterium
CGAAGATCCGCTACCTCGAGGACCAGAAGCTGCTGACGCCGCGCCGCACGCCGGGCGGCTACCGGCTCTACTCGGGCACCGACGTCTCGCGCCTGCGCACGATCCTGCGCCTGCAGCGCGACGAGTTCCTGCCGCTGCGGGTCATCCGCCAGGAGCTCGCGACGGGCCGCACGGAAACCGAGATCGCCTCGCCGCAGGCGGGCTCGGACGCGCGCCCGGGCGCGGCGCTGCGCCGGCTCACGTTCTCCCTGCGCGCCAACAGCGCGCTCTACTCGCTCGAGGACGTGGTGGAGGAGACCGGGGCGGAGCGCCGCCTGGTCAGCGAGCTCGAGGACTTCGGGATCGTGGCCGGCGAGATGCGCGGGAACGTGCGCTACTACGACGAGACCGAGCGCGAGATCATCCGTGCCGTCACCGAGCTCTCGCGCTACGGCGTGGCGGGGCGCAACCTGCGCGTGTTCAAGACCTCGGCCGAGCGCGAGTCCGGCCTGCTCCAGCAGATCCTCGCCCCGTCGCTGCGCTCGCGCAATCCCGAGCGGCGCAAGGAGGCCGTCGAGGCGCTCGAGAACCTCGCGGCGGTCGCCTCGCACCTGAAGCACCTCCTGCTCGTGCGCGACCTGCGCCGCATCGCGAAGTGACCGACCCCGACCTGCGGAGCCTGATCCGCGACATCCCGGACTTCCCCGTCGCCGGGATCCTGTTCAAGGACATCACGCCGCTCCTGCTCGACCACGATGCGATGCGCTTCGCGGTCCGCCGGCTCGCGGACTGGGCGCGGCCGCGCGGGGTCGACTACGTGGTGGCGGCCGAGGCGCGCGGGTTCATCCTCGGCGCGGCGCTCGCGCTCGAGCTCGACGCGGGCTTCGTGCCCGCCCGCAAGCCCGGCAAGCTGCCGGCCGACACGATCTCGGCCGAGTACATCCTCGAGTACGGCGTCGACGCGCTCGAGATGCACGCGGACGCGCTCGCCCACGGCGCGCGCGTGCTGATCCACGACGACCTGCTGGCCACGGGCGGTACGGCGCGGGCGCTCGCCGAGCTGGTCGAGGAGCTGGGTGGCAGCGTCGTCGGCTTCGCGTTCCTCGTCGAGCTCGGGTTCCTCGAGGGCCGGCGGCGGCTCGAGGGCTTCGACGTCTGCGCGCTCATCGGCTACGAAGACTAAGTGGTCCCTCCAGCGGGCCCCCACCGGAGGAACCACTGATGGTCGTCCGCCGCTCCCGCACCGTCGCCGCGCCCCTCGACGACGTCTGGCAGATCGTCCGCGACCCGTACCACCTGCCGCGCTGGTGGCCCCGGACGCAGCGGGTGGAGGGCGTGAGCTCGGGCGGGTGGACGTCGGTGCTCGTGACGGACAAGGGCCGCTCGGTACGGGCGGACTACCGCGTCGAGCTGACCAAGGCCGGCGAGCGGCGGCGCTGGGCGCAGGAGGTCGCGGGGACGCCGTTCGAGAAGCTGTTCCGGGAGGTGGTCTACGAGGTCGCGTTGCTGCGCACGGACGCGGGCACCGGCGTCGCGATCGAGGTGCACCAGCGACCGGTCGGGTGGGCGCGCTTCGGCGGTGTGATGCTGCGGCGCGCGGCGAAGACCCAGCTCGACGACGCGCTCAAGGGGCTGGCCGGGCTGCTCGAGGGCGGGACGTGACCCGCGAGGGCGTGTTCTGGGGCTGGGGCGAGGCCGGCGCCGGGCCTACGCTCCCCGATCACGCGGCGGGCTTCCTGCGCTCCGCGCTGGGCGTCGAGGGCGCCGTCGTCTCCCGCCCGGTGGCGCTCGAGGAGGTGCGACTGGCGCCATCGGAGCTGTCGGGCGCGGCGCGGGCGCGGCTCGCCGCGATCGTGGGGGAGGAGCACGTCCGCGACGACGCCGCGGCGCGCGCCGGCCGCTGCCGCGGCAAGTCCTATCTCGACCTCCTGCGCCAGCGCGCGGGCGACTGCGAGGACGCGCCGGACGCGGTGGTGGCGCCGGGTGACGCGGGCGAGGCCCAGCAGGTGATCTCCGCGTGCAGCGAGGAGGGGATCGCGGTCGTGCCCTACGGCGGGGGTACGAGCGTGGTCGGCGGCCTTGAGCCGCTGCGCGGCCGCTTTGGCGCGCTGATCTCGCTCGACGTCGGGCGGCTCGAGGGCCTGCTGTCGTTCGACGAGCGCGCGCAGACCGCGTGGCTGGGCGGCGGGACGCGGCTGCCGGAGGCCGACCACGCGCTCGCGCGGCACGGCTACACGCTCGCCCATACGCCGCAGAGCTACGAGTGGGCGACGGTCGGCGGCTGCGTCGCCACGCGCTCGGCCGGCCAGTCCTCGACCGGCCACGGACGGATCGGGGAGAACGTGGTCGCGCTGCGCTGCGCCACGCCGGTCGGCGAGCTGGCCACGCTGGCCGTGCCGGCGACGGCGGCCGGGCCGTCGCTGAAGGAGCTCGTGATCGGCTCCGAGGGGATGCTGGGCGTGCTCACGAGCGTCGGGCTGCGCGTCTTCCCGCAGCCGGCCGCGCGGCGCTACGAGGGCTGGTTCATGCGCTCCTTCGCGGAGGGCGCCGACGCGCTGCGCCGGGTCGTGCAGGCGGGGATCGAGCCCGACGTCGCCCGGCTCTCCGACGAGGCCGAGACGAGGATGGGGCAGGCGCTGGGCGGGACGGGCGGGCTCAAGGGCCAGGCGGGCCGGGCGCTGCTGCGCACGCGCGGATACTCCGACGGCTGCCTGCTGATCTGCGGCTGGGAGGACGACGCCGAGGCGATCGCGCGCCGGCGGGCTCCCGCGGCGCGGCTGTTGCGGCGCGCGGGCGCGATGCCGGTGGGGGAGGGGCCGGGGCGCGGCTGGCTCGCCTCCCGCTACGCGGGCCCGCACCTGCGCGACGAACTGCTGGACCGCGGCGTGCTCGTCGAGACGCTGGAGACGGCGACGACGTGGTCGAATCTCGAGGCGCTGAAGGGGGCGGTGACGCACGCGTTGCAGAGCACGCTGGGCGCGCCGCTCGTGCTGTGCCACATCTCCCATCTCTACGCGACCGGCGCATCGCTGTACTTCACCGCGCTCGCGGCGCAGGACGCCGGGGATCCCTTCGGCCAGTGGCGGCGGGCGAAGGGCGCGGCGATGGACGCGATCGTCGCGGCCGGGGGCACGATCTCGCACCACCACGCCGTCGGCGCGGACCACACGCCGTGGATGCCGGCCGAGGTGGGCGTGCTCGGGCACGACGTGCTGCGGGTGCTCAAGGAGCGCTGCGACCCGGCCGGGGTGATGAACCCGGGGAAGGTCCTGGCGCTGCGCTAGCCGGAGGCGCTCGGCAGCGTGCCGACGAGCACGACCGGGCCGGGCTTCTTCGCGGTCCCGCTGCTCTCGCGCGACACCACCACCTGCTTGAAGGTGGCCAGCCAGCGCGGGAACTTGGCGAGGTCCTCGGTGCGCGGGCCGGTGGTGCCGAGCTTGCCGTCGGAGGTGACGGGCTGTGCGAAGCCGAGCCGCTGCGACGCGCCGCCGGGGCTCGTGAACCAGACGGCGTAGGCCTCGTTGGCCTGGTTCGGTGCCACGCCCGTGCCCTCGAGCGTGAAGGCGAGCTGCTGCTGGGCGGTGTAAAGACGCATGACACCGATCCCCTTGGACCCGTTGGCGCCCTTGAGCGCGATCTGGCCGACTGGCGCCGGGGTGGCCGAGGCGGTCGGCGTCGCGGTGGCCTTCGCGGCGCTCGTGGACGGGGACTTGTCGTCCCCCTTGAAGACGAACAGCACGAGTACGACGACGACGATCGCGAGCACGCCGAGCCCGATCAGCAGCGCCCCGCCGAGGCGCGATGACGCGGCGACGACCGCGGTCGGGCCGGGCGCGGCCGGCCCGGCAGCCGCGGGTGTGCGCGGCTTGTCGCGCAGCGGGCGCGGACGCGGAGCGGGCGCGTCCGGCGTGTCGCCGACGGGTGAGCCGGGCGTGAGCGTGTCGTCGCGGGCCTCGTCCGATGCGGTCACGGCGGGGATCGCCCCTTCGCTTGCGGCCGCTTCGGCCGGTGTCTCCTTCGGCTTCTCCTGCTTCACGTCCGGGAGCTCCGGCAGCGTCGCGCCGTTGACGTCCGCGAGCTGGGCCCGCACGGTCTCGGCCCACTCGCGCGCGCCGTTCGAGCCGCGCAGCAGCCGCCGCGTCGCCTGGCGCGGCTTGCCGTTCTGCTGGCCGAGCAGGAAGTCGGCGATCTGGGCGAGCTTGTCGGCCGGCAGCTCGACGTCGGGGGCGAGGGCGGAGAGGCCGGAGTGCGCGCGGGCGCGGACCGCGTCCTCCGAGATGTTCAGCAGCTCGGCGATCTGCGCGTACGAGCGGTCTCGCTGGAGGACGAGCTGGACGACGGCGCGCTGGTCTGGGGCAAGGGCGGTGAGCGGCATGAGCGGGTGCTGAGGGTAGTGTGCCGCCCGTGTCTAAAGAGCAGTTCCCCCTCCAGATCGTGGGCTTCGACGCCCTCTACGGCCTCGAGATCCTCTCGCTGGGCGACGAGGAGGCGACGGCGCGCGTGGCGGTCAGCGACGACGTCAAGCAGCCCGCCGGGCTCGTCCACGGCGGCGTGTACGCCTCGATCGCCGAGAGCCTGACCTCGTTCGCGACCTGGAAGGCCGTCAGCGAGGACGGGATGTCGGCCCAGGGCCTCTCCAACCAGACGAGCTTCCTGCGACCGATCCTCGAGGGCACGATCCACGCCACCGCCCGCCGCCGCCATCGCGGCCGCACGACCTGGGTCTGGGAGGTCGACATCACCGACGACGAGGGCCGCCTGTGCGCGCTCGTCCGGATGACGGTGGCCGTGCGGCGACCGTAGACGACTGATCGTCTAGCCGCGGTACAGGTTCGTGATCGGCATGCGCCGGTCACGGCCGAACGCGCGCGGGGTGATCTTGATCCCGGGCGGCGCCTGGCGGCGCTTGTACTCGGCGCGGTCGACCAGCGCGATCACGCGGTCGATCGCCTCCGCCGGCAGCCCGATCAGCTCGAGCTGCTCGCGGTCGGCGTCCTCTTCGATGTAGGCCTCGAGGATCTTGTCGAGCGTGTCGTAGTCGGGCAGCGAGTCGGTGTCCGCCTGGCCCTCGCGCAGCTCGGCGCTCGGCGGCCGCGTCACGATCGTCTCGGGCACCGGGCTCTCCGGGTCGCGCTCGCCGCGGAAGGCGACGAGCCGGTAGACGAGCGTCTTCGGCACGTCCTTGATGACCGCGAAGCCGCCCGCGGAGTCGCCGTAGAGCGTCGAGTAGCCGACCGAGTTCTCCGACTTGTTGCCGGTCGTCAGGACGATCCAGCCGAACTTGTTGGAGAGCGCCATCAGGAGGTTGCCGCGGATCCGCGCCTGCAGGTTCTCCTCGGTGATGTCGGGCTCGCGGTCCTCGAAGGCGCGGGCGAGCAGCTCGTCGTAGACCTCCATCGCCGGCCCGATCGGGATCTCGAGCAGCTCGACGCCGAGGTTGGCGGCAAGCGTGTGCGCATCGCCGCGCGTGTCCTCGGAGGAGAAGCGCGAGGGCATGGTCACGCACGTCACGCGGTCTGCCCCGAGGGCGTCGACCGCGACGAGGGCCACGAGCGACGAGTCGATGCCGCCCGAGAGCCCGAGCACGACCCGCTCGAACCCGTTCTTCTCCACGTAGTCGCGGGTCCCGAGGACGAGCGCCGCGTAGACCTCGGCCTCGGGCTCGAGCAGGGGGGAGACCTCCCCGCCGAGCCGCTCGATCGCGGGTCGCTCGGCCCGCTCGACGCGGCCGAAGTGGCGGACGTCGGGCAGCGCGCGCCGCACGGGCGGGCGCAGCCGCGTGTCACGCAGGCGCGCGGTCACGGCCGCCTGGACGTCGATGTTCGCGAGCACGAGCCCCTCGGCGAACTGCGGCCCTCGCGCGATCACCTCGCCCTCGTGGTCGACGACGAGCGAATGACCGTCGAACACGAGCTCGTCCTGCCCCCCGACGAGGTTGCAGAAGGCGACCACGCAGAGGTTGTCGCGGGCGCGCTGCGCGATCATCCGCTCGCGCTCGACGCCCTTGTTGCGGTGGTACGGCGAGGCGGACAGGTTCACGATCAGCGACGCGCCCGCCAGCGACTCGTCGGACTCGGGCGGCCCGGGGCTCCAGATGTCCTCGCAGATCGTCAGCCCGATCCGCACGTCCCCGAAGTCGATCACGGCGCCGCCGCCGCCCGACTGGAAGTAGCGCTCCTCGTCGAAGACGCCGTAGTTGGGCAGGTGGGTCTTGCGGTAGATCGCGACGATCTCGCCGTCGGCGAGCACGGCGCAGGCGTTGTAGACGTCCTCCGTGCGCTCCGGGAAGCCGACGAGCGCCACGATGCCGTGCGTGTCGGCCGCCAGCGCGTCGAGGGCCCCGCGAGCCCTGCGCAGGAAATGCTCCTTGAGCAGCAGGTCCTCGGGCGGGTAGCCGGTCAGCGCGAGCTCGGGGAAGAGGACGAGCTCGGCGCCGGCCTTGCGCGCGGCCACCGTGCGTTCGCGGATGATCGCGGCGTTGCCCTCGATGTCGCCCACGCGGGCGTCGATCTGCGCGAGCGCGAGGCGCAGGGGTTTCAGGCGGCCGGCCACGGCGTCAATCTTGGCAGGGCTTCGGGGCGCCCTCGCCCAGCCACGCCTCGGTGAACGCGCGCAGCTGGGCGTCCGCGGCGGACTGCGAGCGCAGCCGCCGCCCCCACGCGAGCGCCTCCACGCCGGAGGGCGCTCCGGGGGCGAGGATCACGGCCTGCCCGGCCGCGGCGATCTCGGCGTCGAACGGGCCGGTGAGCTCGTCCTGGAGCTGGCGCAGTGCACCCGGAGGGCGAGCGCCGCGGTAGCGCAGCACGACGTTGCCGAGCGCGAGCGCGTGGCGAAGCTGGTGAGGGCTGAGCGTGTGCTCGTCGTGCGCGATCGTGGCGGCCCTGGCCGGGCAGCGGGTCGTGACCTTCTCGCCCGGCGCGGCCGCCTTCTCGACCCCGGCGTCGTCACGCGACTGCAGCAGCAGGACCGCGCCGGCCACCGCAGCGACGGCGAGCACCACCACCACCAGCGCGCCGAACAGGCGCTTCACCGGCGAGCGGTCGCGCGGTCGCGCGGGGCGCGGCCGTTGGCGGCCGGGACGCCGGCGGCGACCGCGAGCTCGGCGATCGCGTCGCGCAGCGCGGCCGCGAGGTCGTCGAGGTCCGGCAGCGCGTCGTAGTCGCCGAGCAGCCCGAAGTTGATCGTGCCGTCGTAGGACATGATCGCGATGCCCAGCGCGGTGTTCGTGACCAGCGGGACCTGCGGGTAGATGCGCAGCAGGCGCCGGCCGAGGATGAAGAGCGGGAACTGGGGCCCAGGTACGTTGGTCACGACGACGTTGAACACGCGCTGGGCGGACTGCAGCCGCGAGGCCTGGGAGAGCACCGTCGGCGGCGCGAAGCCGGCGAGCTGTGTGATCGCCTCGGCACCGACGGCCTGACCGGACTCCTTGAGCCCCTTCATGGCCTCGTGGACGGCCGCGAAGCGCTCGTCCGCGTCCGCGAGATGCACGGGCAGCGGCGCGTACATCGCGGTCACCCGGTTGCCCAGTGCGCCGCGCTCGGCCTCGGCTCTCACCGACATCGGCACCATCGCCTTGAGCTCGATCCCGTCGACGTCGTGGTCGTTGGCCTGCATGTGGCTGCGCAGGGCCCCCGCGACCACGCTCAGCACGATGTCGTTGACGGTGCCGCCGAGCGCGGACTTGATCGCCTTGAACTGGGCGAGGTCGCCGTCGACCCACGCGAAGCGCCGGTGCGGGCCGATCGGGACGTTGTAGGGGCTCGAGGGCGCGCCCTGCAACCCGGCCATGAGCACTGCGCCGAGCCCGGCGAGGGTCTTGCCGAGCCGCCCGGCGGTCCGCTCGGGGTGCGCGATCGCGCCGGCCGCGAAGCGGGCGGCCTCGAACGGCACGGCGGCGCCCTCGGCGACCGCGTCGGCGATCAGCGCCGCCGGCGTCGGCTCCGGGCGCGGGAACCAGGCGGGCGGCGCCTCCGGCGGAGGGGCCGGGGATACCTCGAGGTCGAACAGCACGGTCGCGATGTCGACGCCCGAGACGCCGTCGACGAGGCAGTGGTGGGTCTTCGAGATGATCGCGAAGCGGCCGCCCTCGACCTTCTGCACGAGCCACAGCTCCCACAGCGGCTTGCCGCGGTCAAGGCGCTGGGCGAGCACGCGGCCGGTGAGGTTGCGCAGCTGCTCGAGGCTGGCGGGCTCGGGCAGCGCGGTGTGCCGCACGTGGTAGCCGGGATTGAAGTGGGGGTCGTCGACCCACACCGGCCGCGCCTGCGTGAACGGCGGAAACGCGAGCTTCTGGCGGTAGCGCGGGACGAGGTGCAGGCGCGAGTCCACCTGCGCCACGAAGTCCTCATAGTCGGGGGCCTCGCCCTCGAAGAGCATGCAGGAGCCCACGTGCATGTGGGCGCCGGCGTCCTCGAGCGCGAGGAAGGAGGCGTCGAGTCCGGTGAGGCGGTCGGGGTTGGCCATCGCGGCGATTGTCCACCATCTGACCGTCTCGACAAACTTTCAACACATACGTATACAAACCTTCAACAACGTGTACAATGCTTGGCATGGCGACTGACCTCACCGATCCGCAGACCTTCCGGCGGCTGGTCGAGCAGCACGAGCGCGGCGTCCACGCCGCCGCGATGCGCATCCTCGGCAATGCCGCGCAGGCGCAGGACGTCGTGCAGGACGTCTTCCTGCGCGTCTGGCGCCGCCCGGGCTCGTTCGACGCCGCGCGCGGCGAAATCGGCTCCTACCTGCGCATGATGGCGCGCTCCCGCGCACTCGACCTGTGGCGCGAAGGGCAGGCCGCGGGCCGCGCCTCGGACCGCCTCACGGTCGTCGTCGCGAGTGGACCCGACGACGGGCGCGTCGAGGAGCAGCCCGCTGCTGCGCTCGAGCGCGGCGACACGCGCGAGACCGTGCGCGAGGCGCTGCGGCTCCTGCCCGAGCCTCAGCGCGAGGCGCTGGTGCTCGCCTACTGGGGCGGCCTCACCGCCGACCAGATCGCCCGTCGCGAGCGCGTCCCGCTCGGCACGGCCAAGAGCCGGATCCGGCTCGGGCTGGCCAGGCTGCGGCAGGAATGCCCTGCATTGGTGCTCGACGCGGCCTGAATCGGCTTCGCTACAATCGAACGTCCGTTCGACCGCCGAGCCGGCAGGGCACGAAGCCCGGCCGGGTGAGGGACAGGTAGGGAGAGCCGCGGCCCGATGGCCGGCGGCCGTCACTCACAGGCGCCTGGTCGGACGACTGACAACCGAAGGAGGACCTCGTTTTGAGGCCCAAGCTCGATTGGCGCGCCGTGCTTTCGGCCGGCGCGCTCTGTTCCGCATATATCTGCGCGGTCGCCGTGCCCTCGCCCGCGTTCGCACAAGCACAAGACACCCAGGGCACCACACCGACGGCCACGGCCTCCAAGGTCGGGGTCTCGGACCGCCACCTGAACGTGCGGGCGGGCCGGCGCGCCGTCGTGCGCGGCCGGATCCAGCCCGCCGGCTCGACGGTGGCGTTGCAGGTCCGGCGCCACGGGCGCTGGATCACGCTCGATCGTGACCGCAGCGACGCGTACGGGCGCTACGTCCTGCGCAACCGCATGAGGAGCCCGATGAGCGCGCGCGCGCGCGTGCGCGTGAGCCACGGCCCGGCCGGCAAGCGCGGCCTGGGGCGCCTGAACGTGTACCGCCACGCCCTCGCGTCGTGGTACGGCCCCGGCCTCTACGGGAACCGGCTCGGCTGCGGCGGACGACTGGGCACCTCCCAGCTGGGCGTCGCCCACAAGTCGCTGCCGTGCGGGACGCGGGTCACCCTGCGCCACCGCGGCCGCGTCGTGCGCGTGCCGGTGATCGACCGCGGGCCGTATGTCGGCGCGCGCGAGTACGACCTCACGGCCGCGACGGCCCGGCGCCTGAAGTTCTCGGGCCACGGGACGATCCTCAGCACCCGCTAGGGAGTCCGGCCCTCGGCGTAGCCTGCTCCGCATGCAGCGGTGCGTGGCGCATCTGGACATGGACGCCTTCTACGTGGGCGTCGAGCTGATGCGCCGCCCCGAGCTGCGGGGCAGGCCCGTCGTGGTCGCGGGCTCGGGCCCGCGGGCGGTCGTCACGACCGCCTCCTACGAGGCGCGCCGCTACGGCGTGTTCTCGGCCATCCCAGCCGCGCGGGCGCGCCGGCTGTGCCCGGAGGCGATCTTCCTGCCGCCGGACTTCGAGGCCTACCGCGCGATGTCCGAGCGCGTGATGGACCGTGTGCGCGCCCAGGTCGACACCGTCGAGGTCGCCGGGCTCGACGAGGCCTACCTCGACCTCTCCGGCATCTATTCGCCGCGCGCGGCGATGCGCCGCCTGATCTCCGAGATCAAGGCCGACACGGGGCTCGGCTGCTCGGCCGGCATCGGCCCGAACCGGCTGGTGGCGAAGGTCGCCTCCGACGCCGAGAAGCCCGAGGGCTTCGTCGTGCTCACGCGCGAGCAGGCGTGCGAGCGCTTCGCCGGCGCCTCGCCGCGGCTGCTGCCCGGGATCGGCGCCAAGACGGCGGAGCGGCTCGAGGCGCTCGGGATCGCGACGATCGCGGGCCTGGCCGCCACGCCCGCGGAGACGCTGGCCGAGCGCTTCGGCGGCCGCCTCGGCCCCTATCTGCGCGCCCGCGCGCGCTTCGAGGACGAGAGCCCCATCACCTCGGGGCGCATCGCGGTCTCCGAGTCGCGCGAGACGACCTTCCCGACCGACGTCGCCGACCGCGCCGAGCAGGTCGCCGTCCTGCGGCAGCTCGCGGGCAAGCTCTGCGCCGGGCTCGCCAAGCACGACCGGCGCGGGCGCACGATCGCCATCAAGGTGCGCCTCGACGACTTCACGACCGTCACCCGCGCTCGCACCATCCCCGCGCCGACGAACGAGACCGCGGTCGTGGCTGACGTCGCGTGCGCGCTGCTGGACGAGTACGCGCCCGCGCGGCCCGTGCGCCTGCTCGGCGTCCGCGTGGCCGCGTTCGCCGAGCCGGTCGCCGACGAGGGCGACGGCGCGCCACAGCTCACGCTCTCGCTGTAGGCCGGCCTAGGACCAATTGCCCCTGGTGGCGCGACCGCCGCGGGTGCACCATGTCGTCCATGACCGATACACGCACCGCCAGCCGGCTCATCACCGACGAGGTCACCTCGTGGCCGGGTGTCGAGGCCGGGATCGGCAGCCGCGGCGAGTACGGCTTCACCGTCGGCCGCCGCCAGCTCGGCCACCTTCACGGCGACCACGTCGCGCACTTCGGCTTCCCCAAGCCCGTGTGGGAGGAGCTCTACGCCGCGGGCCGCATCACCTACCACCCGGTCTTCCCGGACAAGAAGGGCTGGGCCGCGCGCCGGATCGAGAACGACGAGGACGTCCGCGACGTGATCGCGATGCTGCGGGCGAACTACGACCGCGCCGTCGAGCGGCACGGCCTGCCGGTCGCGAGCTAGCGCCCCGCGACGCTCGACACGTACTCCGCGAGCGCCTGCAGCTCGGGCTCCGGAAGGCGGAAGGACGGCATCGAGCCGCCGCCGCTCTTGACCTTGGCCTGGACCGTCGCGGCGTCCGGGGCAAGCTCGTCGAGGTTGGGCCCGGACGAGCCCGACGAGCCGGCGTCCGCGAGCGTGTGACAGCCCCCGCAGCCCTGGGCGGTGAAGATCTGCTTGCCGGTCTTGGTGGGGGCGGCCGCCCCCGCGGCGGCATCCTGCCTCGCCCCGATCAGCTCCGGGCCGATCAGCAGGGCGACCACGAAGAACAGCGCCGCGAACGCGGTCAGGGGAGCCAGGAAGCGGTCGACCTGCGCCAGCACGTCAGGGCGACGGGATGCCGTTCTCGGAGATGAACCACAGGCCGCTCGTCAGCCAGACCGCGACGAGGACCGTGAACACGAGCCCGCCCGCGACCGGCAGCGTCCAGCCCGCGAGCGAGTGCGAGCGGACGACCACCACCTTCGCGGCGAACGCGCCGTAGAACGCGCACCCGAGCAGCGAGTGCACGAGCACGCGCGTGGTCGAGTCCTGGAACGCGAGCTGGTAGAGGCAGTGGTAGGCGACGGGCAGCGTCAGCAGGAACGCGACGCGGCCCGAGATGCGGTGCAGGCTGCCGAGCCACGCCGGCCCGTCGCGCAGCGGGAGCCGCCCGTACATCCACAGCGCCGAGCCGAGCTGCACGAGCGCGAAAAGCACCGCGAAGCTCGCCAGCCACACCTTCATCGTGATGGTGTTCGCGAAGCCGAGCGTGATCGAGAGATCGGTCGCCGGCTCGTGCGCGTTGCCGTAGATGCCCAGGCTCAGCGCGATCGCGGCGCCGGTGCCCGCGACGAGCAGCAGCCGCGCGCCGCGGCTCGGTTCGGTCCCGCTCGTCGCGCCGTGCGCGCTCATGGCGCGATCCTCTCAGCGCGGGGGGCGGCGCTGCAAGTGACTTCTTCTAGTACAGCGCGGCGGCGAGCTTGCGCCGCGCCTCGCGCGCGAGCGGGTGCTCGGCGCCGAGCTCGTCGAGCACGCCCACGACGGCGCGCCGCAGGTCGTCCTTGCGGTCCTGGTCGTCGGTCGCGGCGATCGCCGCGATCAGGGCGTCGAGCCCGCGCTGCTGCTCGCCGGCGTCGAGGGCGGTGAACGCGTCGGCCAGCTCGACTGCCTCGCCTGGAGGCTCGTCACCGGCTTCGCCTCGCGGCTCGAGCCGGATGCGCGCGGCCAGTCCCTCGGCGGCGTAGGAGCCGGTGGTGTTCTCGAGCAGCGCCAGTGCCGCGCTGGACTCGCCGCGCTCGTGCAGGAGCCGCGCGAGGGCGACGGCGGCGTCGGTGCGGTTGGGCTCGAGCTCGAGCGCGCGGCGCAGGTCGTCCTCGCTGCCGGTCGCGATCAGCCCGTCGGCCTCGGAGGGCAGCAGCCCGTCGAGGAACCTGGCGACCTGGGCGGGCGGCAACGCGCCGGTGAACTCGTCGACGACCTTCCCGTCGCGGAAGGCCTTGACCGCCGGGATCCCCTGGATGCGGAAGGCGTTGGCGATCTGCTGGTTGGCGTCGGTGTCGAGCTTGGCCAGGTCGAGGGTGGGCTCGCGCTCGCGGATCGCGCTCTCCAGCACCGGCGTGAGCTGGCGGCAGGGCCCGCACCAGGCGGCCCAGAAGTCGACCACGACGGGGATCTCGTGGGAGCGCTGCACGACGTCGCGCTCGAAGGTGGCCTCGGTGACGTCGGTGATCATGCTCTTGAGGGTAGAACTCCGGGCGCCGTGCCCAAGCTGACGATCGAATCCGGCGGGGTCACCCTCGCGGGCGAGGAGGACGGGGAGGGGATCCCCGTCGTGCTGCTCCACGGCCTGACCGCCACCCGCCGCTACGTGGTCATGGGCTCGCGGGCGCTCGAGCGCTCCGGCCACCGCGTGATCGCCTACGACGCGCGCGGCCACGGCGAGTCCACGCCTGCGCCGGATCCCGACGCCTACGACTACGACGACCTCGTCACCGACCTGATCGCGGTGCTCGACGACCGCGGCATCGACCGCGCCGTGCTCGCCGGCGCCTCGATGGGCGCGCACACCGCCGCGCGGCTGGCGATCGACGCCCCCGACCG
Organism: Solirubrobacteraceae bacterium; assembly: GCA_039934455.1. Classification (GTDB taxonomy): domain Bacteria; phylum Actinomycetota; class Thermoleophilia; order Solirubrobacterales; family Solirubrobacteraceae; genus DASQFQ01. Next base: position 13,532 of record JBDTMF010000067.1, read on the forward strand.
CGTCGCTGGCCTCGTCATCGCCACCCCCGCGTTCGACCCCGACGCGCCGCGCGAGGAGGAGCTCGAGCGCTGGGACGCGCTGTCGCAGGGCCTGCGCTCGGGCGGCGTCGAGGGGTTCGTCGAGGCCTACGGCGTGCCCGACGTGCCCGAGCAGTGGCGCGGCACGGTCGACCGGGTTCTGCGCCAACGGCTGGCCGCGCACGAGCATCCCGACGCGGTGGCGGACGCGCTGCACGCCACGCCGCGCTCGCGGCCGTTCGAGCGCTGGGAGGACCTCGAGGCGATCGAGGCGCCCACGATCGTCGTCGCGAGCCGGGACGAGGCCGACCCCGGCCATCCCTACGCGGTCGGCAAGACCTGGGCGGAGCGGATCGAAGGCGCGGAGCTGCGCTCCGAGGAGGAGGGGAGCTCGCCGCTCGCCTGGCAGGGAGGCCGGCTCTCAAAGGTCATTGCGGAGGTAGCGGAGCGAGCCGCGCCATGATCAGCAGCGCCGACTCCACGACCAGGTCGCGGTCGTAGGAGGTGGCGAGCTCGTAGGTCCCGTCCTCGGCCTCGCGCGCGACGACGCCGGCGGCGAGGCCGGCGCCGAGCGCGACGACGGTCCAGGTGCCGCGCAGCGTGTCGCCCGGCGGGAGCGTGCCGGTACGGATGCCGGCCTCGGCCAGCTCCGGCGGGGCGCCGAGCGCGCCGACGAAGGCGAGCCGGCCCGCGATCTCGCGCAGCTCGGCGGCCTCGTTCGCGCTGAGGTGGGCCTCGTCGGGATAGGCGGCGAGCACGACGGCGGTCTCGCCCAGCGCGGCCGCGTGGCGCAGGATCAGGCCGGCGGTGCGCTCGGCCAGGTCGCGTGAGCCGCGGGCGGGGCGCTTCCAGTTCGTGACGCGCAGGTACGGGCTGTCGCCGCCGGGATCGCCGCCCGAAGAGGTCAGGCGCAGCGGGCGGCCGGGCTCGGGCATGGGGGAGGGCAGGGGCGCCGGCTCGCCGAGCAGGTAGCCCTGCCCGAGCTGGGCGCCGAACGCGCGCGCCGCCGCCAGCTGCTCCTCGGAGTCGATGCCCTCGGCGAGCACGACCGCCTGGCGGCGCTCGCTCTCGGCGCCGACGGCGCCGACGATCCGCGCGGTGTCCTCTGGTGAGCGCTGCTGCAGGCGGCGCAGGTCGAGCTTGATGACGTCGGGATAGAGCAGCGACATCAGCGCCAGCGAGCGGGAGTCGGCGCCGACGTTCTCGAGCGCGACGCCCCAGCCCTGGCCCCGAAACTGGCTCAGCGCGCGCAGGAGCACGTCCGGCCGGGCGATGAGCGCCCCCTCGGTGATCTCGATCACGATCGTGTGGCGCGCGGGCACGAGGACCTCCGCCGCATCGCCCAGCGTGTCGGCCGCTGCGTTGAGAAAGAGCGTGAACGGGCTCGCCGCCTCGGTGTCGAAGCCGCGCACGGCGGCCGCGCGGCAGGCGGCGTCGAACTCCGCCACCACGTGCTCGGCGCGCGCGACGGCGAACATCTCGGCGGGCGACCCGTGCGGTGTATCGGGGCCGCCGCGGACGAGCGCCTCGTAGCCGACGACACGGCCGTCGCGCAGGTCGACGACGGGCTGGTAGACCGGCCGCAGGTCGTCCAGCCCGAGGCGGGCGAGCGTGGTGCGCGGCTCCGAGGGGTTCTGTGGCTCGGCGTCGGTCATCTCGGCCCTCCGGGCGAGCATACGGTGGGTCGGGGTCGGGGACGAGGATCGCTCAGCCGCAGAGGTGCCTCGCGGCCGCGATCAGGACCTGGGTGACGATCACGCTGTCCGCGACGCTCACCCACTCCTCGGCGGCGTGCGCGCCCGCGCCGCTCGCGCCGAACATCACCGTCGGGATCCCGGCGGCGGCGATGAACGCCGCGTCCGCCCAGTGCGGCGCGCCCGCGAGCGCCGGCGGGGAACCGAGGATCTCCGCCGCGGTGGCGCGGACGGTGCGGACGAGCTCGGCGTCCTGCGGCACCTCGAACGGCTCGCGCACCAGCAGGGTCCGCTGCACGGCCTGGAGCTCGGGATCGGCGATCAGGCCCCCGACCTCCGCTTCGATCTGCGCGACGGTCTCCCCGGGCAGCGTGCGCCGCTCGAGCCCGAGCACGCAGCGCCCGGGATAGCTGGACATCTCGGCGCCGCCCTCGATCAGGGAGGCGTGGACCGAGCCGCGCCCCAGCAGCGGGTGGGTACGGGCGCCGAGCGCGGTGTCCGCCTGGACCGCGCCGAGCACCTCCTGCACCCCGAGGCTGGCGTGCTCCTCGTCGGCCACGGCCGCGACCACGACGTCCCCGCTCAGCTCCGCGCCGGCCGCCTCGCGGCACGCCAGCAGCGCCGAGGCGAGCCCGGCCTTCATGTCATACGCCCCGCGGCCGTGCAGCCGGTCGCCCTCGAGCCGCGGGGTGTGCGGCCCGGCCATGCCCTCGACACCCACCGTGTCCGTGTGCGCGCACAGCAGCAGCGTGCGCCCACCGCCGGCCCCGCGGGCGCGCACGACCACGCTCGGCCGCCCCGGCGTCGCCTCGATCACATCGGCCTCGAGCCCGGCCGCGCGCGCCCACTCGACCACGAAGCGCGCCATCTAGGCCTCGCCGGCGCCGCCCGGCACCAGCGAGGGGTTGACGGAGTCGATCGCGACCATCCGGGAGGTGAGCTCGATGAGATCAAGGCTTCGCCCCACACCGTCGATGACATCAGATGCGCCGGGATCAGGATGGCTTCACGCTCATCGAGCTGCTCGTGGTGATCCTGATCATCGGGATCCTCGCCGCGATCGCTCTGCCCGCGCACCTCGGCCAGCGCGCCCGGTCCCAGGACACGGCCGCCAAGATGTTCGCCCGCCACGCGCAGACCGCGATGGAGACGCACTACCACTCGGGCCTGACCTACGTGAACGGCACCGTCGCCGTCCTCCAGGACATCGAGCCCTCGCTGCTGCCGGGCAACGGGCCCACGCTCTCGGCACCGAGCTCGCTCACCACCACGGGCTACGTCATCACCGTCACTTCGAAGTCCCTGAACACCTTCACGATCACCAAGGTCGCGAGCGGCGTGAGCATCGGCGTGAGCAACCGCACGTGCACGCGCACCAACACCAAGGGCGGCTGCAAGGCAGCACGGACCTGGTAGGAACCCCGGCCATGACCGCGGGCTACTCCGGGACTCCGTTGCCGCGCAAGCTCGGGATCAAGCCCGGCCACCGCGTGCTGCTGCTCCGGGCGCCGGAGGCGTTCGCGGATCAGACGCTCGGCGAGCTGCCCGACGGCGTCGAGGTGGGCACGCGGGCGAGCGGAATGGCCGACGTGATCGTCGCCTTCCACCTCCGCCGCGCGGAGCTGGCGAGGCGGATGCCCGCGCTGCGCAAGCACATGGAGCCGGCCGCCGGGCTGTGGATCGCCTGGCCCAAGCGCGCGTCGAAGGTCGAGACGGACCTGACCGGAGACGTCGTGCGCGAGCTCGCGCTCGCCAACACGCTCGTGGACAACAAGGTTTGCGCGATCGACGAGACCTGGAGCGGCCTGCGGCTCGTGATCCGCCTCGTGGATCGCTAGCGCGCGCGGACGCGCAGGTGCCTCGACGCGTCCGGGACGATCACGCTGACGCGGTACAGGCCCTTGCGGCGCAGCTTGGCCCGCGTCAGGTAGCGGCCCTGGCGGACCACGATGCGCTTGCGCTGCACGCGCACCCAGCGCCGCCCGACGAGCCGCTCGAGGCGCACCTCGACGCGACCGCTGACCGGCTTCGGCGACACGGTGCCGGAGATCGCGATCGCGCGGCCGTGGCGGACGCGGCGGCTGGAGAGGCCGAGCCGCAGGGTGGGGAGCACGCGGATCGCGACGGGGGAGGAGGCGAGCGGCTGGCGCGCGCCGTCGCCGCGGAACGCCGCGCGGATCAGGCCGCTCACGGTGAGGGGGACGCTCGCGGCCCAGCTCCCGTCGGCCCCGCAGACCGTCCCGGCGATGCGCGCGAAGGCGGCGCCCGGGACGGCGAACTCGATGTCGAGCGGCGCGCCCGCGGGCGAGGAGCCGTCCGGGAAGGCCAGCCGGCCCGAGAGCTGCAGCGGGCGCGTGCGGATGCGGGTGCTCGACGCGTGCACGGTCAGCCCGGCCAGCGGGCCGGCGTAGCGCGTCGCGCGGGCGCGCAGGTCGGGCAACTGCCCGTAGAGGACGTCGCCGGGGCACGAGGTCGAGTCGCCGTCGCGATGGCCCGGGATGCGCTCGAGCGTCACCGGCGTCCCGCTCGGATAGCGGTTCGACGGGCCGCCGCGCGAGGAGACGACGACGGTGCCCTCGGTCGGCACGCCGTGGAGCGAGAGCTTCCAGCCGATCAGGTGCGCGAGCGCCTCCAGCCCGGCCTCGGACTGCGGCACCGCGGTGAAGGTCCCGATGCATGCGATCCCGGTCGAGACGGAGTTGTAGCCCTGGGCCTGGGCGCCGATCACGGCCTGGTCGATGCCGCCGGCGCGGCCCTCGAAGACCTGGCCGTACTGGTCGACGAGGAAGTTGTAGCCGATGTCGTTCCAGCCGTTGGAGTCGCGGTGGTAGCGCGCGATGCCGAGCACGATCCCCGGCGACTCCTCGGGCGTGTAGTCGTTGGAGTTGACCGTGTGGTGCACGAACGCGGCCTCGACCACGCCGTACTCGGGCGCCGCGCGCGGCGGCACGCTGTCGCCGCCCCACTCGGTGCGGGAGATGATCGCGGGCTGGGCCGACTGCGCCGAGCGAGCCCGGACGCGATGGCGGCGGCGAGCCGCGCGCGCGGTCGGCTGGGCGCGGACGAAGCGGGCGCGCAGCCCGCGCGCCGAGCCGCGCAGCCGCAGCTGGAAGACGTCGGCGGCGCCGGTGTAGGCGGGCTCGGTGCCCGCGAGCGCGCGGACACCGTCGGGCGCGTGGTCGCCGGAGCGATGCAGCGCCATCCACGGCGTCCAGCCGCCGCCACGGCGGCGTGCGCGCACCTGCGCCTCGAGGCTCCCGCCGCGCGCCCAGCGCAGCCCGATCAGGTCGAAGCGGCGCGGCGCCCGGAGCACGCGCGTGGTGCGCCAGCCCGCGACGTGCGCGGCTCCCTCGTCGATCGGGAGCTCGAACAGCGACGTCCCGGCGGCGAAGGCGCCGCGCGGGCGCAGCGCCCCGCCGGCGAGGGCGGCGGCGCCGAGGCCGATGGCCTCTCTGCGATTGAGACGGCGGCGGTGCACGACGGGATTGAACACGGCTCGAGGCCGAAAGGACCTCTTCGCCTCGGATCGAACGCGATCCTGCAGTCGGTCAGGCCGTGCAGGCGGGGCAGGCACCCCGCAGGACCACGTCGTGGCCCTCGATCGTGTAGCCGAGGCGCGCCGCCACCCCCTCGATCAGCGTCTCGAGCTCGGGATCCTCGAACGCGTCGAGGCGCCCGCAGCGGTCGCAGATCGCGTGGTGATGGTGCTCGCCGCTGGGGTCGGCGGGCTCGAAGCAGGCGGTGCCGTCGACGTCGATGCGGCGGACGAGGCCGAGCCGCGCCAGGACGTCGACCGCCCGGTAGACGCTGGCCAGCCCGACGCCACGCTCCTCGTCGCGCAGCCGGTCGTGGATCGCCTGGGCGCTCAGGCAGCACTCCTGGCCCGCGAGCAGGTCGAGCACTTCGGCCCGCGCGCCGCCGGCCCGGTGCCCCGAGCGCGAGAGCTCCTCGCGTGCGTGTGCCTGCCATCCGGTGCGAGCCATGCCTGGATCGTAGCGCCGTCGAAAACGAGAATCAATTTCAGTAAGCTCTACCGCCGTGAAGCCGACGCTCCTCCTCCTGGCCGCCCTCGCGCTCGCGACGCTGAGCGCCTGCGGCGACGATGGCTCCGGTGGCGCGCCCGTGGTGGTGGCGACCACCACCCAGGCCGCCGACCTCGCCCGCCAGGTCGCCGGCGACCGCGCGGAGGTCAGTCAAGGCGCTCGCCCGCGCCGACCTCATCGTGCGCTCGGGCGGGGAGATCGACCAGTGGCTGGAGGAGGCCCAGGCCGGTGCCGGCTCCGACGCGCCCGTCGTCACCCTCGGCCAGGACACCCGTCAGGAGCCGCACTGGTGGCAGGACCCGCGCGCGGCGCTGCGGGCGGTGGCGATCCTGCGCGACGGGCTCACGAGGGCCGACGCCGCCGGGAGGGCGAGCTACGAGTCCAACGCACAGCGCTATCTCGGCCGGCTGGGGCGGCTCGATCGTAGGATCGCGCGCTGCGTCGCCACGATCCCGCCCGCGCGGCGCAAGCTCGTCACGACCCACGACGCGCTCGGCGCGTACGCGCGGCGCTACGGGTTCGAGGTGATCGCGACGGTGATCCCCTCGCGCTCCACGGGCGGCCAGGCCTCGGCCGGCGAGACCGCCGACCTCGTGCGGACGATCCGGCGGGAGCACGTGCCGGCCGTGTTCGCGGAGAGCTCGGTGCGCTCCGACGTCGAGGCCGCCATCGCGCGCGAGGCCGGCGCCCGCGTCGCCCCCGCGTTGTGGGCCGACTCGCTCGGCCCCAAGGGCTCGAGCGGCGCAACCTACATCAGCTCGATGGAGGCCAACACCCACACGATCGCGGCCGCCCTCGGGGGCGACCTCGCGAGCTGCCCCTGAGCGATGCTCGACACCCTCTCCGCCCCTTACATGCAGCGCGCGCTCGCCGAGATCGGGTTGCTGGCCGTGCTCGCGGGCGTGCTCGGCGCCTGGATCGTGCTGCGGCGGCTCGCCTTCTTCACCCACTCCGTCGGCACCGCGACCTTCCCTGGCCTCGTGCTCGCCTCGGCGTGGGGGATCGCGCCGCAGCTCGCGGCGCTCGCGGCCGCGCTCGGCTTCGCCGGCCTGCGCGAGCGCCTGGCGCGCGGGCACGAGTCCGAGGAGGACGCCGCCACGGGCATCCTGCTCGTCGCCGCGCTCGCGCTCGGGGCGCTGCTGGCCTCGGACGTCTACCGCTCGGGCGCCGGCGTCGACCGGCTCCTGTTCGGCACCCTGATCGGGCTCAGCGACCGCGACCTCGTGCTCACGGCCGTCGC
>JBDTMF010000068.1:0-20375 GCA_039934455.1 Solirubrobacteraceae bacterium
GACGTCGGCGATCAGCAGATGGTGCAGCGGCGAGTAGGGCAGCAGCACGCCAAGGTCGGCGGAGCGCGGCGCAACCGACGGCGCGACGGCGCGGCCCGCCGAAGCGGCGGCGCTCCCGGGGGCCAGCGGCGCGCCCGCGCGCCGCGGCGCAAGCACGATTGGACGGTCTCGCCCCGACAGGAGCGCCGCTTCTTCCTCGGTCAAGGACACGAGCTCCCGGGCCGCGGCGACGTCGCGCACCATCACCGCGAACGGCTTCTCCTCGCGGTGCTTGCGTGCCCGCAGCGCGGCCACCGCGGGCTCGTCGTCCGCGAGGCACGCGAGGTGGTAGCCCCCGACGCCCTTGACCGCGACGATCCGGCCCTCGCGGAGCGCCGCCACCGCGCCGCGCAGCGCCTCGTCGCCGTAGGTGTCGCCGGGCAGCAGCCGCAGCGTCGGCCCGCACTCCGGGCACGCGTTGGGCTGGGCATGGAAGCGCCGGTCAGCGGGGTCCGCGTACTCCGCGGCGCAGCGCGGGCACAGCTCGAAGCCCGCCATCGTGGTCAGCGGCCGGTCGTAGGGGACGCCGCGCACGATCGTGAAGCGCGGGCCGCAGTTGGTGCAGTTGATGAACGGGTAACGGGAGCGCCGGTCGGAGGGGTCGAAGAGCTCGGCGAGGCAGTCCTCGCACGTGGCGCTGTCGGGCGAGACGAGCGCAGCGGGCTCGCCGCCGTGCGGGCTGGCGAGGATGCGGAAGCCGCGCTCGCCCGCGGGCGCGACGTCGTGCGGGCGCACCGCCTCGATCGCCGCCAGCGGCGGCGCCTCCTCCGACAACCGGCGCAGGAAGCCGTCGACCGCCGACTCGCGGCCCTCGACCTCCAGCAGCACGCCGCGCTCGTCGTTGAGCACGAACCCGGCCAGGTCGAGCTCGGAGGCGAGCCGGTAGACGAAGGGGCGGAACCCGACCCCCTGGACCGTCCCCTCGACCCTCGCCCGAACCCGTCTCATGGCCATATCCTCCCCCCTCGCGCAGCGAGGAGGGCGCCGCTCACTGCGCCTCCACGAGCTCGCGGAGCACGTGGTACGCGCTCGCCTGCGCCTCCTGGATGCGCGGGATGTGCTCGGAGCGCGTGACGATCACGTGGTCGGCGAGGCCCTGGGCGGCCACCTTCCCGCCGCCGTAGCCGACGAACGCGATCGTCGCCAGCCCGCGCCGCCGCGCCTCGATCAGCGCGGCGATCACGCTGCCCGAGTTGCCGCTGGTCGAGAGTGCGATCAGGGCGTCGCCGGGTCCGCCGTAGGCGATCACCTGGCGCGAGAAGACCGCGTCGGTGCCGATGTCGTTCGCGAGCGCGGTGATGATGGCCGGGTCATCGGTCAGGTCGAGCGCGCGCCGGGGCGGCCAGCCGCTGGCCTCGGGGGGCGCGCGAAAGTCCGCCACCACGTCCATCGCGTCGGTCGCCGAGCCGCCATTGCCGAGTGCGAGCAGCGTCCCGCCCGCGTCGAAGCGCGCCCGCAGCTCGGCGGCCGCCGCCTCGAGCGTGTCCGCGCCCTCGGTCAGCGTCTGCGCCCGCAGGGCGTCGACCTCCTGCGCCTTCATCCGCACCGACCCGGCGATGTCGGTGATGACCGCCTCCACGTCGGTCGCCTGCTCCCCGAGGAACGGATAGAGGAAGCTCGCCGCACCGGCGCCCGCGGTCTGGCGCCCGCCCTGCTCGAAGAACACGTGGACCAGCTCCCACAGGAGGTGGTAGTAGGTCTCGGTCAGCTCCTGGCGCACGAACGGGTCGTCGCTCGGCGGGGCCGGGATCCGCACCTCGAAGATGCCCTCCGGCGCTGCACCGTCGAACGCGAGCACCATGTCATCGGGTCCGGCCAGCAGCGCCGCCTGCTCCGGGCTCTCGAACGCGACCGCCGGCAGCGCGCGCTTGCCGACGATCACCGGGTGGACGAACTCGACGGCGACGTGCCGCGCGTCCGAGCGAGCCGCCGGCGAGCTCCCGACCGCGAGCAGCCGACCGCCACGGGCGAAGCGCTCCGACATCTCGTGGCAGAGGCGGGCGACGCGCTCGGCCTCGGCCGCGAAGAACGCGTGGTTGGCCTCGGTGCGCTCCGCGAGCAGCGCGGAGACGCGCTGTGCCGCGGGCGCCGCGCCCGGCCTCACGCCGGGGCGCCCGCCGTGCTCGCCAGCCGCACGAGGTAGTCGCGGAACGCCCCGACCCCCTCTCCCGTGCGCGCGCTCACGAGCAGGTGCGGCACGCCGGGATGGACCCCCTCGAGGTGATAGAGGAACTTCTCGAGGTCGAAGTCGAGGTGCTCGAGCAGGTCGATCTTGTTGATGACCACGAGCTCGCAGGCGCGGAACATGAGCGGGTACTTGAGCGGCTTGTCCTCCCCCTCGGTGACGGAGGAGACCATCACGCGCGCGTCCTCGCCGACGCGGAACTCGGCCGGGCAGACGAGGTTGCCGACGTTCTCGATCACGAGCAGGTCGAGGTCGGCGAGCGGCAGCGAGGGCAGCGCGGAGCGGACCATGTTCGCATCGAGATGGCACTCGCCGCCGAAGCCCTGGTCGGTGTTGAGCTGCGTGACCGGGATGTGGACGTCGGCGAGCCGGTCGGCGTCGAGCGAGCCCGCGACGTCGCCTTCGAGCACGCCGGGGCGCACGCCCTCGAGGCCGGGCAGCGCGTTGACGAGCAGCGTCGTCTTGCCCGCGCCGGGCGCGCTCATCAGGTTCAGCACCGTGACGCCCTCGCGGTCGAAGTCGGCGCGGTTGGCCGACGCGATCGTGTTGTTGGCGTCGAGGGCGTCCTCGACCACCCTCACCTTCACGCGATGCATGGGCGTGCCTCCTCCTCGACTTCGATCGAATCGACCTCCAGCTCGTTGCCGGCGATCACCTCCACCTGACCGACCGCACAGCGCGGGCAGCGGAACTCCGGCGTTCCCTCCATGTCCCACTCGTCCGAGCAGCCGTTGCAGCGCAGGCGCGCCGGCACCACGACCAGGTCGAGCCGGGCGCCCGCCGCGGGCGTGTCGCGTGAGACGATGTCCCAGTAGAACGCGAGCGAGTCCGGGATCACCTGGCGCAGGTGCCCGACCTGCAGCGAGACGGCCAGGACCCGGCGGTCCTCCGCGTGGCGGAGGGCCGTGTCGAGAACCGCGCTCGCGACGGACAGCTCGTGCATCAGCGAGAGAGCACTAGCTCTGGTTGTAGGCCGCGTCCGTCTGGAGCTCGGCGACCGTCTCGTCAACGAGCGCGATCGCGCGCTCGACGGCGTCCTCGACGACCGGGCTGAGCCCGAGCCCGAGGTCCTCGACGTCGGTCGGCTCGCACGCGACGATCACGACCTTGCCGCTCCAGCCGCCGACGGCCCGCACGAAGCGCAGCACGGTGGCCGGGTCCATGCCGTGCGGGTTGATGACGTCGCCGTCCTCGATCGACGGCGCGATCTCCTCGAGGTCCGGCTCGAGCACGTAGAGCGTGCCCGGCTCGCCGCCCTGGCGCGAGACGTCGATCAGCACGAGCGCGTGGTAGCCGCGCATGATCTCGTAGGCGAGATCCAGGCCGCCCGAGCCGGCGTCCATGACCCGGACCCCGGACGGCATCTCGCGCGCCTCGAGGCGCTGCGCGACGACCGAGCCGAAGCCGTCGTCGAGCATCCACGCGTTGCCGACTCCGGCGACCAGGATCTGCTTCTCGAACTCAGGGCTCATGCGGTCGCCATCTCCACTTCGGTCGGTTTGAAGTACAGGAAGCGGCCGATGTCACGCATCAGCTCCTGCCCGGGGACGTCGTCGACCGTGACCGCGAGGTGCACTGAGCCGTCGTAGTCGTAGTAGATACGCTCGATCGTGGCCGAGCGGCCCGCGACGAGGTGGTCCTGCGGCGTCGCGTTGGTCTCCGGCCGCAGCACGACCTTGTCGCCGAGGCGGAAGCGCACTCCCTCCACCTCGACCTCCGGCTCGCCCACGCGCGGGTCGGCCACCTGGACGCGGCCGTGGAGGTCCATGAGTTCCTGCGGTGTCGTCCTGGCGGCGCGCTCGAGCATCTGGCGCACGGCCGGGTCCTGGCTCGCCGCCTCCTCGCGCTCGTCGTCGGAGAGCGCGAGCACGTGGATCAGCAGCGCCTCCTCGATCTCGGTCGAGTCGAACAGGTTGCCCTTGCTCTCGGGCGCGATCTGCGGGTGGTCGGGCAGCATGATCGCCGCGCCGAGCACGGCGTCGTCGGCCTGCGTCGCGAGCACCGGCCAGGAGTTGACGTTCTCGCAGCCCTGGACCTCGAGCGGCGAGATGAAGCGCCCGCCGGCCACGCGCCCGACCACGTGGGTGGACAGCAGCGAGTGCAGCAGCGCGCCGGTGCGGTCGAGCCCCTCGGGGACGTCCGTGGTGTTGTGCACCGAGATCGTCATGCGGACGCGGCGCTCCTTGAGCGGGATCGCTGTGATGATCGCGTGCCCGTGCAGCCCCTCGTAGTGGAACGGCACGGTGTGGGACTCCCCGAAGCGCGTCGCGGGCAGGAGGAGCCGCCGCTCCTGCGCCTTGTGGCGCTCCCCGCTCGCCTGGAGGAAGCGGACCTCGCCCGAGATCGTCGTCTCGGGGTCCTCGATCTCGGCCACGCACTCGATCTGCAGGTGGTCGAAGGTCGCGCCGCTGCCCGCCGCGTAGACCGGCGGGTAGACGATCCCGAACGGCGTCGGCGTCGCGTTCTTGGTCGCGCCCGGCGTGTAGGGATAGAGCGCGTAGCCCTCGTAGAGCAGGGTGTCGACCAGCTGCTCGAGCATCAGCCCTCCAGCAGCTCGGCGACGCACGCGTCGAACGACGGCAGGCCCGACTCGGCCTTGCGCTCCTGCAGGCGGTCGAGCGTCGCGGTCTCGAGCCGCACCCAGCCGCCGCCCGGGTAGTACAGCGCCATCATCGCCTTCCAGTCCGCGACGGCGAGCTTGTAGCGCGCCGAGCAGCTCCACGGCACCATCGCGATCTGCACCTTGTCGCCGTCGGAGTAGAGGACCGTGCCCGAGAAGTGGAAGCTCAGCGGGATCTCGCCCTCGGGCAGCGAGTAGAAGTACTTCGCGGCCGAGATCTCGAGGTCGTAGGTGCACGGCACGGTCAGCGTGAAGTCGGCACTGCCGCTGAACTCGGGCACGAGCGCGCCGACCTGCGTCCACAGGAACGAGCGGGTCGTCGAGGCCCAGCGCTCCGCCGGGCCGAACAGCTCGACGAGCCGCGCGCGCGTCTCGGCGTCGTAGGTCCGCCGCGCGGGGTCGATGTTGATCTGCGCCGACAGCGCGATCGCGTGCAGCGAGCGCTCGCCCGGCTCGGTCACCCGCAGCGTGAAGCGCAGCGTCGGCGACGCGGCGTGGGCGACGGGCTCGGCGCCCAGGACCTCGAAGGTGGGGTCGGGGATGCTCACCGCACCATCGCGCGCTCGCGCAGGCCGTCGAAGTAGCGGCCGACGGCCTCCTCAGTGGCGCTGCCGCCCGAGATGCCCTCCCAGCTCGTCTTGACGACCCCGACCAGCTGGTAGGCGACGTCGATCGGCGCGATCACGTGCCTGGGCGGGTCGGCCATGCGGTTGACGATCAGCGCCTCTGCGTCGGCCTCGATGCCGGCGAGCGCCGGGTTCTCGTCGACGAGCTTCTGCCAGGACTCGAGGTCGAGCTCGCACTCGGTCGCCCCGGCGGGGCTGGGGTAGAGCGCGATCACGCCGCCCGACACGGTCGAGACCATGAAGAAGGCGAGCCCGATCGGGATCTGGAACGACGCCCACTGCTCGTCGGTCAGCGCGAAGTCCTCGAGCCAGACCGTCCGGTTGCCGACCGGGCGGAACTCCGCCTCGCCCGAGCGCACCGCCCAGCAGGTCTCGCAGACGCAGAGGATCCGCCGCTCGTCGAGGTGCAGCAGGTGGCGGTGGTTGCTCGCCAGCGTGAGCGTGCACAGCTCGCACTGCTCGTCCGCCCCGGCCGCCGGCGCGGGCGGTGCCGCCTCAGGCGGCTCCTGCGGTAGGAAGCGGCGGAGGCCCGTCACCAGGTTCGCCCGGCGACGGGCCGTAAGACCGCCGTTCTCCTCCCCGTTTGGCGTCATGCGGCGAGCGCCACCCTCACTCCGCCGTCGTCCTCGCGCAGCAGCGGGACCGGCTCAAGCTGGAGCCCCGCCTCGCTCGCGCACCGGCCTGCCAGCGGCAGGACGAAGCCGAGCGCGCAGGACGGGCAGTGCAGCGTGCCGCCGCTGAGGTCGCCGTGGTCGAGCGCCGAGCCGCACCCCGCGCAGCGGTTCTTGTACGCGAGCAGGTCGCCGGCCACGTTGGCGACCACCAGCGACCGACCGCCCGCCGAGGCGCCCACGACCGCGCCGGGCATCAGCGAGCCGAGGCCCTCGATCAGCATCCACCCACTGCCTCGCGCAGAGCGCTCGTCACCGCTTCGCTCGACCGGCGGCGCGCCGCCGGACATCGGCAGCTCGAAGCGCCCGGGCGCGGGCGCAGGCGGCGCCTGCACCCCCTCGACGTCGATGCCCGCGAGGTCGGGCGCCGCCTCCTGCAGAGCCTGCTCAATCGCCAGCTCCATCGTCGACGCCGACGCCGGGCAGCCGTTGCAGGAGCCCTCGAGCCGTAGCTGCGCGACGCCGTCCACGATCCCCAGCAGCTCGACGTTGCCGCCGTGGGACTCCATATACGGACGCACGCTGTCGAGCGCCTCGACGACGCGCGTCTCCAGGTCGACCGGGTAGAGGCCGTGGATCAGCATCAGGCTGGCCACGACCCCGTCCTCGGCCAGGCGCCCGCGGACCTCCGCGGTCGCCGGCCCCTCCGCCTCGAGGGTCTCGAAGATGCGTTCGAGACCCTCGCCGTAGAGGCCCATCAGCGCACCGACGAGCTCCTCCGCGCAGGAGCGCGCGAAGGGGTCGCCGATCGCCTCGAGCTGAGCGGTCAGCTCCTCGACCCGGGTGACGAGCGCGTCGGGCTCTGGTACGGGTTGGACGCTCAACTCAGCACAGCCCCGTCGGCGTGTGCACCACCTTCCGCACCTTGCCCTTGCCCGTGTACATGTGCACGCCGCACGGCAGGCACGGGTCGAAGGAGTGGACGGCCCGCATGATGTCGACCCCCTTGAAGTTGTCGGGACCGTTCTCCTCGAAGATCGGCGTGTTCTCCACGGCGTCCTCGTACGGCCCCGGCGTCCCGTAGGAGTCGCGCGGGTTGGCGTTCCACGGCGTCGGCGGGTACGGCTGGTAGTTCGCGACCTTGCCGTCCCGGATCACCATGTGGTGCGAGAGCACCCCGCGGGCCGCCTCGTGGAAGCCCACGCTGACGGCGTCCTGGGGCACCTTGACCGGGTTGCAGCTGCGCGTGCGGCCGGCCCGCACCTCGCCCAGCGCCTCCTCGATCGTGTACAGGGCCAGCAGCGCCGAGTACGCCTGGTGGTAGGTCCGCGCGCGGTCGCGCTCGATCGCGTTCGACTTCTCCGGGATCTTCCACTCGAGGTCCATCTCCGGCATGAAACCGGTCTTCGGGAGCGTCATCAGGATCGAGTCGCCGGTCGCCTTCAGGTAGCCGATGTCGACCAGGCCCGCCTTCGCCGTCACCCACTGGCGGGCGAACGGGCCGCCGCCGGTGTCGCACGCCACGTAGCGGTCGGTGCGCTTGTCGTACATGCGCGGGGAGACCACCCAAGAGTACTTGTCGGCGAAGTCGCGCGCCTGCGGCTTGGGCAGCGTCACCTTGTTCCACGGGTGGCGCTTGTCGACCGGGTTGCCGAGCGGGTCGTGGGTGACGAACGTCTCCTCGTTGGTCCAGTCGTCGAAGTAGCTCGACCCCAGCAGGATCCGGATCGCCAGGTTGATCTCGACCAGGTCGGTCGTGATCAGCTCGCCCCCGATGACCAGGCCCGGCGTGATCTGCCGGGTGCGGCCCCACTCCGTCATGTCCTTGTAGTCGTAGTTCAGGACGTCCGGGTCGTCGAAGGCGCCCCAGCACACGAGATCCGTCTCCCGGTAGCCCACCATGTCGTAGCCGGGGAGCTCCTGGAGGAAGAAGTCGTAGATGTCGTCGTGCATCGGCACCGTGCGCTTGCAGTAGTCGATGTAGCGCATGAGCCGCACGTAGTAGTCCGTGCAGGTCTGGTGCGTGATGTCGGCGCTGACCCCGCCCGGCATGATCGTCGAGGGGTGCGTGTGACGGCCGCCGAACAGGCAGTACATCTCACGCGTGTAGCGGGCCACCTGGAGCGTCTCCAGGTAGAACTCGCCCGTGAACGGGTTGAGCGCCCGCATGATGTCGGCGATCGTCTTGTAGCCGTGGATGTCGCCGCCCGGCGACGGCGTCTTCTCCGCCTTCGCGAGCAGGGACGGGTTGGTGTCCTTGACCATCTGCTCGCAGAAGTCCACGTTGCACATGCAGTCGTTGTAGATCGCATGGTCGAACATGTAGTCGGCCTGCTCCGCCAGGTTGTAGGCGCAGTTGCCGAGCTTCGGCGGGTAGATGCCGTAGGCCATGTTCTGGCACAGCACCGACGTCGTGCAGTGGTTGTCGCCGCAGATGCCGCAGATGCGGCTGGTAAGGAAGTGCGTGTCGCGAGGATCGATGCCCTTCATGAAGATGTCGAACCCGCGGAAGATCATCGAGGTCGAGTAGCACTTCTCGACCTTGCGGTTCTCGAAGTCGATGTCCGCGTGGATCCCGAGTGAGCCGACGATCCGCGTGATCGGGTCCCACGACATCCGCTTGACATCGACCTTCTTGCCCGGCTGTGGCGTTGCCTCAACTGTCGACATAGCTCGCTCTCTCTCCTCTACCAGCGCTTCTGGTAGCCAGTGGTGAGCTCGGCCCGACTGTGTCGCCACTCCGGCTCCTTGTCGTACTTGCGCTTGATGCCCTGGTTGCGGGCCCACCGCAGGATGGGCCCGTAGCTGAACCGCGCGACGTCGGACGAGATCCGTCCGTTGGGGTCCTCGTGCATGAACGGCATGTACTTGTCGGGGAAGCCCGGCATCGTGCACGCCATGCAGATGCCGCCCACGTTCGGGCAGCCGCCGATGCCGTTGACCCAGCCGCGCAGCGGCACGTTGCACTTGACGACCGGCCCCTTGCAGCCGAGCTTGACCAGGCAGCGATGGTCTGACCCGTACTCGGTGGCGAAGTTGCCCATCTCGTAGAACGCGGCGCGGTTGCAGCTCTCGTGCGCGGTCCGCTCGAACAGCCACTTCGGCCGGCCGACCTCGTCGAGCTCGGGCACCGGCGCGCGGCCGGCGAGCGCGAACACGAGGTACATCAGCGTCTCGGTGATGTTGTCGGGCTGCGCGGGGCAGCCGGGGATGTTCACGATCGGGATGCCGGCCTTGGACTTCCACTTCCAGCCGAGGTAGTCGGCCAGGCCCATGGCGCCGGTCGGGTTGTTCTTCATCGCCGGGATGCCGCCGTAGGTGGCGCATGTCCCGACCGCGACGACGGCGGCGGCCTTGGGCGCGAGGCGGTCGATCCACTCGTTGGTGGTGATCGGCTGGCCCGTGTCGGGGTCGTCGCCCATGGCGGCGAAGTAGCCGTCGCCGGAGAGCTTCTCGTTCGGCAGCGAGCCCTCGAGGATCAGCACGAACGGATCGAGCTTGCCGGCCTCGGCGTCCCACCAGGCCTGCATGAACTCGCTGCCCTGCTCGAAGGCGAGCACGGGGTTGTGGACGACGACCTTGGGCATGCCGGGGATCGCGCCGGTGATGATGTCCTCGAGGGAGGGGTTCGTGGCCGACGTCATGCCGACCGAGTCACCGTCGCAGGAGAGCCCGGTCGTCATCCAGATCACGTGGGCGGTGACCGCCTCCGTCTCGTTCTGCTTCGGTGCGAACTCCGTTGCGGCCATGCCGTCCTCTCCTCAGTCCTTCAGCAGATCCGCGGCAGCGGATCCCCGACGAGTTGGTCCATCACGCGCTTGCCTCCGAAGGCGGTCTCCACCAGCACCATGCCGGGTGGCTCCGTCTTCACCTCACCGATCTCCGCCGCCTGCTCACAGCCCTCGACCGAACGCAGCGCGGCGAGTGCCGCGTCGGCCGCCTCCGGGGCGACGAAGGCGACCAGCTTGCCCTCGTTCGCCACGTACATCGGGTCGATCCCCAGGATCTCCGCCGCGCCGGCGACGGCCGGGTGCACCGGCACCGCGGCCTCGCGCACGATCATCGCGACGCCCGAGGCGCGCGCGAGCTCGTTGAGCACGGAGGCGACGCCGCCGCGCGTGGCGTCGCGCATGCAGCGCAGCCCGGGTCCCGCGGCGTCGAGCAGCGCGTCGACCGCGGGCCACAGCGAGCGGGTGTCGGACTCGATGTCCGAGAAGAGCTCGAACTCGCCGCGCGCGAGCATGATCGCGGTGCCGTGCTCGCCGATCGAGCCGGAGACGAGGATGCGGTCGCCGGGGCGCAGGCTCTGCGGCGAGAGCGTCGCGCGCGGGTCGCGCCGGCCGACGCCGGTCGTGCACAGGAACATCCCGTCGGCGTGGCCGCGCTCGACGACCTTGGTGTCGCCGGCGACGATCTCGACGCCGGCGGCCCGCGCGGCGGCGGCGATCGCGTCGACCTCCGCGCGCAGGGTGCCGGAGTCAAGGCCCTCCTCCAGGATCATCGCGAGCGTCAGCGCGAGTGGCCGCGCGCCGCTCACGGCGAGGTCGTTGACGGTGCCGTTGACGGCGAGCTCGCCGATCGAGCCGCCGGGGAAGCGCAGCGGCGAGACCACGAAGGAGTCCGTCGTCATCGCGAGGTCCTCGCCGACCGCGCCGGCGTCGGCCATGGTGGCGCCGGCCTCGGAGCCGAAGGCGGGGACGAAGAGGCCCTCGATCAGCGTCTGCGTCGCCTTGCCGCCGGCGCCGTGGGCCATCGTGATCGCGGCGTCCTTGAACTTCGCCTTCTTGCCGCGCGCGGTCTCGATGATCTTGAGGACCTTCGCCTCCCGCTCCGACACGGCAGATTGGCCGTTTCGCCCTTCCGTCCTCGCAAGCTCGGACGTGCGGTCGACGTTACTCATACGACCTCCCGCTCACGAGCGAAGCGCCCGAAGTTGTAATAGGCCGCGCAGGCCCCCTCGGAGGACACCATGCAGGTCCCGATCGGGCGCTCGGGCGTGCAGGCGGAGCCGAAGACCTTGCACTCGAACGGCTTGATGACGCCCTTGAGCACCTCGCCGCACTGGCACGCCTTGGGATCGGCCACGCGCACGCCGGGCACCGTCCAGCGGCGCTCGGCGTCGAGGTCGGCGTAGGCCTCGGAGAGCTTCAGGCCCGAGTGCGAGATGAAGCCGAGACCGCGCCACTCGAAGTGCGGGCGCAGCTCGAAGACCTCGGCCATGACCTCGAGCGCGCGCTGATTGCCCTCGTAGGGGACGACGCGCTTGTACTGGTTCTCGACCTCGCAGCGACCCTCGGCGATCTGCTTGAGGATCATGTGGACGCCCTGCAGGATGTCCAGCGGCTCGAAGCCCGAGACGACGATCGGCTTGCCGTAGTCGGCCGGGATGAACTCGAACGGGCGGGCGCCCACCACCGTCGAGACGTGGCCGGGGCCGACGAAGCCGTCGAGGCGCAGGTCGGGCGAGTCGAGCAGGGCGCGCAGCGGCGGCACGATCGTCACGTGGTTGCACATGCACGAGAAGTTCGCGACACCCTCGGCCTTCGCGCGCTTGAGCGTCAGCGCGGTCGAGGGCGCGGTGGTCTCGAAGCCGATCGCGAAGAACACGACCTCGCGATCGGGGTTGGCCTTCGCGATCCGCAGCGCGTCGAGCGGCGAGTAGACCATGCGGATGTCGGCGCCCGCGGCCTTCGCGTCGAGCAGCGAGCCGTTGGCGCCCGGCACGCGCATCATGTCGCCGAAGCAGGTGAAGATCACGCCCGGCTGGTGGGCGAGCGCGATGCCGTCGTCGACGCGGCCCATCGGGATCACGCAGACGGGGCAGCCGGGCCCGTGGACGAGCTCGACGTTGGCGGGGAGCAGGTCGTCGAGGCCGTACTTGTAGATCGAGTGCGTATGCCCTCCGCACACCTCCATCACCTTGTAGTGGCGGCCCGGCTCGACGATCGAGAGGATCTCGCCCGCGACGGCGCGGCCGAGCTCGGCGTCGCGGAACTCGTCGACGAACCTCACGCGATCGCCGTCCCGGCGTGCACGAGCACGTCGTCGCCGGGACCGGCGTCGACGAGGGCGATCTCGACCGTGCTGCGCTCGCCGCCGGCGGTCTCGCACAGCGCGAGCCCGCGCGTCCCGTCGACCTGCAGGACGCGCATCACGATCCCCTCGTCTCCGCACGTGATGCAGCCGTGCGGATCGCGGCGACAGGCCGCCTCGGAGGACGTCTCGAAGGCGGTCACTCGATCAGGCTCGCCTTGAGTTCCTCGAGCTCCTGCTCGTACTCCTCGCCCATCCCCTGCAGGAGCTTGAGCGTGGCCTGCGCCTCCTCCTCGTCGACCTGGGAGAGCGCGAACCCGACGTGGATGAGGACCCAGTCGCCGGGGCCTACGCCGCCACCCTCGTCGGCGTCCAGCAGTCCGATGTTCACATTTCGTTGAACTCCGGCGACGTCAACTCTGGCGAGCCGGTTTCCAACGTCCACGACCTCGATGATGCGGCCCGGTATGGCCAAGCACATCGCGGTCCTCCCGTCTTTGCAAGGTCTGACTTTCGGCAAGGTACACCTCGAAGTAGCGGTTCACAACCGTGAACCGAACGGGTGCCACTCAGCCGGCGCGCTCGGCGGCCAACTCGGTGAAATAGTCAAGTGATTCCGGGTTCTGCAGCGAGTCGCGGCTGGCGGCCTGCTCGGCCGGGGTGCCGGTGAGGATCTTCTTGACCGGCACCTCGAGCACCTTGCCCGAGAGCGTGCGCGGGACCTCCTTGACCTCGAACACCTCGCTCGGGACATGGCGTGGCGAGCAGTCCTCGCGGATGCGCTTCGCGATCGCCTTCTCGAGGTCCTCGTCGAGATCGGCGCCGTCGCGCAGCACGACGAACAGCGGCATCCAGGCGTCGTCGCCCTTGGCGATGTCGACGACCAGCGCGTCGGTGATCTCGTCGAGCGCGAGCACCGCGCGGTAGATCTCCGCGGTGCCCATGCGGATGCCGCCGCGGTTGATGGTCGAGTCCGAGCGGCCGGTGATGACGGCGGTTCCGCGCTCGGTGATGCGGATCCAGTCGCCGTGGCGCCAGACGCCGGGGTACATGTCGAAGTAGGACTCGCGCAGCTTCTCGCCGTCCTCGTCGTCCCAGAAGTAGATCGGCATCGAGGGCATCGGCTCGGTGATCACGAGCTCGCCGACCTCGTCGATCACGGCGTTGCCGTCCTCGTCGTAGGCCTCGACCTTCGCGCCCAGCGAGCGGCCCTGGATCTCGCCGCGGTAGACCGGCAGCAGCGGCACGCCGCCGACGAACGCCGTACACATGTCGGTGCCGCCGCTGGTGGAGAACAGCCAGGTCTCCTTGCCGAGCTGCTGGTAGACCCACTCGAAGCCCTCGGGCGCGAGCGGCGAGCCGGTCGAGCCGACGCTGCGCAGCGCCGACAGGTCGCGGCCCTTGGCGGGCTCGACCTCGGCCTTCATGCAGGCAGCCAGGTAGGCGGCGCTCGTGCCGAAGCAGGTCACGCTGGCCTGCTCGGCGAGATCCCACAGGGCGCCCATGTCGGGGGTGCCGGGATTGCCGTCGTAGAGCACGATCGAGGCGTCCGTGAGCAGTGCGGAGACGAGGAAGTTCCACATCATCCAGCCGGTGGTCGTGAACCAGAAGAAGCGGTCGCCGTCCTGCAGGTCGAGGTGCAGGTTGTGCTTCTTGAGATGCTCGATGAGGATCCCGCCCTGCGAGTGCACGATCGCCTTCGGCAGGCCGGTCGTGCCGGAGGAGTAGAGGACCCACATCGGGTGGTCGAACGGGACGCGCTCGAACTCGAGCGGCTCGTCGGTGGGCGGGAACGCCTCGTCCCAGTCGCCATCGTCGCCGAGGTAGGCGAGCGTGACCGTGCGCACGAGCGAGGGCATCTCGCCCTGCACGCGCTCGATCAGCTCGCTGCGGTCATGGTCCTTCCCGCCGTAGCGGTAGCCGTCGACCGTCAGCATCACCTTCGGCTCGATCTGCGCGAAGCGGTCGACGACGCTGCGCGCGCCGAAGTCGGGCGAGCAGCTCGACCAGACCGCGCCGAGGCTCGCGGTGGCGAGGAAGGCGGCGATCGTCTCGGGGATGTTCGGCATGTAGGCGACGACGCGATCGCCGCGATTGACGCCCATCGCCTTCAGGCCGGCGGCGATCCGGGTCGTCTGCTCGCGCAGGTCGTCCCACGTCCACTCCCCGACATCGCGCAGCTCCGAAGCGTGGCGGATCGCCACCCGGTCCCCGGGCTTGTCGCGGAAGAGGTGCTCCGGATAGGAGAGCTCGACGCCCGTGAACCACTTCGCGCCCGGCATCGAGTTGTCGGCGAGCACCTCGTCGTAGCTCGCCCGGACGTCGAAGAACTCCCAGATCGAGGCCCAGAAGTCCTCGATCTCCTCCGTCGACCACTCCCACAGCGCGGCGTAGTCGTCGAAGCTCAGCCCGTGCTCGGACTCGAGCCAGCGCATGTAGCGCGTCATGGTCGCGCCATCGCGCAACTCCTCCGGCGGCTCCCAGAGAAGGGTCCCCTGCTGCTCCGTCGCCATTCTGGCTAGCGTACCCAGGGTGACGCTCCAGCACGTATCGCTCGAGATCCGGCGCGAGGACGTACCGGCCGAGGTGCGCTTCTGGGCGCTGCTCGGCTTCACCGAGGTCGAGCCGCCGGGCACGCTCGGCGAGATCGCGTCGTGGGTGCAGCGCGACGTCACCCAGATCCACCTGCTCTTCGACGACGACCCGGTCGTGCCGCCCGGCGGTCACGCCGCCGTCGTCGTGGACGACTTCGACGCGACCGCGGCGGCGCTGCGCGAGGCGGGCTTCGATCCGCGGGAGCGCACGCGCCACTGGGGCGCCGCCCGCGCGTTCGTCCACAGCCCGGCGGGTCACATCGTCGAGCTGATGGCCGAGCCGCCGACGCGTTGACGCATGCCCCCCGCAGGGGCGAGGATGGCGGCGATGCGGATGCGGCGGGAGGTCGAGACGACGACGGCTGTGGCGCCGCCTGCCCGCAGTCCCGGCCGGCCCGAGGGGCTGTCCATGCACGCGGTGCGTGCGGCGGTGTCGCGGGCCCGGACGGGCGACCCCGCCGCGATCGCGCTGCTCCGGCAGGTTGCCGGCGAGGGTGCCACGGCCGCCCCTCCCACTCCCGCCCCCGCTCCCTGCCGGCTGACCCCGACGACGGCCCCGGACCTCGCGGGCGACCTGACGGACGGCGAGGCGCTCGAGGCGACGCGCACGCTGCCCGCGCACGTGCAGCGGAGCAACATCGGCTCCGACTGCCAGCGGCGCGAGTTCATGCGCTGGGCGCGCGAGTGGTTCGGCACCTACCGCGCCGCGATCGAGCACTTCTCCGCGATCGAGACCGCCAACGTGCCCGGCAGTCCGCTCGTGCACCGCGACGCCAGGGCGCGGCTCGAGGCGGTCGCCGCCGAGCTCGCCGGCAGCGGCGGTCACATGCCCTCGACGTCGACCGCGTTCGCGTTCCGCTCGACCTTCGCCGGCAAGCACCCGAGCCCGGCGTCGATGCACACGCTCGGCTACGCGCTCGACTATGACGCCGTCGGGATGCCGCAGATGGGCCAGGACGAGATGGCGCTGCTGATCGAGCTGATGACCGGCGGTCCCGCCAACGCGCAGATCCTCGACTACAGCCGCCGGCGCGACGCCATCCGCCGCATGGGCGACCGCACGGCGGCCGGGACCGAGACGGCGCTCGCCTCGGACCGCAACGCCACGGCCGTGCTCTCGGGCATCACAACCGAGCTCGCTCGCCTCACGCAGGCCTCCACCGCCTTCCAGGCCATCCTCGGCGCGACGGCGCGGGACGAGTTCCTCGAACTGCGCACGCAGTACTTCGAGGCGGCGGCCGGCGACCGTGCCGCAGTGCTCGCCCGCGTGCAGCCGCTGCTCGCCCCGCTCTTCGCGGCGATCGGCCGGGCGGAGGGCGAGGCGGGGCTGAGCGACGCGCGCCGCGCGATGCTCGCCCGGCTGCGGACGAAGCTCACCGACGCCGCCTTCCTGTTCGGCGCGGCGCGACGCCCGCGCGGCGGCGGGCGGCCCACGACGGCCCAGACCCACACGAGCCCATCGCTCGCGCAGCTCTTCGAGCACGGCTGGTTCGCTCCGGGTGACCAGGGCGGGCACTGGGGCGTTGAGTTCGCGACGGCGATGGCGCGGCACGGGTTCGAAGGCGGTTACGTCTGGGGTGGCGCGACGCAGGACTCGATGCATTTCGAGCTCGTCGTCGCCCGCCCGTACACGCCGCCGCGTGCACCCGCCGCGGCGAGCACCGGCGCCGCCGGGCACGGACACGAGCACTAGCGAGCCAGGGGCAGCCCGTACCTCCGCTGTCGCGGAGGCACTCCCTCATACTCGCGTCCACACCCCTGTCCGCCGCCCTCGGAACGGTCGACTATGGACCTATGGCCTCCGCCACCCTCCCCCGCCCCGCTCAGCTCGTCGCCGCCGCCCTCGCAAAGGGCTGCGACGCGCATCAGCGCCAGCGCGATCTCGTTCGCGCCAGCCTGATCGCCCGCGGCTAGACCAGCAGCGCCCGCACCCCCGGCGACCGCCTCGTCGCGGATCCGGTGCTCGCGCACCTGCGACCCGACGCGGGCGCGTCAAGCCGTGCAGCACACGGGCACCGCCGAGGACCAGCCGGCGGTCAAGGACTGGATCGTGGGCTCGGCTCCACCGACGTCTCCGACGTGTCGAACGCGTGGTGGTGTACCGCATGCGCGACGGGGCCATCGCGGACTACCGCATCTTCATCGATCTCGCGCCGCTGTTCGCCTGACGCCGGATCGGGGAAGGCTGTGGTTGTACCCGACGCTGGGAGGACCGTCATGCCGGACCCCGAGGGGAATCAGAAGGGCGAGGAGACCTCGACCCCGCTGCACGCCTACAAGGACGGCCGCGAAGAGGACGTCGAGGGGGCGCAGGAGACCAAGGAGGGCAACCCGGAGGCGGCCTCCGACCGCCCCGTCGGCGAGCACACGTCCGACTCCTGAGCGCTTGAGTGCGCGCTACACGGGCGTGACGCCGTGTCGCTTCGTCGGCCACCGGCGCTGCTTGCCCGCGTAGCGCGCGAAGCGCCGCACCAGCTCTGAGCGCAGGTCCTCTGGCTGGACGATCGCGTCGATCACCATCTCCGATGCAAGGTGGAGCAGGTCGACGCCCTCGGCGTACTCGGCCATCAGCTCGGCACGCCTGGCGGCGCGCTCGTCCTCGTCCTCGATCGCCTGGAGCTGGTTGTAGAAGACCGCGTTGACGGCGGCGCTCGGCCCCATCACCGCGATCTTCGCGCTCGGCAGCGCGAGGCAGGCGTCGGGGTCGAAGGCCGGCCCCGCCATCGCGTAGAGGCCGGCGCCGTACGCCTTGCGCACGATCACCGACAGCTTCGGCACGGTCGCCTCGGAGACGGCCGCGATCATCTTCGCGCCGTGGCGGATGATGCCCTGGCGCTCGACGCCGGTGCCGATCATGAAGCCGGGGACGTCGGCGAGGAACAGCAGCGGGATCCCGAACGCGTCGCAGGTCCAGATGAAGCGCGCGGCCTTGTCGGCGGAGTCGACGAACAGCACGCCGCCCTTGAACCTGGGCTGGTTGGCGACGATGCCCACGACGCGGCCGTCGAGCCGCGCATAGCCGACGATCAGCTCCTTCGCCCAGCGCTTGTGGACCTCGAGGAAGGAGCCGCCGTCGACGACGGTGTCGAGCAGGTCGCGCATGTCCCACGGCTTGTTCTCGTCGGCGGGGATCAGCTCGCGCACGGGTCGTGCCTCGGCGGTCGGCTCCGCGGGCGGCGCGGCCGGCGGCTCGTCGTCGCAGTTGGTCGGGAAGTAGCTCAGGTACCGCTGGGCGACGTCGATGCCCTCCTCGTCGGAGGAGACGAGGAAGTGCCCGCAGCCCGAGACGCCGGTGTGCATCTTCGCCCCGCCCATCTCCTCGAGCGAGACCTTCTCGCCGATCACCATCTCCGCCATCCGCGGCGAGCCGAGGTACATCGAGGCGTTGCCGTCGCGCATGATCACGACGTCACAGAAGGCGGGGATGTACGCGCCGCCGGCCGCGCTCGGGCCGAACAGGACGCAGACCTGCGGCACCGCGCCCGACAGCCGCACCTCGTTGAAGAAGATCCGCCCGGCGTGGCGCCGGCCGGGGAACATCTGGACCTGCTCGGTGATGCGCGCGCCGGCGGAGTCGACGAGGTAGACCATCGGCACGCGGTGCGAGAGCGCGGCGTCCTGGATGCGCAGGATCTTCTCGACCGTCTTCGGCCCCCACGAGCCGGCCTTGACGGTCGGGTCGTTGGCCATCAGCGCGACGGGCCGGCCGCCGATCGTGCCCATGCCGGTGACGACGCCGTCGGCGCCGAGCCCCTCGGCCTCCCAGTTGGCCAGCAGCGCGTCCTCGGTGAAGGAGCCCTCGTCGAGGAGGCGCGCGACGCGCTCGCGCACGGGCAGCTTGCCCTGCTCCCTGGACTTCTCGTGGTGGCGCTCGGGACCGCCGGCGTAGGCGCGGTCGAGCGCGTCCTGGACGTGCTTGGCGTCGGTCATGGGCGAGGCGGCGAATCATCGCGCACGCGCAGCACGGCGTCGTCCTCGTCGGTGCGCGAGGCGAGCGGCAGGCTGCCGGAGCGGTACGCGCTCGGCTCCGGCGGGAGCGGGCTGCGGGGCCGCAGGCCGGTGATCATCGCGCCCACGCCCAGTGCGAGCAGGATCGCCGGCCAGTAGAGGAGCGTCTCGTGCTGGTAGAGCGTCGCCGACGCGACGAACGCGCCGAGGTTGGCGACGCCCAGGTAGGCGGCGCCGGGCGCTCGGTCGACCGCGGCGACGGCCAGCAGCCCGCAACCCCCTGCAAAGACGAAGAGCTCCCAGCCGTCTGGGAGCAGCCCGTCGCTGCTGCGCCCGAGCGGGACGAGCTGGCCGATCACCCCGTTGACGAGCCCGGTCAAACCGATCGACAGCACCGCCACGCCGGCGACGTTGACCATCTGCTCGGAGTGCCGCGCGGCGGGCCCGCGCAGCAGCAGCGAGACGACGATGAAGCCCAGCGCGACGGCCGCCAGCAGCCAGCGATAGGTCGTGACCGACGAGGCCCCGGTGGCCCAGTTGACGAACGACAGCACGGCGACGCCGACGGCGATCGCGGCGATCAGCGCGCAGATGGACGAGCCCTTCGCGATCGCCGGCCAGAGCGCGGCGCCGGCCAGCAGGAGCGACGTCCACGTGAGAGCGCCCGCGGGGAACGCGCCGAAGTCGGCGCCGAGGACGTCGGCCAGCGTCAGCAGCGCCGGCGCCAGCAGCCCGAGGCCGCTCACCAGCAGCACCGACTGGTACGTCGGCGGCCGGCCGCCCTCGGCGGGAGCCTGCAGCCCCAGCGCGAAGATCACCCCCGCGGCAAGGGCGAGGATGGCGAGGTGGACGCCGATCGGCAGCTTGTCGCGCAGCCGGATTTCCTCGAGCGCGACGCCGACGGCGACGAGCACCGCGCCCGCCGCGATCAGCGGGCCGCGATGCGGCGGCGGGCGCAGCAGGTCGAGGAGCGGTGCCATCAGATCCCCGGGTTGGGGACGGGCTCCTCACCCGAGTAGTCGTAGAAGCCCATGCCGCTCTTGCGGCCGTACCAGCCCGCGGAGAGCATCTTGCGCAGCAGCGGCGGGCGGGCGAAGCGGCGCTCGCGGAACTCGTCGAAGAGCACGTCGCAGATCGCGCCCATGGTGTCGAGCCCGACGAAGTCCGACAGCGTGAGCGGCCCCATCGGGTGCCCGGCGCCCGCCTTCATCGCGTCGTCGATCTCCGCGATCGAGCCGACGCCCTCCTCGTAGGCGCGGATCGCGTCGAGCAGGTACGGCACGAGCAGCCGGTTGACGATGAAGCCCGCCGAGTCGCGCGTCTGCACGGTCTTCTTGCCGATCTTGGCGCCGAAGTCGAGGCCGGCCTGGAACGCCTCGTCGGAGGTCGTGACGGCGCGGATGACCTCGACGAGCGGCATCACCTGGGCCGGGTTGAAGAAGTGCAGGCCGAGGAAGCGGTCGGGCCGCGAGGTGGCCGCCGCCTGGTCGACGACGGCCAGCGAGGAGGTGTTGGTGGCGAGCCACGCCTCGGGTTTGACGATCTCGTCGAGCTCGCGCCACATCTCGAGCTTGAGGCCGAGGTCCTCGGTGATCGCCTCGATCACGAGGTCGCAGCCGGCGAGCTCGCGGTAGTGAATGGTCGGAGAGATCCGGCCGCGCGCGGCGTCGGCGTCGGCCTGCTCGAGCTTGCCCTTCTCGACCGCGCGGCCGAGCTGCT
>JBDTMF010000069.1:0-20277 GCA_039934455.1 Solirubrobacteraceae bacterium
CCGCCAGCGAGGTGCCCATGATCGCCATGCCGATCCCGGCGTCGCCCCAGAACAGCTCCTCGTTGACGATCGGGAGCGTCAGGCCCGAGGGGTCGGCGTAGAACTGCGCCAGCGCCTCGAAGCCGTAGAGGCCGATCTTGGCCGCCTCGCCGATGATCGGCCACGGCGTCTCCTCGCGCTCGTCCCACTCCGAGGCGGCCGGGCGCACGACGTCGGCGGCGAAGCCGTGGATCCAGTCGCGGATGTCGCGCTGGTCATCGGAGAGATCGAGGTTGAAGGGGACCGGCTCGTCAGGGACGGGGAGCTCGATCGAGGTCTGAGGGGCGGTTTCCATCCCGTGACCCTAGGACGGGCGCGGTGCCGGTTCTGCTCACCCGCGCCACGACCGGCCGCGCAGACCTCGTGCGCGGGTGACAATCATCAGCTCGAAGCGCGCGTCGGGATCGTCGAGGTCGTCGCCGAACAGGGTGCGCAGCTGGTTGAGCCGGTAGCGGACCGTCTGCGGGTGCACGTGGATGGCGCGGGCGACGTCGGGCACGCTGCCCTGGTGCTCGAGCCACGCCTCGAGCGTCTCCAGCAGCCGCCCGCGCGCCGAGGCGGTCGCGTCGGTCAGCGGTGCCAGGCGCCGCTCGGCCAGCTCGCTGAGCAGCGACGGGTCGCGCTCGAGCAGCAGCGTCACAAGGTGGTCCTCGGCCCGGACGAGCCCGTCCGCCGCGATCGCGCCCGCCGAGATCAGCTTGTGCACCTCGGTCGCGCGCAGTGCGCTGCGCGCGGCGTCCTGCCACGGCACCGACGGCCCGAGCGCCGCAGTACGGCGGCCGAACGCGCGCGAGATCTCGAGCCGGCGCATCGGGGCGTCGGGGTCGGGCACCAACGCATAGGAGAGCTCGCCGTCGGCGACCGCGAGCGCGCCGAGCGGCAGCCACGAGGCGGTGCGGTCGTCTTCGCGCGGCGCCCACACCACGGCGGCGAAGCGTTCGGGCAGCTCGGTCCCGGCGTCGCGCGCGGCGAGCTCGAGCTGCGCCGGGTCGGCGGGCGGGTGCTGGATCAAGAGCCGGGCGAACGCGGAGCGGCGGCGATCAGCCTCGCCCGCGGTCGCGGACTGCTCGCGCGCGTAGCCCTCCGCCGACGCCGCCGAAAGCTCATCGATGTACGCGAAGATCGACTCGGCGAGCAGCGCCAGCATGTCGCCGTCCAGCTCGAGCTCCCGCGCCCGCGCCGCCGCGCGGCGCCACGCGACTCGCGCGCCGATCCGGTAGGCCGCCAGCAGCGCCTCGAGGCGGCGGCCCTCGCGCGCCTCGCCGCGGCCGAGCTCGGCGTACAGCTCGCGCTCGGGCAGCGGGCCCTCGTGGCCGCCCTCGACGACGTCGAGGAACTGCGACAGCGCGCCCTCGACCCCGAGGCGCACACCCTCGGCGACGGCGCCCTCGAGCGGCCGCGAGTAGGCGGGCACCGTCGCGCGGATCGTCTCGATCATCTCGTCGGCGAGCGTCTTGAGCCCGGGCCGCATCGCCGGGGCGATCAGGGCGGGAAGCTCCTCCCATGGCCGCTCGGCCAGCATGAAGGAGACGTTATCCGCCCGGCGGGGTAAGAGGGGCGACATGAGACACTTCCGCGTCGCCGTCCTGCTCTTCCTGCTCACCCCCGGCACCGCGTTCGCGGCCGTCGCTCCCGGCGCACCGGGCCAGAAGGCGCTGTGGACGGAGGCCGACAAGGACGGCTTCGGCACCGCGACGGGCACGCGCAGCAAGGTCTGGCACACGCTCGACGATGGCGAGCTGACCGAGGTCTACTACCCCGATATCGCAACGCCGGCGCTGCGCGACCTGCAGTTCGTCATCTCCGACGGTCGCCGCTTCGCCGAGCGCGAGCGCCAGAGCGCCGGCCACGCGATCGCGCTCGCCGACCAGCGCTCGCTGACCTATACCCAGACCAACACGACCCGCCGCTACCGGATCGTCAAGACCTACGTCACCGACCCGCGTCGCGACGCGCTCGTCGTCGACGTGCGGTTAGTCTCCCGCACCGGCAAGAAGCTGAAGCTCTACGCGCTGGCCGACCCCGCCCTCTCGAACGACGGCGACGACGACCGCGGCCGCAGCGTCCGCCGCGCGCTCGTCGCCCACGACAAGCAGGCCGCCTCGGCGCTCCTCGCCTCGCCGCGCTTCCGCCGCACCTCGAGCGGCTACCTCGGCCGCAGCGACGGCTGGACCGACCTGCGCAGCGACCACAAGATGAGCTGGACCTACCGGGCGAGCAAGCCGGGCAACGTCGTCCAGACCGCGCTGACCGCGCTCGACGGCGTCAAGCGCCGCCACATGACGCTCGTGCTCGGCTTCGGCCGCACTGGTGCGAGCGCCCTCTCGACCGCGCACACGGCGCTGCGCACGGGCTTCCGCCGCTCGGCCACGCGCTACGCGGCGGGCTGGCACGCCTACCTCGGCTCGCTCACGCCGCGGCCGGCCTCGGCGGCGCCGTTCGCGACGACCTACGATGTGTCGGCGATGACGCTCGCGGCGTCGGAGGACAAGACGCACCGCGGCGCCTACGTCGCGTCGCCGAGCATGCCGTGGGCGTTCGGCCAGGGGCTCGAGAAGCCCTCGTCCGTCTACCACCTGGTGTGGTCGCGCGACCTCTACCAGATCGCCACGGGGCTGCTCGCGGCCGGCGACCGCGCCGGCGCCGGGCGCTCGCTCGACTACCTGTTCGGGAGCCAGCAGACGCCCGACGGCTGCTTCCCCCAGAACTCGAACCTCGACGGCACCAAGCACTGGGAGAACCTGCAGCTCGACGAGGTCGCGTTCCCGGTCGTGCTCGCCTGGCAGCTCGGCCGCCGCGACGCCAAGACGTTCGGGAGCGTGAAGCGCGCGGTCGGCTGCATCCTCGAGAAGGGACCGGCGACCCCGCAGGAGCGCTGGGAGAACCAGAGCGGCTGGTCGCCCGCGACGATCGCCGCGGAGATCGCCGCGCTGGTGTGCGCGGCCGACATCGCCCGCGCCAACGGCGACACGGCCTCGGCAGTGGAGTGGGAGGCGAAGGCGGACGACTGGCAGAGCAAGGTCGACGGCTGGACCGCCACCGCGAACGGTCCGTTCGACCCCCAGCCCTACTACCTGCGCCTCTCGAAGCACGGCGACCCGAACGTGGGGACCACGTACGACATCGGCGACTCGGGCCCGACCAAGGTCGACCAGCGCAAGGTCACCGACCCGAGCTTCCTCGAGCTCGTCCGCCTCGGCGTCAAGCGCTTCGACGCGCCCGTCGTGCTCACGACGCTCGGCGTCGTGGATCGGCGGCTCGCCGTCGACACGCCGCACGGCCGCTTCTGGCACCGCTTCGACTTCGACGGCTACGGCGAGAAGCAGAACGGCTCGCCGTGGGACGTCAATCTCCCGACCAACCCGACCGAGGACTGGGCGAAGAACACGACGATCGGGCGCGTCTGGCCGATCTTCGCGGGCGAGCGCGGCGAGTACGAGCTGGCGGCCGGCCAGTCGACCGCGGCGCGCGGGCGGCTGGCGGCGATGGCGAGCGCCGCCGGGCCGGGCCACATGATCTCCGAGCAGGTCTGGGACCAGTTCCCACCCTCGGGCTCGGCCGGCTTCCCGCGGGGACTGGAGACGACGTCGGCCTCGCCGCTGGCGTGGTCGCACGCGCAGTTCCTGCGGCTCGCGTGGTCGATCGAAGCCGGTCACCCGGTCGAGCGGCCCTCCGCGGTCGCGTGTCGCTACGCCGGCTGCGGATAGCTAGTACTTGAAGCCCATGCCGGCCCTTTCGGCGCGGGCGGCGCAGGACTTGAGCCGTTCCTTCGGCTAGATGGCTGATTCCGCGCCGCGGGACGCATGCAGACGGGTGCGAGGGTCGTGGGATCAGCCATCTACGCAAAGACACGCCCGGACCGGGCGTAGCGACGGACGCGGCGCTCGAAGGCGAGCTCGGCCTCGAAGTCGGCGTCGTCGGCGTGCTGGAAGCGCAGGCCGCGGTCGCTCAGCAGCGTGACGAACGTCTCCACCAGCTCGGGGTCGAACTGCGTGCCGGAGACCCGCCGCAGCTCGGAGACGGCCTCCGAGGAGGTGCGCGGGCGGCGGTAGGAGTCGCGGGCGATCATCACGTCGTAGGCGTCGGCGATCATCACGACGCGCGCGAGCAGCGGGATGTCGTCGCCGCTGAGGGCGCGCGGGTACCCCTCGCCGTCCCAGCGCTCGTGGTGGCTGAGGATGATGTCCGCCACCGGGCCGTAGGCCTCCATCCGCGCGACCACGCGGGCGCCCTCCTCGGGATGGCGGCGCACGATCCGCCAATCCTCATCGCTCAGCGGCTGCTCGGCCAGCAGGATCGCGTCCGGGAAGGAGAACTTGCCGATGTCGTGCAGCAGGCCCGCGGTGTGGGCGAGGTCCTGCTGGTCGCGGTTGCAGCCGTGGGCCTCGGCGAGCGCGCGGGCGTAGCGGGCGACGGCGGCCGAGTGGCGGGCGGTCATGCGATCGCGCAGCGCGAGCGTCTCGAGGATGCTCGCCAGCACGCCGAGCTGGAGCGCGGCGAGCTCCTCGGCGCGGCGCTGGGAGCGCAGCAGCTCGCGGATCAGGTACTGGAAGACGACGAGCACGAGCGCCAGCAGAACGAGCGCCGCGAGCCCCGTCTCGCGGTAGAGGACCGCGATGCTCACGGTCAGCACCGCGCCGGCCAGCTCGGACGGCAGCACCGGGACGAAGATCTGGCGCACCTGGCGGCTGATCGGGATGCCGAGGTGGACCGAGATGTCGAACGAGATCATCGCGAAGTTGAGGACGTTGGCGCATACGAACGCCCCGAAGACGACGAAGGCGAAGGTGAGCTCGTTCGTCTCGAGGTCGGTGATGGGCCCGAGCGCCTCGATCGCCAGCCCGACCACGAGCGGGATCGCCGAGTAGACCGCCAGGTTCGTGAGCAGCTTGTGCCACGCGAGCCGGTTGCGCAGCGAGTCGACGAGCACCGAGACGAAGCCGATCAGCACGGCCGGCGCCGGCCCGCACAGCGCCATCGCGAGCACGAGCGCGAAGAACGCGCCGGTGATGCGCTGCGACGTGTGCTGGAGCGCGAGCAGGTCGCTGACGATCGCGAGCCCCAGGAGGACGAGCACCAGGCCGACCGGGCGCCAGTCGGAGGCGTCGGACGAGACTGCGGCGGCGACCAGCGAGCCGAGGAGGATCCCGGCCTCCACTGCGAGCAGCCTCTTCGAGCGTGCGGTCATCGGAAATCGTCAGACGGAACGCCCACGTGGGCCCCGCCCCGCGCCCGAGACTAGTGAAGTGAGTGGCTATGTGCCGAAATTCCGGGTTCAGAGCGCCGCGAGCGCGGTGAGCAGCGCGCGCGCCGCGCGCTCGCCGAGCTCGAGGTTCTCGACGAGGAACGACTCGTCGGGAGCGTGGAAGGCGTCGTCGGGAAGCGTGAAGCCGCTGACGATGGTGGGGATCTCCCGGGCGGCGAACTCGGCCACGACGGGGATCGAGCCGCCGGAGCGGACCAGGGCGGGCGCGGTGCCGGTCGCGCGCTCGAGCGCCTGCGCGGCGAGCACCAGGGCGGGCAGGTCGGGCTCGAACAGCGACGGGTCGGCGAGCTGCCAGGCCAGCTCCACGTCGGCGCCCCCCGGCGCGGCGTCGCGCAGCAGGCGCTCGAGCACGGGCCCGATCTCGGCGGCGCGCTGGCCCGGGGCGAGCCGGACCGAGACCGTCGCGCGCGCCAGCGCGGGCACGAGCGTGCGCGGCTCGCCGCCGACGATCTCGTTGATCTCGATCGAGGTGTCCGCGCCGTTGCGCTGGTAGTACTCCTCCTCCGCGCCGGGATAGGCGGGGCGGCCGCCGACCTCGGAGAGGACCTGCGTGCCGGGCGGCAGCCGCTCCCACGAGATCCGCTCCGCCTCGGCAGGCGGGAGCACGCCGGCCCGCAGCTCGGCGC
This sequence comes from Solirubrobacteraceae bacterium, assembly GCA_039934455.1. Lineage (GTDB taxonomy): Bacteria > Actinomycetota > Thermoleophilia > Solirubrobacterales > Solirubrobacteraceae > DASQFQ01. The sequence goes on from JBDTMF010000069.1 coordinate 5,932, forward strand.
GGACCGCGCCGTCCGGGCCGGGGACGACCTCGGCGAGCATGCGGTGGAGCACGTGCAGGGCGTTCAGCGCGGTGCCGCCGTAGATCCCGGAGTGCAGGTCGCGGGCGCCGGTGCGCACCTCGATCTGCGCCATCGCGAGACCGCGCAGGCCCACCGTGATCGCGGGCGTCCGCTCGTCGACCATGCCGGAGTCGAACACGATCGCCGCGTCGGCGCCCCGCTCGTCGGCGCGGATCCACTCGGCGACGCTCTCGCTGCCCGCCTCCTCCTCACCCTCGACCACGACGCGCACGTGGACCGGCAGTTCGCCCGCCGCGGCGAGGCTGCAGGCGGCCGACAGCAGCGGCCAGAAGTTGCCCTTGTCGTCGGCGGCGCCGCGCGCGTACAGGCGCCCGTCGCGCACCTCGGGCTCGAACGGCGCCGAGGTCCAGGCGCCCAGGTCGCCCGCGCCCTGGACGTCGTAGTGACCGTAGATCAGGACGGTCGGCGCGTCGGGTCGGTTGGCCTTCAGCTCGCCCACGGCGAGCGGGTTGCCGGCCCCGATCCGGACCAGCTCCGCCTCCCCGCCCGCGCGCCGTACGTGGGCCGCCGCCCATTCGGCCGCGCGCTCGAGGTCGGCGGGGTCGCCGCCGCCGGTGGAGATCGAGGGGATGCGCAACCAGTCGACGAGCTGATCGAGGAGTTCGCTCATGCGGGCGGGCACACTAATCGTCACACGAGCGTGACGAAGTGGGGTACCGTCGGACCTGTGCGACGCGTCCTCTTCATCGCCCTCGTGCTGGGCCTGGTGGCGGGCGCGACGGCGATCGCGCAGAGCGGCTCGAACCCCGACGCGTACCAGCTCCAGGAGCCGTCGGTCACCTCGCGCGAGGTGCTGCGCCTGCCGGCCGACAGCTCGTGCGTCCGCTTCACCCGCGCGACCGTGCGCTTCCTCCCGCCGCCCGGCGCCGTCTTCGGCGTCCTGCAGGTCACGGCCGACGGCCGTGAGGCCGTCCGCATGACCGGCGTTCCCCGCGCCGCCAGCACCACGATCCGCCTCAGCGGCGCCCGCACCAGCGTGCGCGTGAGCGGGACGACGCTCGGCGGCCAGGTCGTCCACGCCGAGCGCAGCTACCGGCACTGCGGCCGCACGACCGCGCGCAAGGCACCGAAGACCCCCGCCGCGCCGCGCCCGAAGCGGCGCGCCACACCGCGGGCCACGCCCCCGCCGACCGAGTCCGGCGGCGGGGAGGACGGCTAGCCCGGCTAGCGCGGCTCGTGCGCCTCGGCGTCGGCGCGCGACGCGTGCGGTGCGCCCAGCAGCTCGGGCAGCGGCACGTCGGGCGTGCGGGCGACGATCAGCGCGAACACCAGCAGGCGTCCAGCGGCGGGGATCGGGCTCCCTCCCTCGGGCGGGGCGACGTGCTCGTCGAAGCCGTCGAGCAGGTCGAGCACCGCGCTGCAGATCGGCGCGACCGGGCTGTCGTCCCCGACCGCGCACGCCAGGCGCGAGAGCGCCAGCGGCTCGGAGAAGTCGATGCGGCCGAAGGCGCGCCCCATCGTCGCCGTGAGGTGGGAGCCGACGCGGTCGAGCAGCGGGTCGAGCGCCCGCGTCGTCGGCCCGGGCGCCGGCCCGAGGTCGAGCGGATCCTCGCCGTCGAGCACCCGCTGCATCTGCTCGCCCATCACGCCGCGCAGCTGCTCGGCCGACAGCCCGGCCTGGAGGGCGCAGCGCATCGTCTGCGTGGCGGCGGCGAGCGGCAGGCCGTAGGGCGAGTCGCTCGCCCACACGACGTTGGCCGGCGGGCACAGCGAGAACGTGGCGATGATGTCGGCGGGGTTCCACCACGCGGTGTCGATGAACACGTTCGGGAGGCGCGGCAGCTCGTGCCACAGCCACGCCAGGTCGGAGATCGCGCAGTGGGCCAGGATCATCCGCGCGTCCGGGAACTCCTCGGCCAGGTGCACCGTGTCCTGCCCGAGCGCGGGGATCCCGCGGCCGGCGTGGATCAGGACCGTGCCCTTGCGTTCGTGGGCGGTGGCGACGAGGTCGCGCACCGAGGGCTCGGACAGCGTGAACTGCTCCGCGCGCGGGTGCAGCTTGATGCCCGACGCGCCGGCGTCGAGGCAGCGGCGCGCCTCCGCGACCGCGCCCGCGTCCTTCGGCTGGACCCGGCACAGCGCGCGCAGCGTGCCGCTGGAGGAGGCGACCCGCTCGAGCACCACGTCGTTGGCGTCGCGGTAGCCGTCGGGCTCGTGCATCGGGAACACCAGCGCGCGGGAGCCGACGGGCGCCAGGGCCGCGAGCAGCTCGTCGACGGTCTGCTTGAAGCCGTCGGGATCGTTGGCCCCGACGTGGGTGTGCGCGTCGAAGAGCGCGAGCCCCGGGACCCCCTCGGCGGCCCGTTCGAACCAGGGCCGGAGGAGGGCGTTGGCGTCGAACACGCGGCGGCACACTACCGCCGCTTCTCGTCGCACCGATAATGCGCCCATGCAATTCCGCCGCGAGCGCGTCCGGGTCGAGACCCAGCGCCACATCATCGAGGGCACGCTGCAGCTCCCCAACGAGGGCTACCGCTCCCGCACCACCGACTTCCTCAACGCCCACGACTCCGACTTCATCGCGCTGATCGACGCCGACGTGATCTGGACCGACGGGGCCCGCGAGCCCGAGCGCCAGCAGTTCATGGCGATCTCCGCCCGCCACGTGATCCTCGTGACCGAGCTCGAGTCTTTGGGGGTCGTGGACGAGCCGGGGCCTGCCGTCGGCGCAGACGCGCCGGTCGCGATCTCGACGCCTCCGTCTGCCTGAACGTTCGCGCGCCGCGTCACGAAAGGCGCATCGAGGTGTGACAAGTCGCCCCGCGGCGGGCCCGTATGCCGGGGTGGGGCGCGATCATGGTGGGGTGTGCTCGGAAACCCTGAATCGTACGCCCCGCTTCGCATCACCTCGCGACGCCTGAAGCGCGCCCCGCGACGCGGAGCGGACCGCCTTCGCGCGCTGCTCGCCGCGCGAGGGGACGGAGAGGGAGGGATTCGAACCCTCGGATGAGGTTGACCCCCATCACACGATTTCCAGTCGTGCCCGTTCAGCCGCTCCGGCACCTCTCCTGGGGCGGTCAGAGGGTAGAGGGTCGCCGGGCCGGCCGCCGCTGCGCGAGCGCGACTCCGGCGATGATCAGCGCGCCGCCGGCGGGCTCGTGCCAGCTCAGCGACTCGCCCAGGATCGAGACTCCGAAGATGACCGCGAACACCGGGACGAGGTAGGTGACCATCGACCCCGTCTGGGCGCCCGCGCTCCGGACGACGTTGAAGTTGAGGACGTAGGCGACGCCCGTCCCGAGCGCGCCGAGCGCGAGGATCGACAGCCATGCCTCCACGCCCGGCAGCGCGTTCGGCAGCTTCCCGAAGGGCGCGGCGAGCAGGAGCAGCAGCCCACCCAGGCTCACCTGCGCGGCCGAGATCGCCACCGCGCTCTCGGGGCGGCCCGCGAGGTGGCGGCGCAGGTACGGGAACGCCAGGCCATAGCACGTCGCCGCGCCGATGCAGGCGAGCGCGCCGAGCAGCGAGCCGCCGCCGATCCCCTCCCACGGTGCCAGCACGACGAGTACGCCGGCGAAGCCGACGGCGATCCCGGCGATCCGCTCCGGGGTCGGCGGCTCGTCCGGCAGCACGCCGAGCGAGAACAGCAGCGTCATCAGCGGTGTCAGGGAGTTGAAGATGCCGGCCAGCAGCGAGGAGACCACTGTCTCGCCGTAGGCGAAGAGCACGAACGGCGCCGCGTTCATGAGCGTGGCGAGGACGAGCAGGTGGAGGTAGAGGCCGCGGTCGCGCGGCAGCCGGTCGCGCGTGAAGGCGAGCATCGCCAGCAGCGCCGCGGCGCCGAGCACGCAGCGCAGCAGCGCGATGTGCACGGGAGCGATGCCGGCGTCGAGCTCGACCTTGATGAACATGAAGCTCGCGCCCCAGATCAGGGCGACGAGGACGAGCTGGACGGGCCAGCGCACGGGACCCGGGCGCCTAGATCTGCCAGTGGCCCTCGACGAGCACCGGCACGTGCTCGCCGGCGGCCGTCACGCCGCTGATCTCGAGCTCCTCGGAGCCGATCATGAAGTCGAGGTGGATCTCGGACTGATTGACGCGGTCGCGGGCCTCGTCGCCGATCACGAAGGGGAAGCCCTGGCCGAACGCGATGTGGCTGGCCGCATTCTCGTCGAGCAGCGTGTCGTAGAAGACGGTGTCGAGCGCGCCGATCCGGCCCTCGGCGTCGACGAGCGCGATCTCGCCGAGACGGGATGCGCCCTCGTCGCGGGCGCAGATCGTGCGCAGGGTCTCGGCCGCGGTGTCGGCGTCGATCTGCACCGCCCTGCCGCCCTCGAAGCGCACGCGCAGCCCGCGCACCACGGTCCCGTCCATCAGCACGAGCGGCTTGGTGCACGTGACCTCGCCGTCGACGCGCTCCGGGTCGGGGGAGGTGAAGACCTCCTCGGTCGGCAGGTTCGGCATGTGCACGAGCCCGTCGGCGCGCTGGAAGCGCGCGGCCTGCCAGGAGTGGCCGGGCAGCAGCCCAACCGTCATGTCGGTGCCCGGGCCCTCGTAGTGCAGCGCGTCGAACCGGCGCCCGCTCAGGCGCTCGGCCGTGGCGACGAGGAAGTCCGCGCGCGAGCGCCAGGCGGCGACCGGGTCGTCCTCGTCGAGGCGGCAGACGTGGAGCAGCCTCGACTCCAGCTGCTCGAGCGCCTCGGCGGCGTCGAGGTCGGGGAAGACGAGCTGCGCCCACGCCGGCGTCGGGCACGGGGCGATCGTCCAGTTCGTCGTGCGGTCGTTGACGACCTTGCCGGCCTCCTTGAGCGCCGGGAAGCGGTCGCGGCCGACGCGCGCGGGGTCGAGGTCCTCGAGCAGGCCGGGGGCGACCGGGCCGGAGAGCCCGATGCGCGCGGCGCCCACCTCGCCCAGCGCGAGCAGGCGCTTGCCGTGCCAGTCGGGGATGAAGTCGAGGTCCTCCTCGCGCGCGTGCTCGACGCGGGCGCGCTTGACCCAGGGGTCGAAGTACTGGACGTCGACGAACTTGGCGCCGTGCCGGTACGCACTCGCGGCGATGGCGCGGACCATGAACTCCTTGCCCGGCTCGCAGGAGATCGAGACGATCTGGCCGGGCTGCACGTTGGCGCCGAATCCCACGATCACGTCGGCGAAGCGCTCGAGGGTGGCGTCGTCCATGGGCCGCGACTCTACGCAGCCGTTGCCAGGTGCGCGGTGTCGTTGAACGACCGCAGCAGCCAGCGCCCGCCGGGCAGCACGACGAGCCGGGACAACGATCCGTTGTCGGCGTGGATGAACGCGAACGGCCGGCTCTCGGTGGCCTGGCGGCAGATCTCGCCGATCACGCCGCCGTGCACGACCGCGACGACGGTCGCGTCGGCGCCGGCGGCGGCGACGATCGCCTCGATCTCGGCGCGCACGCGCAGCTCGAAGGACTGCATCGTCTCCGCGCCCGGGATCACCTCCCAGCGCTCCTCGACCACCGCCTGCGCGGCGATCGGATCGCCCTCGGCCATGCGGACGCGGAACTCGCCGCCGTCCCACTCGCCGAGGAAGATCTCGCGCAGCTCGGGCACCACAACCGGCTTGAGCCCGAGCACGCCCGCGAGCGGCGCCGCGGTCTGCGCGGTCCGCTGCAGGGTCGTGACGAACAGGCCGGCCAGCGGCTCGCTCGCCAGCCGCTCGGCCACGTGGATCGCCTGGACCTCACCCTCGGGCGCGAGCGCCGGGTCGCCGTGGCCGTCGAGCAGCGGGAACGGCTCGCCGGGCACCGCCGGCTGCGAGGCGCCGTGGCGGACGAGCACGATCTCGGTCGCGCCGGGCGGGAGCGTGAACCCGCGCTGGTGGTAGGCACGTGCGGCGATCGGCGCAGTCTCGCAGCGCGGCCTGCAGGACTTGCCCCCACCCGCCCTGCATGCGAACGTGTGTTCGTGTCATCCATGGCCACCATCCTCCACGCGGACCTCGATGCGTTCTACGCCTCGGTCGAGCAGCGCGACGACCCGCGGCTGCGGGGGCGACCGGTGATCGTCGGCGGCGGCGTCGTGCTCGCGGCGAGCTACGAGGCGAAGGCGCGCGGCGTGAAGACCGCGATGGGCGGCTGGCGCGCGCGACGGCTGTGTCCGGACGCGATCGTCGTCCCCGCCCGGATGGGGGCCTACACGCAGGCAAGCCGGGACGTGTTCGCGGTGTTCCACGACACGTCGCCGCTGGTCGAGGCGCTGTCGATCGACGAGGCCTTCCTCGACGCGCGCGGGATGGAGCGGATCGCGGGCACGCCGGAGCAGATCGCGGCGAAGCTGCGGCGCGACGTGCGCGAGCGCGTCGGGCTGCCGATCACCGTCGGGGTCGCGCGCACGAAGTTCCTGGCCAAGGTCGCCAGCGGCGTGGCCAAGCCCGACGGCCTGCTCGTCGTGCCGCCCGAGGGCGAGCTGTCCTTCCTGCACCCGCTGGCGATCGAGGCGCTGTGGGGCGTCGGGCCGGCGACCGCGACGCGGCTGCGGCGGGTCGGGATCGAGACCGTCGGCGAGGTCGCCACGCTCGACGAGGACTCGCTCGTCCGGCTGCTCGGCCCCGGGGCCGGGCGCAAGCTCCACGCGCTCGCCCACAACCGCGACCCGCGGCCCGTGGTCGTCGGGCGGCGGCGGCGCTCGATGGGAACGCAGCGCGCGCTCGGCAAGCGGCAGCGCCCGTCGGCCGAGCTCGACTCGATCCTCGTCGCGCTCGTCGACCGCCTCACGCGCCGGCTGCGCAAGGCCGAGCGGGTGTGCCGCACCGCCACGCTGCGCATGCGCCACCTCGACTTCCAGCGCTCCACCCGCTCGCACACGCTCAGCGAGCCGACCGCCAGCACGATGACGATCCTGGATGCGCTGCGCGAGCTGCTCGCGGACGCGCGGCCGCTGATCGAGGCGCGCGGGCTGACGCTGCTGGGGATCGCGCTGAGCAACCTCGCCGACGGCAGCGCGATCCAGCTCGCGCTGCCGGTCGACGCGCGCGAGCTGAGCGCGCTCGACGCCACCCTCGACGATGTCCGCGAGCGCTACGGGGCGGACGCGATCAAGCGGGCCGTGCTGCTCGGCCACGACGAGGGCCAGCAGGTTCCGCTGCTGCCGGATTGATTGAGGACAGAACTTGACCTCAATCGCGTTTAGCGTGGGTCTTCGCACGCACCCACGACGAAGGAGCAGCCCGATGGCCGAGCGCGACCGCTACATCCCCGGCGTCCCCTGCTGGATCGACACCGCCCAGCCCGATCCGGACGCCGCCGCCGAGTTCTACGGCGGCCTGTTTGGCTGGGAGCTCGAGGACACGATGCCCGCGGACTCGCCCGGCAAGTACTTCATGGCCCGGCTGGGCGGCGGCGAGGTCGGCGCGATCAGCTCGCAGCAGGCGGACGCCCCGCCGGTCTGGAACACCTACGTCTGGGTGGAGAGCGCCGACGCCACCGCCGCCAAGGTGCGCGAAGCCGGCGGCAAGGTCCTGGCCGAGCCGTTCGACGTCTTCGAGGCGGGCCGGATGGCCGTCTGCGCCGATCCCGAGGGCGCCGTGTTCAGCGTCTGGCAGCCGGGCGGGAACGGCGGTGCCACGGTCGTCAACGAGCCGGGCAGCCTCAACTTCAACGGTCTCCACACGCGTGACCCCGAGGCCGCGAAGGCGTTCTACGGCGCGGTGTTCGGCTGGGAGGCGCTGCCGATGGGCATGTGGGCCCTCGCCGGCTACGGCGACCACCTCGACGCGCTCAATCCCGGGACGCTCGAGCGCATGGCCGAGATGGGTGCGCCGGAGCGCTTCGAGGACGTGGTCGCGGCCCTCACCGTGATCCCCGACGACCAGACCGGCACGCCGGCGCACTGGGACGTCACCTTCGCCGTCGCCAACGCGGACGCGACTGCCGAGCGGGCGGCGCAGCTCGGCGGGACGGTGCTCGTCCCGCCGTTCGACGCGCCGTGGATCCGCGGGACCGTCATCCGCGACCCGCAGGGCGCGACGTTCAACGCCAACCAGTTCGTGCCCCCGGAGAAGGACGCGGCTCCCGAGGAGGCCGGCGCGGCCGTCAGGGGGTCATGAGCGCGCGCTCCTGAGGATCCCGGCGATGACCGAAGGCGGAGGGGGAGGGATTCGAACCCTCGGTACCGGGGTTACCGGTACAACGGTTTTCGAGACCGCCCGATTCAACCACTCTCGCACCCCTCCGAGAGCGGTCTGGAGGGTAGCGGGCGTCAGGCCCGGCGCGCGGCGAAGAAGTCAGTCAACAACAGGGCGCATTCGGCCGCCAGCACGCCGCCCTCGACCACCGGCCGGTGGTTGAGGCGCGGCTCGGCCAGCACGTCGAGCACGCTGCCCGCCGCCCCCGCCTTCGGGTCGGCCGTGCCGTAGACGACGCGCGGCACGCGGGCGAGCACGATCGCGCCCGCGCACATCGCGCACGGTTCGAGCGTCACGTAGAGCACAGTCTCGAGCAGCCGCCAGCTGCCGCGGCGCCGCGCGGCAGCCCGCAGCGCGAGCGTCTCGGCATGCGCCGTCGGGTCCTGCCGGCACTCGCGCTCGTTGTGGCCGGCTCCCACCACCTCGCCCTGATGGACGACCACCGCACCGACGGGAACGTCGCCGTGCTCGAGCGCCTTTTGGGCCTCTTCGATCGCGACGCGCATCCAATTCTGGTCCATTACGCCATTGTTGTCGGAACGAAGAGGGGTTGTGGTGCAACTTCTTCGCGTCGAGAATGTTGTGTGGGTGCCCTGCCCTTGAAAATTCCCTCTCCCGCCCGCTCGATCGCCCCCCTGCTCGCCGGCCTCGTGGCCGGCGTGCTCGTGCTTGCGCCCGGGGCGCACGCCGCCGTCCCGCCCAATGTGCACACCGGGAGCGTCTACGTCCCCAACGAGGTGATCGTCCGCTACGCGCCGTCGGCCGACCGCAACGTACGCGCGTCCGCCCAGCGCGCCACGGGCACCGGCGAGCCGCACGCATTCGCCCCGCGCACGCGCGTGCTCAAGATCCGCGACGGCGGGAGCGTCGCGCAGACGATCGCCGAGCTCGAGCGCCGGCCCGGCGTGCTGAGCGCGTCGCCCAACCTGATCGCCCACATGAGCGGGTTCATCCCCAACGACCCCGGCCAGCCCGGCAGCCCGTTCGGCGCCTGGCAGGGCGTGCAGTGGAACTTCAGCAAGGACTTCGGGGTCAACGCGCCCGACGCCTGGGACCGGCTCAACGCGGTCGGGCGCCCCGGCGGCCTCGGCGTCAAGGTCGCGGTGCTCGACACCGGCGTCGCCTACGCGACGCGCCACGGCTACAAGCGCTCGCCCGACCTGCTCAACCGCTTCCTCAAGGGCTACGACTTCGTCGACAACGACGCCTACCCCGACGACCTCAACGGCCACGGCACCCACGTCGCGAGCACGATCGCGGAGACGACCGGCAACGGCTTCGGCGTCACCGGCCTCGCCTACGGGGTGCGCCTCATGCCCGTGCGCGTGCTCGACCGCGCGGGTACGGGCGACAGCGTCGCGATCAGCGCGGGCATCCGCTACGCCGCCCGCAAGGGCGCGAAGGTCATCAACCTCTCGTTCGAGTTCGACTCGAGCGTCACGCGCGGGCAGATCCCCGACATCCTCGACGCGCTGCGCTACGCCCGCCGCAAGGGCGCGCTCGTGATCGGCGCCTCGGGCAACTTCTCGGCGCGCGCGGTCGCCTACCCGGCGCGCGCGAGCAGCGTGATGTCGGTCGGCGCGACGACCGAGCACGTGTGCCAGGCCGACTACTCGAACTCCGGCTCGGAGCTCGACATCGCCGGCCCCGGCGGCGGCCTCGACGCCGACGTCCCCGGCGACCCCAACTGCCGCCCCGGCCAGGAGCCGATCGGGCGCGACATCTACCAGGTGACCTACACCAACCGCTCGATCCGCGCCTTCGGGCTGCCGAGCGGCTACGTCGGCACCTCGATGGCCGCCCCGCACGTCTCGGCCACCGCGGCGCTCGTGATCGCCTCCGGCGTCATCGGCGCGCACCCCACGCCCGCCCAGGTGGAGGCGCGGCTGAAGGCCACGGCCCGCGACCTCGGCACGCCGGGGCGCGACTCGCGCTACGGCTACGGCCTGGTCGACGCCGCGCGCGCCGTCACGCCGTAGCTACGTCGTCCGGATGATCAGCACGCTGCAGGGAGCGTGATGGGAGACCTTGTTCGGCACCGAGCCGAGCAGGAAGCGCTTCGCGCCCGTCATTCCCTTGTTGCCGACCACGATCAGGTCGGCGTGCTGCTCCTCGGCGACGTCGAGGATCGCGTCGGCCGCGTCGCCCTCGCGCGCGAACGTCTCGACCTTCACGCCGGCGCCGTCGACCTCCTCGGCCGCCTCCTCGAGCGTGGCCTCCACGTCCTCGCGCGGGTTGACCATCCACTCCATGTCCTTCGGCACCTCGCGCTTCTCGTCGCGCATGCGCGCGTTGGAGACGGGCTCATAGGCGGAGACGAGGCTGACCGACGCGCCGACCTGCTTCGCCAGCTCGGTGGCCTGCTGCACGGCCTTCCGTGCCGTTTCGGATCCATCCGTGCCAACCACGATCGCGCTGAACATCGTGCCTCCTCCGTGTGCCGTGCCGCCGTCCCGGTGCGCGATCATAACCAGGCGTGATCGACCTGCACTCCCACATCCTGCCCGGCCTCGACGACGGGCCGGCGACGATGGAGGGCTCGCTCGAACTCGCGCGGGCGGCCGTCGGGACGGGCACGCGCACGATCCTCGCGACGCCCCACATCAACGCCGACGCGAGCATCGACCCCCCGCGGATCGCGGCGGCGCTCGTGGAGCTCCGCGCCGCGCTCGCCCAGGCGGAGATCCCGCTCGAGGTGCTGCCGGGCGGGGAGATCGCGATCTGGCGCCTGGTCGACCTCGACGACGACACGCTGCGCGCGCTGGCACTCGGCGGCGGTCCCTATCTGCTCGTGGAGAGCCCGCTCGCGCCCGTGATCGGCGACTTCGAGCCGATGGTGCTCGACCTCCACGGGCGCGGCCACCGCGTCCTGCTCGCCCACCCCGAGCGCTGCCCGGCCTTCCAGCGCGATCCCAGCCGGCTCAAGGCGCTCGTGGGCGCCGGGGCGCTCGTGCAGCTCACGGCGGGCGCGATGACCGGCGGCTTCGGGTCCACGGTGCGCCGCTTCACGATCGCGATCCTCGGGGAGGGGCTCGCGCACGTCGTCGCCTCCGACGCTCACGACGCCGTCCGCCGCCCGCCCGGCCTGCAGGCCGGCTTCCCCGCGCTCGAGGACGAGCTGCCGGGGCTGTCCGAGCACGCGGACTGGCTCACCCGGCTCGTCCCGCGCGCGGTGCTCGACGGCGCGCCCCTGCCAGCGCGGCCTGCGTTGCCGGTCCCGAGGCCGCCCGGCCTGCTGCGCCGGCTGGGACTCAGATCAACTTGACGATCGCGATCACCGAGCTCGCGACCACCAGCAGGAGGATCAGCACCTGCATCCGGTAGAGGAAGGGTGTCACGCCCCTCAGGCTACGAGGTCACCGGCTCCTGCCGCCCCGCGGGGGTGACGGTGGTGACCGGGAGCCCGAGCCCGGTGAGCTTGCTCGGGAGGTCGAGCTTGAGCCAGCGCGAGACCCGCGAGGGCAGCGTCGAGAGGATGATCTCGTCGAAGCCGTGGAGGTTGATCGCGTCCTGGATCGCGTCGAGCGGCGCGGGGGCGCCCACCATGCCCGTCACCGGCGCGCCCGCGGCCTCCTCGAGCAGCGGCAGCGCCAGCTCGAGCGTGGCCTTGGCGTCCGTCTCCTCGTGGCTCTCAGGATCGGCGATGCGCTCGAGGCCGCTGGAGGAGTTCGGGACGAGCAGCGTGAAGCTGCACGGACTCCGTTGCGCGCGCTCCCGCACACAGGAGATGAGGGCGGGGGTGGCCGCGGTGCGGTTGGCGACCACGAGCACCCGGACGGGCTGGGCGGAGGACTCCATGCGGAACTCCTTGGCGAGCGAGACGGCCGGTTGGCGCCCGAGTCTACGCCGCGCGCCGGGCGGTGGGGGCCGCTCAGTTGAGGCTGTGGCGCACGGACGCGACGCTGCCGACGATGCGGCCGCGCCGAGAGCGCGGGGCGAGCGCGGCACGCGCCCGGCGGGCACGGGCGCGGCGGGCCTTGGCGTGCGAGCGGGTCCTGCGGGTGTGGGCGCGGCCCTGGCGGGCCCTGGCGGCGACGCGGCGCGTGACGGCGCTGCGGGTGGACGCGGTGCGCTGGGGACGGTCGACGAACCCGAACTCGGTGACGAACGTCGCGCCGCCGTTCTCGGGAGCGGCCGGATTGCCGGCGAGGACGCCGAAGCCGATCTCGCGGTAGGCGGGCTGCAGGATGTTGGCTCGGTGGCCGGCCGAGGCCATCCAGGCGGCCATGATCGCCGTCGGGGTGGCGAGGTCGCCGGTGCCCCAGGCGAGGTTCTCGCCGATGCGCCAGGCGCCGCCCGCCGACAGGTACCCGGCGGCGCGGATGCGCTCGGCGGGCTGCGAGCCGTCGCGGCCCTCGTGAGCGAAGTAGCGGTGCTCGACCATGTCGTTGCCGTGGCCGAGCGCGGCGCGCTGCAGGCGGTCGTTGAGGCTCAGGGGGGTGAGGCCACGGTCGGCGCGCTCGCCGTTGAGCAGGCAGAGTGTCGCCTCGGCGACCGTGGCGACGTTGGTGGCGCTGGGCATCAGCGTGGCGTTGGGGCAGGCGTCGCCGGCGCCGATCCCCTCGCGGAGGTTGGGCCGGCGGCGCTGGGCGGCCGGGTCGATCGGCCCACCGGGCGAGAGCTCGCGCAGGCCGCCGCCGCTCGTGTCGGTCACGGCGTCGCCGAGGTGGCCGCCGGTCACGCCGATGCTGAGGCTGCCGGCGGGGCCGGGAGCTGCCGGGCCGGAGGCGGGCGCGCTCGGCGCGCTCGCCGAGCCGCACCCGGCGAGCCCGAGGCTCGCGGCGGCCAGCAGGGCGGGGATCAGCGCGGTGCGCGTGCGCAGCATGCGCTCTTTATCGCGCGGACGCTCTCAGAACTTGAGGGCGGTGGACGAGCGTCTACCCGCCGTAGATGCCCGGCGCGGCCAGCCAGACGCGGGGGCCGAGGTCGGTGAAGGCCTCGATGACCTCCGGATCGAACTGCGAGCCGGCGCCGCCGGTGATCTCCTCGGCGGCGTCCTCGACGCTGAAGGCGTCCTTGTACGGGCGCTCGTGGACGAGCACGTCGAACACGTCGGCGACGTGCACGAGCCGCCCGACCAGCGGGATGTCCCGGCCCGCCAGCGCGTCGGGATAGCCCCCGCCGTCCCAGCGCTCGTGGTGGGAGCGGGCGATGCTCTCGGCGACCTCGAGCAGCTCCGAATCGGCCTCGGCGAGCACGCGCGCGCCCGCCTCGGCGTGCGTCTTGACGACCTCGAATTCCGCCGCGGACAGCCGCCCCGGCTTGAGCAGGATCGAGTCCGGGATGGCGATCTTGCCGACGTCGTGCAGCGGCGCCGCGTGGCGGATATGGGTGACCGCGAGCTCTGAGAGCCCGAGCCGCTGGCCGAGGCGCGCCGCGAGCGCCGCGACGCGCTCGGTGTGCTCGCGCGTGTTGTCGTCCCGGTACTCGGCGGCGAGCGCGAGCCGCTGCAGCATCTCCACCCGCAGCGTGTCGAGGTCGCGGCGCCGCCCGACCGTCAGCGCGGCGAGGGCGGACTCGAGCTCGCGCGCCCGGCGCTCGAGGGCGGAGCGGTCGAGCAGCTCGCGCAGGCGCCGCACGGCGCCCCGGTCGCCGTCCTCGAGCGGCGCGTCGAGGTCGGCGGCGTCGACGAGTTGCGGCCCGGAGCGCAGGCCGAGCGGATCCAGGAGCTCGCGCAGCTCGGCCTCGGCCGCACCGAGGGCGACGATGACGTCGGGCGAGCCGGTCAGCGCGGCCTGTGCGGCGGCCTCGGCGTCCGCGGCGAGCGTGACCTGGGCGGCGCCCGCAGCGAGGCGTGTCCCCAGCTCGCGCGCGGCATCTCCGTCACCGCCGGCGATGAGCACGCGTGTGCCGGCCAGCGCGTCGTCCATAATCGGGCATCATGGCGGAACCCGCAGACCCGCGCCTCGGCACCGAGATCGCCGGCTACCGCATCGAGGAGCGCATCGGCCGCGGCGGGATGGGCGTGGTCTACCGCGCCCAGCACATGAACCTCCAGCGGCGGGCCGCGATCAAGATCATCGCCCCGGAGTTCGCCGACACCAAGGGCTTCCGCTCCCGCTTCATCCGCGAGGCGCGCATCGCCGCCGCGCTCCAGCACCCCAACATCGTCACGGTCTACGACGCCGGCCAGTCGGGCGAGACGCTCTACATCGCGATGCAGTTCATCCGCGGCTC
>JBDTMF010000070.1:0-19932 GCA_039934455.1 Solirubrobacteraceae bacterium
CGGCTCGCGCTCACCTTCGGGGACAACCTCAGGATGCTCACGGCCAGCCGCGAGGAGGCCTCCACCGACGCGCTCACCGGGCTCGGCAACCGCCGCTCCCTGACGCGCGACCTCGAGCGCGTGGCCTCGGAGGCCTCGGCAGAGCGTCCCGCTTGCCTGGCGATCTTCGACCTCGACGGGTTCAAGGCCTACAACGACACCTACGGGCACCCGGCCGGCGACTCCCTGCTGGTCCGGGTGAGCAAGGCGCTCCAGGAGGCGGTGGACACCGGCGGCACCGCGTATCGCATCGGCGGTGACGAGTTCGTGGTGCTCACCCACCCCGGGGCGGCCGAGGAGGACCGGCTGCTGGCGGCGGCCGCGGCCGCGCTCGGTGAGCGAGGCGAGGGCTTCACCGTCACCTGCTCCTTCGGGCGGGTGGCGCTGCCCGCCGAGGCGGGAGACGCCGAGCGGGCGCCTCACCTTGCGGACGAGCGCATGTACGTGCAGAAGAACAGCAGCCGCGCCTCTGCCGGCCGCCAGTCCAGCGACGTGCTCCCGCGCGCGCTGTCGGAGCGCAACCCATCCCTCGAGGATCACGTGAGGGGGGTCGTGGAGCTGGCTGTCGCGGTCGGCGAGCGGCTGGCGCTGCCACCGGAGGAGCTCGAGGATCTGCGCCGTGCCGCCGAGCTGCATGACATCGGCAAGGTGGCGATCCCGGACGCGATCCTCGCCAAGCAGGACCCGCTGAACGATGCCGAACGGGAGTACGCGCGCCACCACAGGATCATCGGGGAGCGCATCCTGCAGGCGGCGCCGGCCCTCGGCAGCGTTGCACGGATCGTCCGCTCGACGCACGAGCGGATGGACGGCAAGGGGTATCCCGATCACCTCGCCGGCGCCGCGATCCCCCTCGCCGCGCGGATCGTGCTCGTGTGCGACGCGTTCGAGGCGATGACCACGCCCCGGGGCTACCGCGAGGCGAGGTGGCGATCGAGGAGCTCGAGCGCTGCGCCCGCGCCCAGTTCGACCCCCGCGTCGTCAGCGCCTTCCGTGTGCTCGCGGACCAGCGCGCCGCGCTCGCGCGCCGCTGAAGCCTCAGCAGCCGCCGGGGCCGCAGGCGTCGCCGCCCGCGACCACCGCCAGCGGCGAGCGCGCGTCCCAGCCCTGCTGGAGGAACGAGGTGAGGACCTCCGGCGGCTGTGCGCCCGGGGCGCCGATGCGGCGGTCGATGACGAAGCACGGCACCGCGCTGATGCCGAGCGCGGAGGCGGTTCGTTCGTCGTCGCGCACCTCGGCGGCGAAGCGGTCGGAGGCGAGCGTCTCGCGCACCTCATCGGCGTCCAGGCCGACCTCGACGGCGAGCCGCTCGAGCGCGACGTGGTCGCTCATCAGCTCGCCCTCGCTCAGGTAGCCGCGCATCAGGCGCTCCTTCATCGCGTCCTGCCGGCCGTGGGCGGCGGCGAGGTGCACGAGGCGGTGCGCGTCGAAGGTGTTGCCGGCGCGCGCGGTCTCGAAGTGAAAGGCGAGCCCGTCGACCGCGGCCGTCTCGGTCATCTGGTCCTGCATCGCGCGCGCCTGCTCGACGCTCGAGCCGTACTTGCTCGCGAGGTGCTCGGCGCGGTCGCCCACGCGCTCGGCCGGCGCGCCGGGGTCGAGCTCGAAGCTGCGCCAGGTGACGCGGACCTCGTCACGGTGCTCGAACGCCTCGAGCGCGGCCTCGAAGCGGCGCTTGCCGACGTAGCACCAGGGGCAGGCGATGTCGGACCAGATCTCGACCTGCATCACCTTGAGGCTAGAGCAATGCGGTGGCCAGCCCGCCCAGCGCGGTGAGGATCAGCACGGCGGTGAGCGCGGGTTCGTAGTGGTGGTCGGCGATGCGCGCGAACACGGGCCGGCCGGCGAGGTGGCCGGCCACGACGGCCGGGACGAGCGCGGCGAGCGCGTCCCCGCGCGGGATCGCGCCCTCGGAGCCGCTCAGCAGCAGCGCCGCCATGCCGAGCACCGAGAAGCCGACGAACGTGGCGGTCAGCGTGTCGCGCGTCTCCACGGGCGTCGCCCCGCGGGCGAGCATGTAGAGCACGACGGGCGGGCCGGCGGTGTTCGTGGAGGTGGTCAGCGCGCCGGAGACGAACCCGGTGGCGGGCGCCGCCCACCAGGGCGGCTCGCCCGCGCCGGCGTCGCGCCGCCGCCGCGCGAGCGCCCGCACGGCGAGCGTCGCGAACACGCCGAGCGTGACGCCGACCTGCAGCGCGGTGGAGTCGAGCGAGCGCAGCGCGAGCAGTCCGGCCGCGACGCCCGGCACCGCCCACGCCAGCAGCGTCATCGAGTCGCGCACGAGCGGCTGCGGCCGCCGGCCCTCGGTCCCGAGCGTCATCAGGTTGACGAGCAGCCCGAGCAAGATCAGCAGCCCGACCGCCCTCGCGGGGTCGGTGGCGGCGAACAGCAGCGGCGCGGACACGAGCGCAAAGCCGAAGCCGGTCGCCGACTGGAGCGCCGCGCCCGCCAGCACCGCGATTCCCGCCGCGATCTCGACGACCTCCACGCCCTGGTGTCTATCGGACGCTCAGGGGCGTGTGCGGCGCTGGTCCGCGTGTGATGCGCGGGTGAAGTGGGTCGGGTCCTTGAGCAGCAGCTCGCAGGACGGCGGGGTGGTCGGGGCGGCGCCGAGCGGGACCTCGCAGCCATTCCCGCTGCGGCTCATGAGGAAGCGGTCGCCGCGCCAGGTCAGCGACAGCGCGCGGCTCGTCCCGCGGGCCGCGAACAGCTTGCGCGAGCCCAGGTCGTAGCGGAAGAGGTTGTTGCCCTGGCCCGAGCCGTTGTTCGTGCGCCCGAAGTAGACGTTGCGGCCGAAGACCGTCGGCGTGACGATCTGGCCGAAGTTCGCGCCGCCGCTCCCGACGGCGAAGACGTGGCGGAGCCTGCCGCCGATGACGCGGTAGAGCGTCGCCCGGGTGCAGCAGGTCGGGACGATGTCGGTGCGGTAGGTCACGAACACCCCGCGCGAGCTCAGCTCGAGGCCGTCGACCTCGAGCGTGTGCTTGAAGCGCGGGCGCGGCTGGCGCCGCGTGTTGCCGTCCTTGCGCAGATAGACCACCGGCTTGCGGTGGACGTCGCGGACGAAGGCGAGCGCCGAGCGGTGGATGCTCGGGCTGCTCTCGATCGCGTGCGTGTTGACCTCGGCCAGCGGCTGCTCGAGCCCGGTCGCGGGGTCGAATTGGAAGAGGTCGCCGGCGCGCGCGTAGACGACGAGCGGGGCACCGTCGGGACCGGGGCCGACGTCGAGGTCGAAGGCCTTGCTCGAAGGCTCGACCGCCGGGGTGATCGGCTGACCGCCGCGCAGCAGCCGCAGCGAGTAGGTCTTCAGAGCCGGGTCGTAGGAGCTCCATGCGATCACGTCGCCGAAGGCGTCCGCCGTGAAGGGCGCGGACTCGACCGCCAGCCGCTCGTCCGCCGCCGCTGGGGCGGCGCCGAGGGCCAGGGCGAGCAGGGCGATGAGGGCTGCGATCGGCTTCATGTCCCGCCAACCTCGGCTCGGTGCGGAAGTTGCGGATGATTCCTGCCAACCTTTGGGGGAGAGGACCGACCGAAGTCACTGAGGAGGCGGTTGATCGATGGCGTGGGACTTCTCGACGGAGCCCGAGTTCCAGGACCAGCTCGACTGGATGCGCGACTTCGTGCGCGAGGAGGTCTGGCCGATCGAGACCGTGTTCGACGATCTCGGCCAGGAGGGCTTCGAGCGCGTGATCGCGCCGCTGAAGGAGCAGGTCAAGGAGCGCGGGCTGTGGGCCGCGCACCTGCCGCCCGACCTCGGCGGGCAGGGCTTCGGCCAGGTCAAGCTCGGCCTGATGCACGAGATCCTCGGCAGCTCGGTCTTCGCGCCGTCGGTGTTCGGCAACGCGGCGCCGGACTCGGGCAACTCCGAGGTCCTCGCCATGGCCGGGACCGAGGACCAGAAGGACCAGTACCTGCACCCGCTGCTGGCCGGCGACCTGCGCTCGGCCTTCTCGATGACCGAGCCCGAGAACGCAGGTTCGGACCCGACGCTGCTGCAGACCACGGCCGTGCTCGAGGGCGACGAGTGGGTCATCAACGGCCACAAGTGGTTCTCCTCGAACGCCTCGGTCGCCGACTTCCTGATCGTCATGGCCGTCACCGACCCCGAGGCGCACAAGTACCAGCGCGCGTCGATGCTGCTCGTTCCCGCCGACACGCCCGGCGTGACGATCGTGCGCGACATCGCGACGATGGAGCACCCCAACGAGCACTTCGGCCGCATCGGCGGGCACTCCGAGGTCCTCTACGAGGACGTGCGCGTGCCCAAGGACGCCCTGCTGGGCGCGCGCGGCGCCGGCTTCCTGATCGCCCAGCAGCGCCTCGGCCCCGGCCGTATCCACCACTGCATGCGCTGGCTGGGGGTCTCGCGCCGCGCCTTCGACATGCTCTGCGAGCGGGCGCTCACGCGCTACTCCCACGGCTCGCTGCTGTCGGAGAAGCAGACCGTCCAGAACTGGATCGCCGACTCGGCGGCGCAGATGCAGGCGGCGCGGCTGATGACGCTGCAGGCGGCCTGGAAGATGGACCGCGAGGGCGCCTCGGCGGCGCGCCAGGAGATCGCGCTGATCAAGTTCTTCGGCGCGGGCGTCATGCACGACGTCGTCGACCGGGCGCTGCAGGTCCATGGCTCGCTGGGCTACTCGACCGACCTCCCGCTCGAGGCGATGTACCGCTTCGCGCGCGCGGCGCGGCTCTACGACGGGCCCGACGAGGTCCATCGCCAGAGCGTCGCCCGGCAGATCCTGCGCGGCTACGAGGCGCCCGCCGACGGCGTGCCCTCCGAGCACGTGCCGACCCGCCGTGAGGCGGCGCGGGCGCGCTTCGCGGACCTGCTGGAGACCGTGACGTCCAACGACTGATGAAGGTTCGCGCCATCGGGGTGGCCCTGGCCGCGCTGCTGGCGCTCGGCCTGGTGGTCGCCGCCGTGAGCGGGGCCTTTGACGACGACCCGCCCGCGCGCGCGGCCGCGACCGCGCGCCTGAAGGTCGACCGCTTCGACGGCGCCCGCGCGTTCGCCGAGCTGCGCCGCCAGGTCGAAATGGGCCCGCGGCCCGCGGGCTCGGCCGCCTCGCGGCGGCTGGCGGCGCGGATGCGCCGCGTGCTCCCGCGCGGCCACTACGAGAAATTCGGTCCCACCCACCCCGGATTGCGCAACGTCGTCGGCCGGCTGCCCGGCCGCAAGCCGGCGGTGGTGGTCGCAGCGCACTACGACACGAAGAAGATGCCGGGCTTCGTCGGCGCCAACGACGGCGCGGGCGGCAGCGCGGCGGTGCTCGAGCTCGCGCGCGTCCTGAGCCACACCAAGCGCCCCGCCGGCGCGCCCGAGCTGCGCTTCGTGCTGCTCGACGGCGAGGAGGCGACCAACGACAAGGCCGACTTCCTGCTCTCCGGGGTGCGCGGGGCGAAGGCCTATGCGCGCCGCCATCGCGGCGAGCTGCGCGCGTTCGTGCTGCTCGACTTCGTGGCCAACCGGCACCTGCGGCTGCTGAGGGAGGAGGGCTCTGACCCGGAGCTGTGGGCGCGCCTGCGCGCGGCGGCCCAGCGCGTCGGCGCCGAGGCCGCCTTCCCCGGCCGGACACAGGGCGAGATCCTCGACGATCACACGCCGTTCGCGAGGGACGGCGTGCCGGCGATCGACCTGATCGACTTCGACTTCCCCTGCTGGCACAAGCTCTGCGACGACATGAGCGCGGTCTCGGCGCATTCGCTCGACATCAGCGGCGAGGCCGTGCTCGAGCTGCTCCGAACCTGGAGATAGAGGCGCCTACACTGGATGCGATGGCCACCACCGCCCTCCCTACGCCCGAGCGGCTGCTGCTCGCCGCCCCGCGCGGCTACTGCGCCGGCGTCGATCGCGCGGTCCAGACCGTCGAGCGCGCGCTCGAGCTCTACGGCGCGCCGGTCTACGTGCGCAAGGAGATCGTCCACAACAAGCACGTCGTGGCGCAGCTGCGCGAGCGCGGCGCGATCTTCGTCGACGAGCTCGACGGCACGATCCCCGAGGGCGCGACCACCGTCTTCTCCGCCCACGGCGTCTCCCCGGCCGTCCACGCCGACGCCAGGCAGCGCAACCTCTTCACGCTCGACGCCACCTGCCCCCTGGTCACCAAGGTGCACGTCGAGGCGAAGAAGTTCGCCGCCGAGGGCTACACGATCGTCCTCATCGGCCATGCCGGCCACGAGGAGGTCGAGGGCACGATGGGGGAGGCGCCCGAGCACATCGTGCTGGTCGAGACCGAGGCCGACGTCGACGCGCTCGAGGTCGGCGATCCCGACCGCATCGCCTACATCTCCCAGACCACGCTGTCGGTCGACGAGACGCGCACGATCATCAACCGCCTGCGCGAGAAGTTCCCGAGGATCACCGGGCCCCGCACGGACGACATCTGTTACGCCACGACCAACCGCCAGGCCGCCGTCAAGCAGATGGCGAAGGAGTGCGATCTGGTGCTGGTGATCGGGTCCCAGAACTCTTCGAACTCGCAGCGCCTGGTCGACGTCGCGCGCGATCTCGGCGCCCAGGCGCACCTGATCGACAACGAGGCCCAGGTCCGCGACGAGTGGCTCGAGGGTGCCCGCGTGGTCGGCATCACCTCCGGCGCCAGCGCCCCCGAGGAGCTCGTGCAGCGCCTGGTCGCCTTCTTCCGCGACCGCGGCACCGAGGACGTCTCGGAGTTCGAGGTCATGCGCGAAGACGTGCGCTTCATGCTGCCGAAGACCGTGCGGCAGGCCATCGCCGCGCGCGACGCCTAACCCTCCCGCAGCCAGGCCCGGATCTCGTCGCCGTGCTCGTCCAGCCGTGGCGGCCGGCGGCGCAGGCTGCCGACCGGCGGCCGGGCGAGGGGGACGCCGTCGGCCTCGAGGATCGGCTCGAGCCCGAGTGAGTCGGCCAGCGCGTAGGCCTCTGACACGGAGTTGATCGGGCCGACGGGCACGCTCGCCGCGCGCAGGAGCTCGACCCAGTGGCCGGCCGGCCGGGTTCGGAAGACCGCGTCGAGCGTCGCCTCGAGCGCGTCGCGGTTGCCGACACGCGCGCTGTTGGTGGCGAAGCGCGCGTCGTCCGGGAGCTCCGGCCGTCCGATCGCCCCGCACAGGCGCGCGAACAGCCGGTCGTTGCCGACGGCGAGCGCGAACGGGCGGTCGGCGGCCTCGTAGGTCTCGTACGGTGTGATGCTCGGGTGGCGGTTGCCGCGACGCGAGGGCTCGGCGCCCGCGGACACCCAGCCCGAGCCCTGGTTGAGCAGCGTGGTCAGCACCGAATCGAGCAGCGAGACCTCGACGTGGCGGCCGGCGCCGGTGCGCTCGCGCTCGACCAGCGCCGCCTCGATCCCCGCCACCGCCAGCAGCCCGCAGACGAGGTCCACGACCGCGGCGCCGACCTTCAGGGGCGGCCCGTCCGCCTCGCCGGTGACGCTCATGAGGCCGCCCATGGCCTGCAGCAGCAGGTCGTAGCCCGGCAGCCCGGAGGCGCGTTCGGAGGAGCCGAAGGCGGTGACCGAGCACGACACGAGGCGCGGGTTGCGCTCGCGCAGCGCGTCGCCACCGAGGCCCCACGAGGCCATCAGGCCGGGGCGGAAGGACTCGATCAGCACGTCGGCGCGCTCGCCCAGCGCCCGCGCGAGCCCGCGGTCGCCCTCGTCCGACAGGTCGAGCACCACGGAGCGCTTGTTGCGGTTGAGGCCGAGGTAGTAGGTGGCATTCCTGCCTCGGCCGGAGGCCTCGTCACCGCTTCGCTCGTCGTACCACGGCGGTCCCCACGCGCGCGTGTCGTCGCCGCTCCCGGGGCGCTCGACCTTCACCACGTCGGCCCCGAGGTCGCCGAGCGTCATCGCGGCGAACGGGCCGGCGAGTACGCGCGAGAAGTCGGCGACGAGCAGTCCTTCGAGCGGTCCGGCGGAGTCGGTCATCGCGCGAGACCCTAGTCTCAGAGCCGATGCGCACGCTTGTCGTCTCCGACCTCCACCTCGGGTCCACCCGTGACGCCGACCTGCTGCGGCGGGCCGACCTGCGCGCGCCGCTGCTGGAGGCGGTCGCACGCCATGACCGGCTCGTGATCCTCGGCGACGCCGTCGAGCTGCGCGAGGCGCTGCAGCGCGACGTCGCCGAGATCGCCGCGTCCGTCTTCGCCGACCTCGGGCGCGCGCTCGGGCCGGACGGGGAGCTGCTGCTCGTCGGCGGCAACCACGACCACGGGCTCGTGGCGGGCTGGATCGACGGTCGCCTGCAGACCGAGCCGCCGGGCTTCCTCGGCCTCGAGCAGCGGATCGCGCCGGCCGACGCCGGCCTCCTGGCCGCGAAGCTCGCCGCGCTGGCCGCGCCCGCGCGCGTCGAGCTCGCCTACCCCGGCGTGTGGCTGCGCGACGACGTCTACGCGATCCACGGCCACTACTCGGACCTCCACACGACCGTGCCGACCTTCGAGCGCTTGGCGGCCGGGGCGATGGGCCGCTGGGTGGTGCACCTGCCCGAGCGCGACGCGTCCGCGGACGCCTACGAGGCCGCGCTCGCGCCGATCTACGCGTGGATGCACGCGCTCGTCCAGCGCTCGCAGAACGGTCCGCTGACCGGCGGCGCCGGCGCCTCCGCGCGCGCCTGGGTGGCGCTGACGGGGGAGGGGCGGCGCACGCATCCCCTGCGCGCCGCCGGGCTGGGCGCGGGCTATGCGGCGGCCGTGGCGGCGATCAACGGCGTCGGGCTCGGCCCGATCGACCGCAACCTCTCCGGCCAGGCGCTGCGGCGCGGCGGGCTGTTCGGCATGCGCGAGGTGCTGCGGCGGCTGGGTGTCACGGCGCCGTGGGTGCTGTGGGGCCACTCGCACCGCGCGGGCCCGTGGCCGCGCGACGACCTCTCCGAGTGGACCACGCCGGCGGGCACGCAGATGCTCAACTCCGGCAGCTGGGTCTACCAGCCGCACTTCCTCACCGGCGGCGCCAACCAGTCGCCGTACTGGCCCGGCACCGCGATCTCGGTCGGCGACGACGGGCCGCCCGAGCTGATCCGCCTGCTCGGCGACCGCGGGCACGACGACCTGCGGCCCGCCCGCCGCCCCTAGGGCAGCCCGGGGGTGAAGCAGGTGGCGTGGCAGGTCACGCCGTCGCCGATCTCGAGCGCGAGGATGCCGCGCGTGTGGCGCGGGTGCTCCACGAGCGGGTAGGCCCCGGGCCCGTCGACGGGGATCCTCTCGCCGTTGGCACGCACCTCGCCGCGACCCTCGAGCACCCCCCACGCCCCGCCCGCCTCGTAGGGCCCGGAGTAGGCGCCGGGCTGATCGGCGGTCTGGGCCGGGAGCAGCACGCCGGGCGCGTCCTCGGGGCGGACGGGCGGCACCGGCTCACGCTCGACCCCGAGCAGCGCCTGGATCTCGCGCTCGGTCTCCTCGTAGGCGCCCTCGCCGTAGTGCATGGAGTAGAGCGCGCCCCCGGCGTCCCAGAGATAGCGCGCGGGCCAGCCCTCGTTGCCGTAGAAGTCCCACAGCTCGAGCCGCCCGTCGATCACGACCGGGTATTCGATCCCGAGGCGCTCGACGGCCTCGGCGGCGGCGTCGGGATCGCGCGCGGGCTCGAAGCCGCCGGCGTGGATGCCGATCACGCGCAGGCCGTCGGCGGCGTAGCGCTCGTGCCACGCGGACAGGTACGGGAGCGTGCGCAGCGAGTTGACGCGGCAGAAGTCCCAGAACTCGACGAGCACCGGCCGGCCCCGCTGCTGGTCCATCCGGAGGGGCGCCACATTGACCCACCGGAGCCCGCCCGGGAACGGGACGGCGGGGATGGCGTCGGGCGGGGCGCGCACGCGGCCGGACGCTAGCAGCGCAACTTCCGCCCTCCGGCAGGGATTGAGCAGGTGCGGATAGG
This sequence comes from Solirubrobacteraceae bacterium, assembly GCA_039934455.1. Taxonomy (GTDB): domain Bacteria; phylum Actinomycetota; class Thermoleophilia; order Solirubrobacterales; family Solirubrobacteraceae; genus DASQFQ01. The sequence continues at coordinate 9,888 of JBDTMF010000070.1, forward strand.
CTCCGCTCATCCGGGTGATCCCGCCCTTTCCCTTCGTACGTTTACTCCTGAGGAGGAGTCTTTGCGCAAGTACCTGATCGTGGCGCTCGCCGCCATGCTTTCCATCGCAGTCGCCGCTGCGGCCGTGGCCCAGGATCCCAGCACCGCTCCCGACGTCACCGCGACCGTCTCGCCGAGCAAGGCCGGCACGAAGAAGAAGCCGAAGAACGTGGCGCTCAAGCTGTTCGTCAAGAACAACAAGACGGACGCGACGGTCGACACCATCACCGTCAACCTCGGCAAGCAGCTCAAGCTCAACGGCAAGGGCTTCAAGTACTGCACCGCCAACACGCTGAACTCGCAGGGCAAGGCGGCCTGCCCGTCCGGCTCCAAGGCCGGCCGCGGTACCGCCCATGCTGTGGTCGGCCCCGGCCACGTCCCGGTGAGCTTCACCGTCGACGCCTACGTCGGCAGCAAGAACACGATCATCTTCTACACCCAGCAGACGGCCCCCGGCACGATCCGCAAGGGTCTCGTCGGCAAGGTCTCGAAGGCCGGCGGCAAGTACGGCTCGAAGATCGTCATCAAGATCGACGACGATCTCCAGCAGCCCGCGCCGAGCGTGTTCTCGGGTCTCGTCGACCTCCAGACCACGATCAAGGCCAGGAAGGGCAAGCACTACCTCGTCAGCTCGACCGGCTGCAGGAGCAAGCACCACAACGTCGGCGTGAAGTTCAGCTTCCACCCGAACGCGACGTTCCCCGCCACCGGCTCGATCAGCGGCAACACAACGGCGAAGTGCAAGGGGTAGCTCGCGGCCACCGCTCCGAGTAGCAGGACGACGGCCCCGCTCTGGCGGGGCCGTCGTCGTTCTCGGATCGTCATGCTTGATGCTGATGCTCGTGTTCGCCCATGCGGGCCACTGGCTCGTCTCGCTGGCCTACATCGCGCCTCTGATCTTCCTCGTCGGCGTGATCCTCGCCGGCAAGGTCCGCGATCGCCGGTCCGGCTCCGGCGAGCCGCCCGAGTAACACGGAATTCCCTCAGGGGTCATTGCGTCTTATTGAGGTGCCCGGGCAACCGCTCGGGGGTCTCGTGCGAATGAGAGATGAGATGAGCCTGCGCGAATTGAAGGTACTGCTCGACCAGGTAGCCGACACACGGGAGCTGATTCTGCGCCGCGAGGCGTCACGGGGCCCGGCGTGGAACGCCCTCTACGACGCCTGGAGCGACGCGCACGAGGAGGCGGAGGACGCGTGGCGCACCTGGCGGTTCGGTGGGGGCTACGAGGCCTACTCCGTCTACCGGGCGGCGGCCGACCGCGAGGACGCCGCGCAGGACGCCGTCGCCGGGGGCTAACCCAGCCGGCGCAGATCGTGCTCGAGGTCCTCGCTCGTCAGCTGCGAGTGCGGGAAGCCGATCCGCTGCAGGCCGTTGCCGTCGACGACGACCACGTAGGCGGAGTGGTCGAGCGTCCCGCGCTGGGGGGCGATGCCGTAGCCCTTCCACACCGGCGCCAGCTCGCGCTCGGATCCGAGCACGAAGCGCATGCGGCCGGTCACGTGCTGCTGGAGCAGGAAGCGCTTCGCGCGTGCCGGCGTGTCGTTGGCCGGGTCGACGGAGACGAGCAGCACCGGCAGGTCGTGCCCGAGCCGGTCGAGCGCGCCGCGGATTGACTGCACCTGGCCCGGGCAGGTGTCCTTGCAGGTCGAGTAGACGAAGGCCATGACGACCGTGCGCCCGCGGTAGCTCGCCATCGACACCGTCCTGCCGTCCTGGTCGCGGAGCCGGAACACCGGTGCCCGTGCGCCCGGCGGGCGGATCGAGCCGGCGAACGCGCTGCTCGGCCGCTCAGTGCCCTGGCCACGGCTCGCGGCGATCCAGATGCCTGCGACGGCCGCCGCGGCACACAGGCCGACGGTCGCGAGGGCGTAGAGGACGCGGGTCTGCACCCGCGTCAGATTAGGCCCCTCAGGCTTCCGTCAGCCCGCGGCGGATCGCGTAGCGGACGAGCTCGACGCGGTCGCGCATGCCGAGCTTGCGCAGCAGGTTCGCGCGGTGCGACTCGACGGTCTTCTCCGCGAGGTGGAGGATCTCGGCGATCTGCTTGTTGGTGTGCGCCTCGGCGATCAGCTTCAGGACCTCCTGCTCGCGCGGGGTCAGCGGCTCGTCCGGGCCGGCGCGGTCGTCGCTCATCCAGTCGCGGATCAACGAGCGCTCGACGGCGGTGGTGAGGAACGCCTCGCCGCGGTGGACGGCCCGCATCGCGCCGATCAGCGCGTGGTCGACCTCGCGCTTGAGAACGTAGCCGGACGCGCCCGCCTTCAGCGCATCGAAGACGTAGCGCTCGTCGTCGTGCATGGAGAGCACGAGCACCTGCGTGCTGGGCATGTGGGAGCGGATCTCGCGCGCGGCCTGCAGGCCGGTCATGCGCGGCATCGAGACGTCCAGGACGCAGAGGTCGGGCTTGGTGGCCAGCGCCTGCTCGAAGGCGTCGACGCCGTCCTCGGCCTCCGCGATGACCTCCATGTCCGGCTGCCGGTCGATGAGGAGGCGCAGGCCGCCACGGACGATGCCGTGGTCGTCGGCGATCAGGATCTTCATCATGTTGCTCCCATCGTGAGTTCGATCGTGGTGCCTTCGTTCGGTGTCGAGAACAGGGCGAGGTTTCCGCCGATCAGCAGCGCGCGCTCGCGCATGCCCGACAGCCCGAGGCCGCCGACGCGGCCGCGCGGACGGCCGTTGCGGCCGGTGTTGCCGGGGCCGGGGTCGAACCCGGCGCCGTCGTCGGAGATGCGGAGGATCGTGCGGCCGACGAACGAGAGCTGGACGCGCACGTGCGACGCCTTGGCGTGCTGGGCGATGTTCGAGAGGCTCTCCTGCGTCACGCGGTAGATCACGAGCTGCTCCTCGTCGGTCATCGGCGGCATCTCGCCGTGGCGGGAGAAGCGGGCGTCGATGCCGCTGCGCTGCGCGAAGTCCTCCACCTGGGAGGCGAGCGCCGGGATCAGGCCGTGGTCGTCGAGCGCGGTCGGCCGCAGCTGGCGGGCGAGCTGGAGGAGCTCCTCCATCGCCTGGTTGGCGAGGCGCTTGGTCTCCTGGAGCTCCGGGCGCAGCGCGAGCGGGGCGTCCATCGTGGTCGCCTCGAGGCGCAGCAGGATGCCGGTGAGGGCCTGGTTGACCTCGTCGTGGAGGTCCTGGGCAATGCGCGAGCGCTCCTGCTCCTGGCCGCGCAGAACGGCGCGGCCCGCCTGGCGGCGCTCGTCCTCGATGCGGCTGAGCATGCGGTTGAAGCCGGTGGTGAGCTTCTGGACCTCGCGGGCCGCCCAGCGCGGCGGGCTCGCGCGCATGCCGGGGGCGTTGAGGTCGACCTGGTCCATCGTCTGCACGAGGCGCTCCATCGGCTCCAGGCGGCGGCGGATCAGCAGCGAATTGAGGAGAACGGCGCTGAAGACCGCGAGCGCGAGCAGCAGCAGGCCCTCGCCGCTGGTCGCGTCGCCGAGCCGGTCGCGCGTGATCCCGACCGCCACGATGGCGGTCATGCCGACCAGCAGCGAGTTGACCGCGAGAACCTGGGTAAGCAGTGTGCGGGTGCGCATCACGGCTTCTATCGGCCATCCGTCCAGCGAGCCTTATGGGGGTAAGGCCGGATTCGGTCTGGGGCCGGATTCCGCGGCTATACTTTCTGAAGTGTCGAAACCTGACCCGGAACGAGTGATTTCATGAGCCCAACCGGAGCGGAGGTCATCCGGAAGATCCGCAGCGAGGTCGAGGAGGTCGACCCGTCGGAGGTGCGCGAGCATCTCGGCAACGGCGTCGTCCTGGTCGACGTGCGCGAGACAGAGGAGTGGGACGCCGGCCACATCCCCGGCGCCAAGCACGTCCCGCGCGGCTACCTCGAGTCGCGGATCGAGGGCGCGGTCGCCGATCGCGACCAGCGCGTCGTCGTCTACTGCGCCTCCGGCCAGCGCTCCGCGCTCGCCGCCAACACCCTGCGCGAGCAGTTGGGCTACGAGAACGTCGCCTCCATGAACGGCGGCATCACGCTGTGGAAGGACCGCGGCTACGACGTCGAGCTCCCGAAGTCGCTCACCAAGGAGCAGCGCGAGCGCTACTCGCGCCACCTGCTCGTGCCCGAGATCGGCCTCGAGGGGCAGACGAAGCTGCTCGAGTCCAAGGTGCTGCTGCTCGGCGCCGGCGGGCTCGGCTCGCCGACCGCGCTGTACCTCGCGGCGGCCGGGGTCGGCACGCTCGGGATCGTCGACGACGACGAGGTCGACCTGTCCAACCTCCAGCGCCAGGTCATCCACACGACCGACCGCATCGGCGTCGCGAAGGTCGACTCCGCGGAGGAGTCGATCAAGGCGATCAACCCTGGCGTGGACGTCAAGAAGTACAAGGTTCGCCTCGACGCCTCCAACATCATGGAGATCATCGAGGGCTACGACGTGATCGTCGACGGCGTGGACAACTTCCCCACGCGCTACCTGCTCAACGACGCGACGGTCCGCCTCGGCATCCCGGTCGTCTCGGCCTCGATCCTCGGCTTCGACGGCCAGCTCTCGGTCTTCGCCCCGCACGAGGGCCCGTGCTACCGCTGCCTCTACCCGGTGCCGCCGCCGGCCGACATGGCCCCCTCCTGCGGCGCCAACGGGGTCCTCGGCGTGCTCCCGGGCACGATGGGGCTGCTCCAGGCCACCGAGGTCATCAAGCTCGTGACCGGCGCCGGCGAGCCGCTGGTCGGCCGCCTGCTGCTCTACGAGGCGCTCGGCGCGACGTTCACCGAGCTCAAGGTCCGCCGCGATCCCGAGTGCGCGATCTGCTCGAAGGACCCGTCCGAGATCTCCGACGAGGAGCTGGGCGTGTTCCCCGACTACGAGGCGTTCTGCGCCGCCGCAGGCTGAATGGTCGACTGGATGGAGACCCCCGACATCAGATGTTTGGGCCGGATGCCCACACGGGGTAACCCCTGACGCACATGGCCACCGTGAAGATCCCACCCGTGCTGCGCCCCTCCGTGGGCGGCGAGAAGGAGGTGCAGGCTGCCGGCGGAGACGTCGGCGCGGTCCTGCACTCCCTCGCCGAGCAGCACCCCGACACCCAGTCCCAGCTCTTCTCGGGCGAGGGGCAGCTCAATCGCTACGTCAACGTGTACCTCAACGACGAGGACGTCCGCGTCCTCGACGGGCTGGACACGACCGTGTCGGAGGGCGACACGCTCGTGATCCTGCCGGCCATGGCCGGCGGCTGAGGGCGCTCAGCTCACGGGACCACCATCGGCTTGACGCTCGCCGGGTCCTCGCGCCCGACCCTGAGCGCCGCCTCGGCGTCCTCGAGCGCGTAGTGCCCGGTGATGATCGACTTGAGGTCGACGCGGCCCGCCGCCGCCAGCGCGATCGCGGTCGGGTAGGTGTTCGCGTAGCGGAAGGTGCCGGTGACCCAGATCTCCTGGCGCTGGATCGCGCTCAGCGGCACCGTGCCGTCCTCGCCCGGACCCATGCCGACGAGCACGGCGGTGCCGGCGGGGCGCAGCGCCCTGATGCCCGCGCTCAGCGCATCGGGGTGCCCGGAGCACTCGATCAGCACGTCGGCCTCGAGTTCGAAGCCGTCCCCGGGGGTGACCGTGCGCGTCGCGCCGGTGCGGCGGGCGACCTCGAGGCGCTGTTCGTTGACGTCGGAGACCGTGACCTCGACGGCGCCGAAGGCGAGCGCGCACTGGGCGGCGAGGATGCCGATCGGCCCGGCGCCGGTGACGAGCACGCGGTCGCCCGCGCTCACAGACGCCTTGCGGCAGGCCCAGATGCCCACCGACAGTGGCTCCATCAGCGCGCCCTCCTCGTCCGACAGCGAGTCGGGCAGCGCGAACGCGAAGTCCTCGTGGATCGCGACGAAGTCCGCGAACGCGCCGTCGATCGGCGGGGTCGCGAAGAAGACGACGTCGGGGCAGAGGTTGTAGCGGCCGGCGCGGCACTCGCGGCAGCGTCCGCACGGCACGCCCGGCTCGAGCGTCACGCGGTCACCGACGGCGTGCTTCGTCGCACCCTCGCCGAGCTCGACCACGTTCCCGGCCGACTCATGCCCGAGCACCATCGGGGCCTCGACCACCATCGGGCCGATGCGGCCGTGCTCGTAGTAGTGGACGTCGGAGCCGCAGACGCCGACCGCGGTGATCTGGACGAGCACCTCGCGCGGCCCGGGCAGCGGGCGGTCGCGCTCCTCGATCCGGACGTCGCCGGGCGCGTGCAGGACGGCCGCCCTCACTCGCCGGTCACCGCCCCGAGCGTCAGGCCGGTCACGAGCCAGCGCCGCACGACGAGCCCGACCACGATCATCGGCGCCACCACGATCGTGCCGATGGCGGTGAGCCGGCCCCAGTCGATCTCCGTCTGCGTCACGAGCTGCGACGCGGCGATCGGGAGCGTCGGAGAGTCGGGCCCCGAGAAGGTCGCGGCGAACGCGTAGTCGTTCCAGGAGAACACCATGCACAGCACGGTAGTGGTTGCGATGCCGGGAAGCACGACCGGCAGCGCGATCGGGCGGAACCCCGGTCCATGCATGGGATCACGCTTCTGAGGCTATACTTTCTGAAGTGGCGCCTTCTGAGCTTCAGAACCGTCCGTGCGGCGGCCGCTACGGCGACATCATCCAGGCCATCGGCAATACGCCGCTGGTCGAGCTCAAGCGGCTCTCGCCCAAGCCGGGCGTGCGCATCTGGGCCAAGCTCGAGTCCCACAACCCGACCGGCTCGATCAAGGACCGCGTCGCGCGCGCGCTGATCGAGGACGCCGAGGAGAAGGGCTCGATCGCGCCCGGGCAGACGATCCTCGAGCCGACCTCCGGCAACACCGGCATCTCGCTGGCGATGATCTGCTCCCGCAAGGGCTATCCGCTGAAGGTCGTCATGCCCGACAACGTGACGCCGGAGCGCAGCCAGCTGCTGCAGATGTACGGCGCGGAGATCGTCTACTCGCCGGGCTCGCAGGGCTCCAACGGCGCGGTGGAGATGGCGCTCGAGATGGCCGCGGCCGACGCGAGCTACTTCATGCCCTACCAGTACGGCAACGCCGCCAACCCCGCCGCGCACTACAACGGTACGGCGCCCGAGATCCTCGAGGAGCTCGACGAGATCTCCGCCTTCGTGGCGGGCCTCGGGACCGGCGGCACGCTGATGGGCGTCGGCCGGCGCTTCAAGGAGGAGCTCGGCGACGCCGTGAAGATCGTCGCGGCCGAACCGATGCAGGGCGAGCCCGTGCAGGGCCTGCGCTCGCTCGACGACGGCTTCATCCCGCCGATCATCGACCTCTCGCTGCTCGACCGGAAGATCTTCGTCACGAACCACGACGCGATCGTCTGGACGCGGCGGCTGCTCGACGAGGAGGGCATCTTCGCCGGCGTCTCCTCCGGCGCCATCGCCTCGATCGCGGTCCGCATCGCCAACGAGCTCGACGAGGGCAACGTCGTCTTTATCGTTTGCGATGACGGCTGGAAGTACCTTTCCTCGGGCATCTACACTCGTCCCGTAGACGAGATCGAGAATCTTGACTCCACCGTGTGGTGGTGAACCGGAAGGATCGCGACATGCCCTTCAGCGTTGGCCCAATGGAACTCATCCTCGTCCTGGCGATCGCATTGATCGTGTTGGGCCCCAAGCGCCTCCCAGAGGCCGGAAAGGCGCTCGGCAAGGGCCTGCGGGAGTTCAAGGACTCGGTCAGCGGCATTGGCCAGGACGACGACGAGGACGAGGGCGAGCCTCCGGCCCTCAAGGCGGACGCGGACCGCACCGCCGCTCCGCATTAGTGCAGCTCGCCCGCGCCCTGCTCGCTCAGATCATCGCCCAGGCGCGCGCCGAGGCGCCGAACGAGTGCTGCGGCATCATCGCCACCCGGGCCGGGAAGGCGGTCGCGGTGCACCCGGCCAAGAACGCCGCCGCCTCCCCGTTGCGCTACGAGATGGAGGGGATGGAGCAGTACAGGATCCAGTCCGCGATCGAGGACGCCGGGCACGAGCTCGGGGCGATCTACCACTCGCACACGCGCACCCCGCCGCTCCCGTCGCAGACGGACATCAACCTCGCGTTCTATCCCGAAGCGCTCTACGTGATCGTCGGCGTCGCGGGTGATGAGCCCGATGTGCGCGCCTTCCGGATCGTGGAAGGCGAGGTGAGCGAGCAGCCGCTCGAGGTGGTCGGATGAGTGACGCGCTGATCTGCTCCGCATGCGCCACGCCGCACCCGGGGACCGAGCGCTTCTGCCCCGACTGCGGGCTGCCGCTCGTGCATTCGCCGGAGTTCGCCGCGGCGGCGCCCGCGCCGACCTCCGCGCAGGAGCGCGCGCGCAAGGTCCAGGCGCGCTACGCGGAAGGGCCGCTCGTGCGGGTCGCGGCGGCGCGCCACCAGTCCGAGGCCGAGTTCCTGCAGGGTCTGCTGCTCGAGGAGGGGATCCCGTCGCTGACGCGGCGCTCGGGCGGCTTCGACGTCCCCGACTTCCTCGCCGCCGGCCCGCGCGACATCCTCGTCCCGCAGTCGGGCGCGCTCGCCGCGCGCGACGCGCTCGGGACCACCGAGCCGCCTCCCCGCGTTCCCGGGCCGCTCGCGCGCCGGACGGAGGCGCCGTGGGTGCGCGCGCTCGCGACCGCGCTCGCCGTGTTCCTGATCGCGATCGTGGCGGCCGGCGTGATCACCGCCGTGTGGCCGTGATCTGGCTCCGCTACGGGCTCCCGGCCGTGCTGGTGCTCGCGGGCTTCGTGATCCTGTTCGTGGCCGACGGCAGCATCAAGTGGGACGGGTTCGCGATGTGCGTCGGCGCCGGGCTCGCGGTCCTGCTCATGAACCTGCTGTTTCGCTTCGGCGCCAAGGGCGACGACGAGCGCCAGGCCGAGGACGAAGCGCGCGAGTACTTCGCCGCCCACGGCCACTGGCCGGACGACAGCCCCTAAGCGTGGATCCGGGCTAAGAAGGCCGCGCGAGCCGGTTGAGGTGGGAGCGCCAGGCCTGCTCGGTCTGGCGCATCGGACGGCCGTGGAACGCGCGCTCGAGCGCCTGGGCGGGGTTCGGCGCGCGGGCGAGGTCGACGCACGCCTCCTCACCCTCCTCGCGGGCGAGCAGGTCGAACACGGTGCCGCCGAGCAGCAGCGCGTCGCGGCGGCCGGGCGGGAAGCTCGGCGCCGGTCGCTCGTGCGTACGCAGGACGACCGCGGGGCGGATATGGCGCGTCTGGCCGGAGAAGAACTGCGCGGCGCCCTCGAGCCGCCACGGCGCGTCCTGCGGCAGCGACCGGCCGCGGCCAAGGCGCCGCCGCCGGTCGGGCGTCAGCAGGCGCTTGGCGAGGAGGGCGGTGGGGGCGAGCATCAGCAACTCGAGCGAGCCCTCGACGTTGGAGGCGCGGGCGGCGAGCACGCGCGGCGCCAGCACGTGCAGCTCGCCGTCGGTCACGCGCCCGACGACGTAGCGCCGCCCGGCCGGGGCGGTCCGCGAGCGCTGGAGCACGAGCCACGGCTGGGCCGCGTCGAGCTGCGCGCTCGTGGGGTGCAGGACGACCGCGAGCTCGCCGACCTCGGCTCCGAGCCGGGCCTGCAGCCGCGGGCGTGCGTACTCGAGCTGGGCGAGGACACGCTGCGCGTCCTCCGCGTCGCGCTCGTCGTGACGCGCGACGAACGTCTCGGAAGTGGTTTCGAGCCAGGCCATGGGCGCGGGATTGTCGCCTGTGCGGCGGCCGGACGGGTCGACCCAGGGATCGGCCTCGGCGGCCGGCGGGGCCTGTCAGGAAATGGAACCCGCCGGCGACTGTTTCCTCCACCTGATCTCGGGCTCCGTTCGCCGTGCCGGGGGCCGGAAACCAGCTCGCCGGCCCGCAGCGCCCTTTCCTGCCACCCGCCGGAGGAACGGTTACTGCCGCGGGTCGATGCCGCTCGGTTCCTGCTTCAGCAGCGTAACGAGCGCTGGACCGGAGTGCTCCGTTCACGCGAAGGGGTGCACTCTCGCCGGCGCGCAGACCGCGTTCCTTGTCGTCTGAAGCGGTAGCGCTGCGCTCGGCGGCTTGAGAGGATCGCCGCATGGGCGTGCATCGCA